>CAMJOE010000078.1:0-13504 GCA_946407485.1 uncultured Prevotellaceae bacterium | reverse complement strand
GTCTTCTCCGGACGGTTCAGATAGCCACGGCTCACCTGAGGTCCTGAGACCCAAAGCTCGCCGGCAGCACCAAGCGGCAAGCGGTGGAACTGCGGGTCAACAATGTAAAGGCGCATGTTGTCGAGCGGTTTGCCGATGGGGATGTCTGCCTCGTACCCCTTCAGCGGATAGGTCGTCGTGAAGATGGTACACTCCGTGGGACCATAGCCATTGTGCATCACATAGTTCTTTGGCGGGTTGAGCGCCGAGAGCTTCTCGCCACCGACAGAGAAATGGCGCAGCGAATGGTTGTCGACATTCGTGGCAAACTGATAGCCCACCTGTGTCGTGATGAACGAGTGGGTGATGTTGTTGGCGTTGAAATAGTCGTTAAGGTCGGGCAGGTTCAGGCGGATGTCCTCGCCTATGATATAGACCGTAGCGCCACAAGTAAGGGCAGGATACATGTCCATCATGCAAGCATCGAAGCCATAGCTGGCGTACGCTGCCACATGACACTCAGGAGTAAGCCCGTAATAGCGCTGGTACCAATGACAGAAGGCGACGAGGTTGCCGTGCGTCAGCTGGCAGCCCTTAGGCACGCCGGTTGAGCCGGAGGTGTAAAGAAGGATGAAGAGGCTGTCGGGGGTCGTGGTGTCTTTAAGGTCGTTAAAGTCCTTAAGGTCTTTAAGGTCTTTAAAGTCTTTGGTCAGCAACACCTCGCCCTTGTACTCGTCCACAATGTCGCGCAACTCCTCATCAGCAATGAGTAGCTTTGCTGCTGCGTCCTGCATCATGAAGTTCAGGCGCTCCTTGGGATAGCTGGGGTCGAGCGGCTGGTAAGCACAGCCGGCTTTCAAGATGCCGAGTGACGCTATCGCCATCCATTCGCAGCGGGGAATGAGCACGGACACCACATCCTCTGCCTTCAAACCCTTCGAAGCAACATAAGCAGCGATGCGGTCGCTTATCTCATCTACCTCTTTATATGTATAATGTTTGTCCTTATAGACGACGGCAATGTTGTCGGGCACAAGCTTTGCCTGCTTGGCAAAGAGCGAGACGATGGTCTGCGAGGCATCGTAGTCGACATCCGTTTGGTTGAAGCTGTCAAGCAGAGCCTCTTGCTCGTCGCTAAGCAAAGACACACTCAACAAAGGCGCATCGGGCTGACGCATAAAGGCGGCAACGGCCAGGCTGACTGCATCGGCCAGACTCTGCATCAGGCTTTGGGTGTATCGTCCGTCGTCATATTCTATGTACACGCAGTTCTCGCCATTGAATTCCCTGATGTAAAACGCAATGCGGAACTTGGGCACATTCAGCTCGAGGTTCTCCATCTCCAGCGATGTGCCTTGACACTTGTAGTCAGTAAACAGCCCAAGCTGATAGGCGAACATGATTTCGGCAGTCAGGTCGTAGTCCGAAGCAATCTGGGCAAAAGGATAGTTCTCGTGAGTGAGCGTCGTGTCGAAGTCCTCGCTCGTCTCCCGTATGAACTCCATTACGCTTTGCGAACCGATGTTGGCGCTGAGGGCAAGGGTGTTGACGAACATGCCTATCGTGCCTTGAATGCTTAGGTTGCTGCGACCACCGCTGATTGTGGTGATGCACAGGCGCTCGTTGTTGGAGAAGCGCGACAGGGCATAGAACACGGCAGCCAAGGTGAGGTGGGCCGGCGTGACCTGATGCTTGCGGCAGAAGTCGCTGATGGCATCCATGTCGATGGCAGAAGAGGCCACTCCGATGACGCCCTGGTCATGCGGGTTCGTCAAGTCAGATGGAATCTCAGTCGGTCCTTCTACTGCCCCCAAGCGACTCTGGAAGTAGTCGCGTGCAGCGGCATAGTCAGCACCCTTCTCTGCCTCCTTCTCTGCCACGACGAAGGCCGCATAGCTCATAACCTCGGGTTCTATCTCGCCACCATTCATCAAGTCGCACAACTGATGGAGGAAGATGTCGTAAGAACCGCCGTCGAACACGAGATGATGGAAGTCGGTGAGCAGATAGACCTTCTGCGCCGTCTTCACAATCTCCAACCTGTACAAAGGTCCCTTGTTCAGGTTGAAGGGCCTTACGAACTCGAGCTTATAGTTCGCCAGCTCTTCCTCGCTCATCTCCGTCAACGGGATGTCGACCGTCTGCTCCAGGTCCTGCACCTGAGTAATCTCGGTGTTTTCTGTCTCGAAATGAATGCTCAGCTCCGGATGAACCTTCACAAAGGTCCTCAGAGCTGCGGCAAGAGCCTGCACGTCGGTCGTGAGCGGGAACGCTATCTTCAGAGGGATATTGTAGATAGTCGAGGTGGGGTTCTTCATGCAATCCACATAGACACCTGTCTGGGCATAGCTCAAGGGAACCTTGGTTAGTTCTGAGTTCATAGTGCAGAGTGCAGAGTTAGGCTGCGCCTTCTTGTCTCCATTATCGATGAACTGTTTCAGGATTTCATTCTCGATGCTTTGCAACGTGCCAGTCTTGACGAGCGACTTGGCATCGAGCGCCACATCGTAGCGTTTGTTGATGAGCACCGCAAGCCTGATAGCCGAGATGGAAGTGAGTCCGGCATAGCCGAGGATTGTCGTGATGCCGAAGTCTTTGTTGTTCACGATGCCAGCAATCAAGTCGAACAGCTCTTGCTCGAGCACATTGAGTGGCGCCTGTTCGGTTTGTTGCGATGGCATCGCAACAGACGGAACGGGCTTCGGCAAGGCACGCTTGTTGACCTTCTGGTTCTGGTTGAGAGGTATGGCGTCGATCTGCATCGTGACAGCAGGCACCATGTATGGCGGCTTCTCTTCAAGAATGAAGTTGTTGAGTGCTTCGATGTCTATCTTCTCGTCGCTGACGATGTATGCAGCAATGAACTTGCCGGTTCCTTCGCCTTCCATGTCGAAGGCCTGCACCGTGGCATCCTTGATGCCGGGGAACTCGCGGATGATGGACTCGACCTCCTTCAGCTCGATGCGGAAGCCGCGAATCTTCACCTGCCCGTCCCTGCGGCCAACAAACTCGATGTTGCCATCGGGCAAGTAGCGCACGATGTCGCCTGTCTTATAGATGCGGTTGTACTTGGGTTCGTCGGTAAACGGGTTGCTGACATACACCTCGGCCGTCTTCTCGGGACGGTTCAGATAGCCACGCGTCACTTGCGGGCCAGCCACCCACAGCTCGCCGCATGCTCCTACAGGCAAGCGGAAGCCTTCCTTGTCCACGATATAGAGCTTGCAGTTTTGGACGGCTTTTCCGATAGGGATGTTCTTCTTCTGCTCCTTTACCCAATAGTTGGTGACGTAGCAAATCGTTTCCGACGGACCATAGCCGTTGGTGAGGCTGAACGTCGTGGGCGGCGCGAGGGAAGGCAGCTTCTCGCCTCCCGTCATCAGCACCTGCAGGGAGTGGTTCTCGATGCCGGTGGCAAACTGGTAGGCCACCTGTGTCGTCATGAACGTATGAGTGATGCCATTCGCCTCGAAGTAATCGCTGAGAGCAATCAGGTCGAGTCGCATCTCCTCGGGTATGATGTAGAGTTCTGCCCCAATCGTCAGCGCGGAGAATATTTCCATGGGCGAGGCGTCGAAGCCAAAGCTGGCATAAGCCGCTACGCGGCTCTGGGCGTTGATGTGGAGGCCCTGTTGATGCATGTGGCAGAACGCTACCCAATTCCTGTGCTCCGACATACCACCTTTGGGCACGCCGGTCGAGCCGCTGGTATATATTAAGGTAAAGAGGGAGGAGGGCTTGGGTGTGACTTTAAGGTCCTTAAGGTCCTTAAGGTCCTTAAGGTCTTTCGTCAGCAAGACGTCGCCCTTGTACTCGTCCATTATCGGCAGCAGGGCTTCGTCGGCAATCAGCAAGCGCGCCTTGGTGTCCTGCACCATGAAGTTCAGTCGCTCCTTCGGGTAACTTGGGTCGAGTGGCTGGAAAGCACAGCCGGCTTTCAACACGCCGAGGGATGCTATCGCCATCCATTCGCATCGGGGAATCAGTATCGCAACCACATCCTCCAAGCCCAAGCCCTTGTCGGCAATATAGCCAGCGATGCGGTCGCTGAGTGCGTCCACCTCGGCATAGGTGTAGCGATTCTCGCGGAACGTCACGGCAATCTTGTCGGGCACGCTTTGCGCTTGACGTCGGAACAGCGAGACAATCGTCTGACTGTCGTCGTACGGTTCGTCCGTTTCGTTGAAGCTGTCCAGCAACTGCGCCTGCTCCGCATCGACAAGGGATATGTCGCGCAGATATTCCTTGGCAAGGAAGCCCTCCATAACGACCTCATAGCTCTCCAAGAGCTGCCCCACGAATGCCTCGGAATACTGCAGGGAATTGTATTCCGCCTCAACGCAGCATTGCCCGTTGCTCACGTATGTCTTAATGTAGATGGGCACGTCGCGTGTGTTGTTCACCAGGAGGAGTGTCGACATCGGCTTGCCGTCGAAGGTGGGATTGTTGAATATCTCCCCATGCCATGCGAATGCCGTGGCCGACTGCAGGCCGAGGTCGTTCACAAGGTCGCTGTAGGCGTATGTCTCGTGCTGACGGCAACCCGTCATCTGCTCCTGCCCGGCCCTGAGGAAGTCGAGCACCGAGGTGTCGCTTGTGAACTTAGCATAGGAAGGCAGCGTCTTGACGAGCATGCCGACGGTGTGCTTCAGGCGCTTGTCCTGCCTGCCGCTGTAGATATTTGTGAACAGGGATTCCTGTTCGTTGTTGTACTTTGCGAGCAGGAATGCGAAAGCCGAGGTGAACAGGGTGCTCTTGAAGATGCCGTTTTCCCGACAGAAGGCGTCGATGCGCTCCATGCTTGTGCCAAGCGTCCTTGCAAGGCATGTCTCCGTGTCGAGCTGTGGAGTGACGGTCTGCCCTGTATCCACATCCGGCATCAGCGGCGAATAGACATCCCCGCAGTCGAAGTGCTGGGCAAACCATGCTTTCGCTTCGTCGAATGCCGGCGTCTGTCGCTCGGCGGCTTCTGCCTCTGCTGCTTCCGCCTGCGTCATGTCCTCCTTTTCCAGCTCGAGTCCTTCGTAAGCCTTTTCTATGTCGTTTAGCAACAGTTGCGTTGATGTCCCGTCGACGATGATGTGATGGTATTCGGTGTAGAGATAGAGGTGGCTTGCGTCGCGCAGCAGGCGGATGCGGAAGAGTCGGTCAGCGTAGATGTCGAAGGGCTTGACGAGCGAGGGCTTCATGGCCTCGATGTCGTCGATGTCCTCCACGGCGACGGAGAATGCCTCGTCCACGATGGTCTGCATCGGTTCGCCCTCGTCGTTGAGCGTGATACGGGTGAAGAGCACCGGATGCGCCTTTACCGCCGTTTCAATTGCCCTGCAGAACCTGTCCGCGTCGATACTCGGGTCGAGCGTGTGGAGATAAGGCAGATTGTAGCAAATCTCGCCGTTGCGGCCGACGCACTCGGCGTAGATGCCATATTGGGTTTTACTTAAAGGGCTGGTCATTATAAATGAAGAATTAAAAATTAAGAATTAAGAATTAGGAATCGCGAATGGACTATGAACTATGAATTATGAATTATGAATTAAAAATAATGAATTATGAATTATGAATTGTCCTTACCACTTCTTTGATATGATGCGTGGCGAGACGATGAGCGAGAACCAGGCCCACTTCAGGTCGTTGTTGCCCTCGGACCGCTTCAGCCTTTCCATCGTGTCCCCGCCTGCCATGTACGAGAAGCCGAGGGCTACGTGGGCGTCCTTCAGAATCCGATAGGAAGTCTCGAAGTCGAAGTCGTGTCCCAACGTCTTTTTCAAGTCCTTCAGTTTTGTTGCCGTAGCCAGATAGTGGTAGGAAGCGCTCAGGTTCAGTCCCTTGACAGGACTGTAGCTCGCCCCGAAGTAGAGGTTCTGCAAGCCGGGTGAGAAAGTGTCGCTGAAGGCCTGCACATAGAAGAAGTCCATCAGGCCGTAGAACTTGTGGTGAGAACCGTAAACCGGGTTGAAGAACTTGAAGACTTTGTGCTGGACGAGACCCAAGCCGCCGCTCTTGCGCACGACGAAATAGTCGTCGCCGCTCAGGTAGTCGTAGCCCGTAAGGACGCCCACCTTTGGGGATATCTGGTATTGCGCCTTGACGCTCGCCATCCAGGCGTCCATCTTGCAATCCTTCTCGTTACGTCCCAGCTGATGATAGTACGAAGCCTCTGCCGTCAGCTTGTCCGGCTTGTAAGAGAGATAGCCGCCCACCAGTTGCTGGTACCTGTTGCAGGGGTCAGTGAATTCATCATTGCTGTATTTGTCACCCTGCATGCCAATGTTCATGAAGAGCAGGGAGGCGCCAATCGGTATCTTGGGTACGTCGTAATGATACCAGAGGGTGTGCATCATCTTGTACGAGTCGCCCGTATATAGGGAGCCGCCGCTGATGCTCTCGGCGTTCTGGTTGAAGCCGAAGATGCCGTGCACCTTGTGTCCGTGACCCTCATAGCCGAGCCTGATGACGTCGTGGGAGTTTGCGGCCATTGCCCAGTCGTTGGCACCGATGATGCGCTCGTCGTCGTAGGAAAGCACCTGGCGTCCCATCTTAATGAAGAGGCCGTTCTTTGCCGTCAGCTGCGCCCAAGCCTCATAGAGGTTGAAGCTGCCCTTGCCGGCCTGTCCCCACACCCCACTGTGCTGGGCAGACACCTTCGCCTCGATGTAGGGGCGCTTGTAGTCGATCGACAGACGCGTCCTTTCCATCAGGAACTGCGCGCGGTTCTCTTCCGCGCCTTCAGTGAAGCCGCCGAATCGCATCTCGCCGCGCCCCAGGATGTTCAGGTCTATGTCGAGCTGGTTCAAGCCCTGGCTCTGGCCCTCCTTCTTGTTGCCAAAGAGAACCGAGGCCGTCGTATCATCCTGAGCCGAGGCCATCATCGCTGCCAACAGCAGCACAAGAATAGCTCCGCTTCTCATTCCACGTCGAAGATGTTGATGAATCCGGTGAGCTTGAAGACGCTCTTGATATCGTCGTTCATATTCTTCAATAAGACCTTGCTGCCGCCTGCCTTAGCGCCCTTGAGGATGCTGATGAGGATGCGCAGTCCGCTCGACGCGATGTACTCCAGCCCTTTGCAGTCGATGACGACGTCCTTGCCGCCGGTCGTGTAGAGCGGCTGCAATGTCTTCTCCACCTCGGCAGCCGCAGCGGTATCGAGTTCGCCTTCGAGCGTCACGAGGTACTTGTCTTCCAGTTGTTCGATTGTAGTCTTCATTGCCAAAATTATGAGTTAAGTATTATGAATTAAGTATTGACTTCGTCAGCGTCAGGACGTTCTTGCCGTCGATGCGTTCGTAGTTGATGGTGTCCATAAGCTCTCGCACGAGCAATATGCCGAGTCCGCCCACGGGTCGCTCCTCAGCGGAGAGCGTCGTGTCGGCAGCGGCCACTTCCGTCGGGTTGAAGGAGACGCCCGCGTCGGTGATGATGAACTTCAGGCGGCGTCCGTTGGAGGTGGCGCGGATGTTCACATCGCCCGTCGTGCCCTTCGGGTAGGCGTACTCCATGACATTGACGACGGCCTCCTCGACGGCGAGACGCAGCTTGCCGACCATCGACTTGTCGAGCGACAGCTGCCCCGCCACCTGTTTCACGAAGGCACCGAGCGCCTCCACTTCCCTGATGTCGTTCCTGAGCGTGATGGCTTCGTCCAGGATGTTTTGCTCCTGAGACGGCGTGTAGCGCAGCGCCAGGAGCGTCAGGTCGTCGCTCTGTTCGGTCGCGCCTACGAACTGATGCCATTTCTCAATAACCGCCTCGACGAGCTGCTTGGGTTCTTTCGGGCCGCACGCCTCCATCATCTGCACTACCCTATCCCTGCCGAAGAGCTTGCCGTCGGCATTGCGGGCCTCGGTCAGGCCGTCGGTATAGAGGAAGAGCGTCGCGCCGGGCGGCATCTGCATGGATTGCATCTCGTAGTTGAAGTCGTCGAAGAGGCCGATGGGCAGGTTGGGCTTGGCTTCTATCATTGAACATTGAACATTGAACATTGAACATTGTTGGCCTCCCCTAGCTGACGCTTCTGCCGACATCTGCGAAGGTGAATGGTCAATGGTCAATGGTGAATGGTCAATGAGAATAGGCAGCTCGTGTCCGGAATTGCAATAGCGGAGGTGGCCCGTCGGGAGGTCGAGGACGCCGACGAAGAGCGTGACGAAGATGTTGGCCTTATTGTTGCGGCAGGCCGTCTCGTTGAGCAGCCTCATGATGTGGGCAGGGTTGTCCTCGCGCGATGCGATGTTTCGGAAGAGTGCCTGCGTGATGGCCATGATGAGTGCGGAGGGAATGCCCTTGCCGCTCACGTCGCCAATGCAGAAGAAGAGCTTGCCGTCGCGCACGAAGGCGTTGTAGAGGTCGCCGCCCACGGCCTTTGCCGGGATGAGCCGCCCCTCGACCTGGACGTCGCTGATGCCCTTCAGGAGCACGTCCTCCTCGGGCAGCAGGGTCTGCTGTATGTTGCTTGCGATGCGCAGCTCGCCCGCCAGGCGTTCCTGCTCCAAAGTCTTCTGCCTCAGTTCCTTTTCGCCTTCGGCAAAGCGCCATATCACGTAGAGCAGGATGCCGAATGCGAGGAGCGAGAGCAGCAGCAGGCGATACCTCAGCCGCAGCAGGGAGCTATAGACCTCGTCGTCGTAGCAGACGACGGCTATCTGCCAGTGCGGCTTACCCTTCATGTTGACATAGAAGACGGAGCCGTCGCGCTCTCGCCCGTCGAAGTCGATGATTTTGCTTCGCCCTTTGCTGCTTGGGCGGCGCTGGACGGTACTGTCGTTGATGAGCGAGGTGACGAACTGCACTTCCTGGTGCAGGCCGGGGTCGTTGGGGCCGGATATGAACTCACCATCCTCGGTGAGCAGGAGGTCGAACGAGGACGGGTAGATGTGGCGGTAGTTGAGTGTGTCGCCGAGATTTTCTGTGTCGATATCGATGCCGAACACCGCCACCGTGTCGCCCGTGAACTCATAGATGGGCACGGCATAGCTGATGAGTCGCTGCCCGAGGTACATGTCGTCGTACGGCCCCACCCAGCTGTTGTTCTTCTTCTTCATGATGTCGCAGAAGAAGCCGTCCTTCGTATAGTCGAACGCGCCGTCGGCCACTTGCAGGCACTGGATGCCGCTGTCGGTCTTCAGGGCGTATGGCTCGAAGAGCCTCCCCTTGTCGGGATAATAATCGGGGATGAAGGCGATGCCGCAGCCCTGCAGATACGGGGAGTACTTGGTGATTTGCTTCAGGATGCCGGGCATCGAGTCGGGGAAGGCCAGGTTGCGTTTCACCTCCATGATGTGGCCCTTCAGTGTGTGCTCCGAGTCCTCGATGATGCGCTTCATGATGATGGCCTTCGTCGTCAGCTCCATCTCGGCATACTTCTCCAGCTCGTCCTCCATCAGATGGTGCGTAAAATAGTACTGCGCACCGGACAGCAGTTCGAGCATCAGGACCGCCAAGATGACAACCAGCAGCGCGCGTCGGTTCCTGAGCGACCGGATAAAGTGCTTCAACCTATTCATGCATGTCGAGGCCCGATGCCCGCCGCTCCTGCGCGCCGCCTTTCCGTGCGCCTGGATGCCCGGACATCTGGGGATGATTAATGGTTTTCGTCCCCACAAAGTTACACTTTTTTTACATAGGAACACGCGTTTGCCTCATTCTTTTTCCAAAAAAACGAAAAGATGAGCTCGACACCCCCTCTGCGGGAGAGAAATTTTCCCTCACAAGGGGATTTCAGACGCTACACGTGAGAACGGCCGACGCCACACGTGGGAACGACCGACGCCACACGTGGGAATGGCCGTTCCCACGTGTGGCGTCTGAAAGGGGTTCGCAAGGCGGGCGGATTTCCTGCTAATTCTCCTTGCCGATTTTGACGTTCGTCTTGCCCGTCACGTCGGCCTGGTTGCCGCCTCCGAAGACGTTGTTCTTGATGTCAACACCCAGCACGGTCTTCGTGCGCTGAGCCTCCGTTGCAGTTTCCGGCGTGACGAAGACGATGCTCTCACCCATCTGGGTGCCGATGTTGACATGCGTGCTGCCTGTCACCTTCGCAGCATTACCGCCGCCGTAAACGTTGTTGATGCTTCCGATGGCACCGACCGTGTGCGCCGGCTGGAAGACGGACTCCGTGATGGGAGTGCCCGAGCCGTCCTCGCCTACCACAATGTCGATGTTCTTGCCGGTGTGGGCAGCCGTCTCGCTAACCTCCGAGCTGTGATTCACTCCAAGACACTCGTCGATGTTGACGTAGGTATCTCCCGTGACGATAGCCGAAGCGCCATAGCCTCCGCCGTAGATGTCGCCGATGCTCGTGAAGGAGCGGACGTTGAGTGTCGGTCCGGCTGCTCCGTCGGGTGCCTTATATGGAGCCAGATTGCCGCCGCCGTAGAGCTGACCGATGATGATGGGATGGCAGCCCGTCTCCTCGACGTTCACGGTGATAGTGCCTTTGAGGTCACCATTCACATTGTTGCCGCCAAAGACCCTGTCGAAGCGTCCGCTCGTGATGGACAGCACAACGTTGCCGCCCAAATCAGCCTCACGCGCTCCGCCATATATTTCCTTCAGGTAGGAGACACAACCCAACTGGATTTGCGCCGTGCCGTCCTGATCCGCCTTATTGCCAGCGCCATAGACTTCCTCTACCTCCAGCGGACAGTCTCCTGCCTCGTCGAGCCTCATGGTAGCGCCCTCGCGGATGTTGCCCTTCGTATTCGAACCGCCGAAAGCGTAGTGGATGGTGCCGCCCAACAGTTCGGCAAACGTCTTGCCCTGGCCATATTCCGTCGTGCCGTCGGCAAGGTAGCCCACATTGGCACCCGGGTTCGGGTCGCCGTTGGGAAGAGCATCCTTACCATTACCGCCACCGAAAACATAACCTATCTCGTAGGCACCGTTCAGAGTTACCTTCGTGGCAGGCGTAGAAGCGGCGTTGCCGCCACCATAGACATATTCGATACTACTCAGGTCGCAGCCGTCGATGATAACCTCAGAGAAGCCGTCGCTGGCTGTTGGCTGATAGGCCGACATGTTGCCGCCGCCATAGACGGCCATCAGCTCATACTTGTGGTCGGCTGCCGTCGGGCTGAAAAGCTTGTCGGAAGGCGTACGGACATTCGTAGAGCCGTTGCCCGCTGTCTTATAGACATGAACCAGCACTGTCCCTGTAGGCGTGCCGTTCCGGTTGTTGCAGCCGAAGATGCTGCCCATCACGACACAATTGTCTGTCGCTGTATTCTTGTTAAGTTCAACCAAGGTGTTGCCATTGACGAGAGCCTCCACATCGCTTGTTGCGTCAAAGAAACCGGTCTTCTGTCCCAAACCGCCGCCATATACATCGTGAACTATGGTGCCGCCAGACAAGTTAACAGTGGTGTTGCCCGTGTTAGCCAAAGCGCCACCCCCATAGACATCCGTTAGTACTGTACCACCCTGAATGCCCACGGTCGTGCTTCCATCCACATTGGCAATGTTGCCTCCACCGAAGACATCTTTGGTAACTTCAACATCACCCTTAATTATCACTTCCGTATTAGAGCGAGACGGACTCTCGTTACCGCCGCCAAAGACGTTGCCGTCCACCGTCGCGTGTCGTTGCCAACGAGAAGCTGACGTATTCGACAAACAGACGTGCATAGTTGGCATATTAGGCACAGGGCGTGGGCAAGGGACATGGGAAACACTGCTCCAAAGCCTGAATTACAGGCGATGGCGCACCTTCATATTTGTCCTTTAGAGAAAATTCCTATCCCAAGCAATGATTATCTCGGATAATTGTTGTAACTTTGCATCACCATTGATGATATTGTTTCAAATTGCTTCACTTAATTTATGAATATCCTTTTTCGGTTCAAAGAAAAAAACAAGGGCATAGGGCATCTTGTCCTCTGCTCCCTGGTACTGTTGCTGGTTTCATGTATGCACGATGACGTGGAACCTGCCGACTCGACGATGCTTGTTAAGGTTGGGAACCAAGTCCCGAGTTTTATCCTTACATCTTCAGAAGGAAAAGAATTGACATCCTCTTCGCTTAGCGGACATGTTTACATCCTTAATTTCTTCGACACCGGATGTCGCGACTGTCAGAAGGAACTGCCTGTCATGCAGCAGGTCTATGACGAATATGAGGGAAACGTACTCATCCTGAATGTGCCACGCAGCCAGACAAAGGAGGAAGTAAGCGTTTATTGGAAAGAAGCAGCATTTACCATGCCCTTCTATATCCCCCAAGACAAGAAACTTTATTATAAGTTTGCTACCAAAACCATTCCACGTACTTATATAGTAAATGCTGAAGGAAAAGTGGTTGCAACCTATTCCGATGCTCCAATAGCAGATCTGACTTCAGTCTTACATCACCTGCAACAGTTGCTTGCCAAGGGCAGTAACTGAGAAGGCAACGCCCCTGTTTATTCACCGCACGCCAATAACAAAAGAGAGCTGCATAGTCTTAGGATTATGCAGCTCTCTTAAGTTTATTTCCCGCCTCTCTTGGTAAAGCTTAATGCTAATTCACCATACATCAGTAGCTGATCTTCTTCACCTGTCTCAGGTCATCAGTATTGGCCGTTACTATATAGACACCCTTGGGCATGCGGAATCGGTGTTCACCGAAGTCTGGCTTAGCAGAATAAACCCTACGTCCGCCAACATCAAAGACATTCACTTCTGTGATGGGTTGTCCTGTCGTTGAAGTCACAACAACAATACCATCCTCACCATAGATTTGCAGACTGTTCTCAGCGATTGCCCGCTGGATGCTGGATGCCTGTACGATGAAGAAGCGGTTCTGCGTACGGCCAGGCATACGAGTTGACATTCCAGAGTAGAGGGGCACTGCTTCACCTATCTTAGCATCATAGAGCATCAGGCTGTCGCCCAAGGACTCAACACCTTGGAAGGTAACAGTTGCAGGCTCGTCGCTATTGCTCTCAATGCCAATGGGCAGTACCATGAAGTCGTGAATGCGGTTGACGCTGGTAGCCAAACGGCCTGTCAAAGTGTAAACTACAGGTATGCTGGAACTGATATCGCTGACGATGAACGTCGCAAGGTCTTCCTCTGGCAGGAACTTGTTGCTGGCATCAGCACTCTTAATCACACTGGCCTCACTCTGGTTGCCGTCCCGGTCTGCACGAATGACGAGATAATGCAATCCATCGGGCCTTGAAGACGCTGTTCTTGGAGTAAGCGTCATCATGTCGGTGGTGTACTTCAGTGTGATTTCGCTGACATCATCGCTCTTACTCTTCACGAAGAAGCCATAGCGCGCAGGAACAATCGTCTGCCCCTGCAAGCCGGAACCTTCACCATCATCATATGCTGCGAAGTTCATGTCCGTCCACTTCCAGGAAGTTCCATTTGGATTCAAGTCGGGATTCTTTGGATCCAACTCGCTATTCTTCATCACGAGGAAGTAAGGCATTATGACATTGCTATTCTTCTCGAAGAACTTCTGCATGTCGAGACCGCAAATGAACGGGTTGCCAGCAAGGAAGTAGCCTATGCTGCCCTGTCCTTCGTTCTTTAACGTTAC
>CAMJOE010000077.1:0-13550 GCA_946407485.1 uncultured Prevotellaceae bacterium | reverse complement strand
GCATCTCGCGTTGCTTGATGCGATTCTCGCTCTGCTGTATCTGCTGGTTGTGCTGGCGCACTTCTTTCTCGAGCTCGGTGCGCTTGCTCAGGAACTTCTCTTTCACTTCAAGCAATTTCTTCTGCTTGATGACTTCTGCTTCCTTCTCGGCTGCTTCACGGGCTTCTTCGGCGAGCGCCTTCCGCTTGGCGGGCACTACGACGAAGTACCATACCCCCACAAGGGCAAAGAATACCACGATAGCGACCAGAAGGGCAACTATGATATCAATTGTCATGAAAGATAAATGTTAGATAAAGGGTTAATATTCGGGGTCACTTACTCTCATTTCTTGACGAGTGCGGCCTCGACTTCGGCAAGCAGCGGCTTGAGGGCCTGCAGCACAGGCTCCGCGTTGTTGGTGGTCTCCTGACGTTTGCTCTGAACGGCAATGTCGAGGATGGTCATCACCAGATACATCTCGGTGTTCTGTCCGGGATAGCTGCTTGTATAGAAGCTGAACCTCTCCTTGATAAGTTTCTCAGCCTGGCGATAGACATATTCTTCGTCACGCTTGATGGTCATGGGCAATGTCCAAGACCCGAATCGGAGAGTTATTGAAAGGGTGTCATCCATAATGTGTTACTGTTTTACTTTAAGCATTGAGATGCACCGGTCAATATCGCGCACCATCGTCCTTATACGGCCGCGCATGTCCTTGACGTCGTTGTCGGCCATATCGATGTATTTTGCCATCTTCAGACGGCTATATTGTTGTTTGAGTTCTTCGTTCTGAATCTGAAGCTTCAGTATCTCGTCGTCCTTCTCGCCAAGTTGTTTGCGCAGCGCGGCCTGCTCTTCCTGCAACTGGTCCTGCTGCATGATGAGCTGTCTGACGCGCGTCTCAAGGCGTGTTATGAGGGCTTTCAGTTCCTGATTCATGACGAATTAACTCAATTTGCGGGCAAAGTTAGTACTTTTTTTCTATTTGTGCAAGTTTATTCCTCACTATTTTTCTTTGGCTCCTTCTTTGCGAGCATTACAATGGTATGTACGTACTCTGTCATCCATTGTTCTGTGTAGCCGAGAACGTTCTGGTATTTGCGGACAGAAACGCAGGCGCGGCGCACGCCTTCGTCCTTCCAGTCGTTCTTTGTCAGCACCTGATGCACCTGCTTGGCCGTCATCTCGCGAAGGGCGCCCTTGAAGAAGCTGGGTAGCCGCATCTTCCATTGCATCAGGTTGCCCATCAGCATCATAAGGTCTTGGCTAAAGCCTTGGAACTGCACGAGGTAGCTCTGCGCATCCTGTATCTTGCGACAATGCTTGCGTATGCTGGCGTCGATTTCCGTGAAGAAGCCGTCGCTGATGCCGTAGATGTCCTGCATGAGCTTGCGGCAATATTTCTTTTCGGCGATGCCAAGCTTGTTGTTGACAGTCGTCACATGGTATGTTTGCTTGAAAATGCGAAGGTCGGGCAAGGCGCCAAGGTTGTTGATGCCAATCTGAGCCGCCATCACGGCTTGGTAATAGACACGAATGAGGAGCATGAAGTCCTCCATACCGCCCACCTTGGCCGTCTGCTCTTTGTCCTTGCCGAATAGTTTACTGAATATAGACATGATGTTATTTACGATTTGACGATTTACTATTTACTATTTATTTACGATTTAGGTAATTTACGATTTGACGATTTACTATTTACGATTTATTTACTATTTAGTAATTTAACTATTTTATTCCCCCCTCCTTTGGAGGGGTTGGGGGAGGCTGTTGCTCCCCTTTGGAGGGTGCTATACATTATATATAATTAATAGACTTCGCTTTTGATTGTTTCAGAAGGGTGGCGAGGCGTTGCATCATGATTCGTATGTCGAGCCAGAAGCCCCAGTTTCGGAAGTACCAGACGTCGGCTTTCGTGCTGCCTTGCGTCTCGGAAACGAAGTGGTGGCTTGTGATGCCAGCTTTGAGGCGATGACCCGGGATGAAGTATTGCCTCAGTTCTCGCTGGTATTCGGGATAGCGCTCGGGCAGCATCTTCTGTGAGCCGACAATCGTCATGCTTCCCCAAAGCACGCAGAGGAATTGCGGAAGCAACTCCAGGCGCGAGATGCTGAGGAACTTGCCGAAGGGGAAGTAGCCGGGGTCGTTGATGCCTTCGAGGAAGGAGGGCGCGGCCTCGTGGTGGCGTGTGCGAAAGGTGAAGCAAAGGAATGCCTTGCCATCCATGCCGCACATGTGCTGTGCCGCGAGGATGGGCCCGCGGCTCTGTCGCTTGATGCAAATATAGGCAACGAGCGCGAAGACGGGGAAGACGGTAAGCAGCACCAGCAGGCTCAGCACGATGTCCGTCAGTCGCTTGACGACCCTGTTGGTGAGGCTTTGCAAAGGGAGCTTTGCGGGCGAGAGCACGTTGACGCTACCGCGGCATTCGCTCAGCATGGCCCTATTCATCGGATAGGCAGGCTGGGGCAGGAGGTAGAGTATGACGCCCTGCTTGCGACAGGTATGGGCGACGTCCACAAGCTCTTTCGACGACAATGCCGTGAGCGAGCAATAGACGCTCTCAGCTTCGGGATGCGCGGCGAGATATGCTTCCAACTGCTCAGCCGTCTGTTCCTCGAGGCGGTCCAGCTTCAGGCCGTACGTGTTCTGTTGCAAAGCCTTTTGCTGCCAGACGGTATCCTCGCCAGCGATGATGACGCCGTGCTCGCTCTTGCTTAAGTAGCGAATAAACAAGCTGTTGAGGATGAGACGCTCGGCCGTCAGCATCAAGAAGAAGAGGAGACAGGAGAGGACCAGCAGGCTGTCTCTTTCGGTGAAGATGGCAAAGGCAAGCACGCTCACGGCCAATGCTGTCTTCATGGCCTGAGCCACCACTTCGTCGCGACGGGCCGTGCGGCTGTAGGCATTGTTGGGGATGAAGCGCGTCGCACAGAAGAGCAGCACGAGCCCCCAGGCAAAATGCTTGAGCCACTGGGGCAGAGGTGTTGCCCCCGGCTTCGTGCCCAGTAGCAGCGAGGCGGCATAGATGCAGGCTACCCAGAGGAATGCCTCGGCCAGGAGTGTCAGGCCGTCACGCAGCCAGTGTCCCGCCGTCCGCCGCGCCGATGTGTTTGTCTTGCTTTTACCCATTGTCTTGTAAGGAGAAGTGCGTCATATGCACATACTTCGTATGCAAAGTTACGATATTTTGTGCGATATAAAGCAAGAATAAAGAATAAATCTCTCTTAAAGACATTTTTTTCTTCCAAATCCTTTAACATTATTATAATTATTCGTACCTTTGCACGCTGATTGGAGAACAATGCATACAAACTAAAAAAAATAGGATATATGGCAGATTACGTTGCTAACGAAGAATTACAAAAAGAAGAAGAGTCCGGTGGTATTACTCTATCCGCGATATGGACTATCATCGTGCTTAATTGGCAGTGGATTGTTTTGTCCACATTCATCGCCCTTTGCCTGGCTTTTTGCTACCTCCGCTATACGACGCCGGTCTATACGTCGGCCATGAAGGTGCTGATCAAGGACGATGAGGGCAAGCAGCAGTTCAAGAGAGCAGGTCAGATGAATCTGGAGGAGATGGGTATCATCTCGAACAGTAACGGTTTTGACAACGAGTTGGAGATTCTGACCAGTACGAACGTGAACAGCCGCGTGGTGAAATCGCTGAAGCTTTACGTCAGCTATGCCATCGAGGGCCGTGTCAAGAAGCTCGAGATGTACCAGAATAACCCCATCATCGTCGATATGCCGCAGCACCAGCTTACCGTGCTGAGGACTCCCATCCAGTTGGAGATGACGAAGGCCGAAAAGGGCTTGCATGTGGTGGGTAAAGTGGCGTTGCCCGGACAGAAGGAACCTGTGACCTTCGAGCACGACGTCAAGAAGCTGCCCGGCAGCATCAATACGCCGATGGGCGTCATCATATTCCAGCAGAATCCCGGCTCGAAGTGGAACAAGGAGAAACTCTATGCCACCATCATGCCAATCGAAACGGCTGCCCGCATCTACAGGAGCAAGCTCTCGGCAGGTGCTACCAGCAAGTTCACTACCGTGGCTCAGGTCACCTTTACCGACACGCAGGTGGGCCGTTCGCTCGACTATCTGGGCGAGCTCCTCAGGTGCTACAATGAGGATGCCAACGAGGACAAGAACGAGGTGGCTGAGAAGACGGGCGAATTCATCAAGGCCCGTATCGACGACATCCGCGGCGAGCTCGACGTCACCGAAGGCGACTTGGAGCAATATAAGAAGAGCAACGCCCTCATCAACCTGACCAATGACGCTACGACGGCTCTCTCAAGCACGACCGAGTATCAGAAAAAGCAGGTCGAGTTCGAGACGCAGCTCAACCTCATCAATGCACTCGTCAACTACGTGAACAATCCAGCCAACGCCATGCAGGTCATCCCGGCTAACCTCGGCCTTAACGATGCCGCGCTCAACGCCACCATCGGCAAGTACAACGAGGGCGTGTTGCAGCGCAACCGCCTTCTCAAGTCGTCGGGCGAGGACAACGCAGTCGTTCAGCGCATCACTGCCCAGCTCGAGGAGATGTGGCCCTCAATCCGCATGAGCCTCGACGCCATCCGCAACGATGTGATGACGCAGAAGTCGAGTGCCGACAGACAGTACAGCATGTACAGCAGCCGCATCAGCAGCACGCCCACTCAGGAGCGCGCGCTCACCAATATGAGTCGCCAGCAGGAAATCAAGGCAAACCTCTACCTGATGCTTCTGCAGAAGCGCGAGGAGAACTACATCTCGCTGGCCAGCACCGCTGCCAAGGCACGTATCATCGACTCACCTCAGTATAGGGGTCAGGTTGCGCCGAAGAGCAAGATCATCTGGCTTATCGCCTTGCTGCTCGGCGCGTGTCTGCCCATCGCCTTCTTCTATCTGAAGAACCTGCTCCGCTATCGTATCGAAGGACGCGAGGACGTGGAGAAGTTGACCAAAATCAGCATCTTGGCCGACATCCCTATGGCCGGCAAGATGGTCGATGGCGAGAAGGCCCTCGTGGTTCGCGAGAACACGAACAACTCGATGGAGGAGGCCTTCCGAGGCCTGCGCACCAACCTGCGCTTTATTCTTGAGTCGGACGAGAAGGTCATACTTTGCACCAGTTGTATTCCCGGTGAGGGCAAGACGTTCGTCTGCACCAACCTGGCGATGTCTCTGGCGCTGATGGGCAAGAAAGTTGTTATTGTTGGCCTCGATATCCGCAAGCCTCGACTCGTGAAACTGTTCAACATCCCTGCCGACAAGAAGGGCATCACGACCTTCCTCTCGGGCAGCGACATGTCCTATGACGTACTGGAGCAGCAGATTGTGCACGGGGTTATCAACAAGAATCTCGACGTGCTGCCCGCCGGCATCATACCGCCGAACCCGGGCGAGCTGATTTCGCGCGAACAGCTTGACAAGGCCATCGAGCTCCTCGAAGCACACTACGACTATGTCTTGCTCGACACACCGCCTATCGGACTCGTCAGCGATACGCTCTCCATCGGTCGTGTGGCCGACATGAGCCTCTTCGTCTGCCGCGCCGACTACAGTCCGCGTGCCAACTTCGACCTCATCAACAGCCTCAAGGCTGAGGACAAGTTGCCGAAGATCAACCTTGTGCTCAATGCCGTCGATATGAAGAAG
The DNA here is from genome assembly GCA_946407485.1 of uncultured Prevotellaceae bacterium. GTDB lineage: Bacteria > Bacteroidota > Bacteroidia > Bacteroidales > Bacteroidaceae > Physcousia. The sequence goes on along the minus strand of CAMJOE010000077.1, from coordinate 7,910 downwards.
AAGAAGTACGGTTACTACTATGGCTACGGCAAGTATGGTAAGTACGGCAAGTACGGCAAGTATGGCTACGGCTACGGACGTTATGGCCACTACGGCATCTACGGTCACTACGGCTCTCAGGAAAGCAAGGAGCATACAGAGAAATAAAAGGCGCCGGGGAATGCCTCGCGAGGGAGACAAAAATCCCTCGTGAGGGAACGGCCAACGCCACAGCAAGCGTCGCCACTTCCTACAGCAAGGAAAGGCCGACGCCACAGCAAGGAACGGAAAACGCCACGTGAGGGAATCGCTCTTCCCACACGTGGCGTTTTTCAATCCCTTCTCAGAGGCCTGCGCTGATATAGTAACGAGGACCTGCCAGGAAGTAGTTCATGTAGGCTTCGGCACGCATGACGGCGGTTGCCAGGTCGTCGCCCTTCGCCAGATGCGTCGCGATGGCGCTGGCCAGGGTATCGCCCGTGCCGTTGCGGTCGTCGAGCAGGAGCTTCTTCTTCGGGTGCGGAGTGAGCGTCTCCGTTGCGGCGTCGTAGAGATAGTCCACCAGATACCTGCCCTCGTCCACGCTCTTCACCAGCACGCTGCAACCCCACTGGGCGAGCGTCTTCAGGTCGCTCTCCGGATGGCTGATGCTGTGCCCCAGCAGGAATTCTGCTTCGTGGACGTTCGGCGTGATGAGTGTGGCGAGCGGAAAGAGCTCGTTCTTGTAGGCCGCGATGGCTTCGTCGCTGACCAGCTGTTCGCCTGCGAAGTTCACGATGACGGGGTCGATGAGGATGGGCTGACGGTTGAAGCGCCGCAACACGCCTGCTACGGCGCGGATTATCTCCTCGGAGGGCAGGATGCCCGTCTTGATGCAGTCGGCGCCGACAGTGCTCAGAAACGATTCCGCCTGAGATACAATCAGGTCCGTCGGCAGGTGATGGATGCCCTTGATGCGGTTCACATCCTCGTCCACGATACATGTCAAGGCTGCTGCCGCCCAGCCTTCGCAGCGCGTAATGGCTTTGATGTCAGCCTGCACGCCTGCACTTCCCAAAGGTTCGCTCCCAGCGATGAGAAAAACCTTTCCTGTATTTACTTTTTTCTCCATTTTGTGCGCAAAGTTACGACTTTTTATTCAATTCTGAATTAATAATTATGAATTATGAATTAAAATCCGTATCTTTGCAGCCGCAAAGTCAATATATATATATAATAATGTATAAGAAAAACCTGATAACACTGCTCATTGCTCTCGTTTGCAGCATTTCCATCTGTGCACAACCCTTGATAGGAGAGATTTCCCAGCGCCGCCTGCACCACAGCCAACGCCTGCCGGGCGTCAACGAACGCCGCCTGGCCCGTCTGGCCAAGATGCGGGAAGAGAACATCGCGCTCCGTCATCGCCAGGGCCCATGGCGTGCCCAGGCAGAGAGCGAAACGAAGAAGGGCCTCGTCCTGCTCGTCGAGTTCTCCAACGCGGACGGAAAGATGAAGGCAGGCGCCTCTACGCAATGGAACAACCGTTTCAATCAGATAGGCTTCTCGGGGTATAACCACGTGGGCTCCGTGCGCGACTACTTCCGCGAGCAAAGCTACGGCATGCTCGACATCGACTTCGACGTCGTCGGCCCCCTTGCGCTGGACAATACACGCGAATACTATGGCTCAGCGCCCAGTAGCAGTCTCGACGACCGTGCTGCCGAGATGGTCATCGATGCGCTGAAGCTCGCCGATCCCGATGTCAACTATGCCGACTATGACTGGAACGGCGACGGATACGTCGATCAGGTGTACGTCATCTTCGCCGGCGTGACTTACTACGCCACTCCCGGCTACATCTGGCCCCACGAGTTTACCCTTTCCAGCGCAAAGTACTGGGGGTGCGGCTCCGGACGGCAAAGGATGGACGGCGTTTACATCGACACGTACGCCGTCTCCCAAGAGCTTGCCAGCGCGTCCACACTCGAAGGCATCGGCACCGCTTGCCATGAGTTCAGCCACTGCCTCGGATACCCCGACTTCTACGATACAGAATACTCGGGCGGCACGGCAGCACAGAACTGGGACGTCCTCGACGGAGGTTGCTACAACGGACCGCGAGGCATCGGCGAGGTGCCCTCTCCCTACACCGCCTACGAGCGCTGGATGGCAGGATGGATTGACCTCATACCCCTGACCGAACCCTGTCGCATCACCGAAATGCCCGCCATCAACGACGTGGGACATGCCTACATCATCAGGAACACAGGCAATACCAACGAGTACTACATCCTGGAGAACCGTCAGCAGAAAACCTTCGGCACAGGCAACCGCGGACATGGACTCATGGTCTGGCACATTGACTATGACCGGACGGCTTGGAACACCAACAACGTCAATAACAATAAGAACCACCAGCGCATGACCTTCCTGCCGGCCGACGGACAGGTGGGCATACTCAAAGCCAGCAGTGACGGCACTTATCAGTACGAGATCAGTGCCAACGACGAAGCCGGCGACCCCTATCCCGGCAAGCAAGGCATCAATGAAGTCCAGCCCCTCACGTGGTACATGCGTGAGAAGAACGGCACCAAGACCCACCCGAACATCATCCACAGCATTACTGAGACGGCGGGAGGCAAAATAAGTTTCATCTATGGCGATATCATCATCCTGGCCATGCCGGAAGTCATAGAGCCGACCAACATCACCGAACACTCCTTCACAGCCAACTGGTTGCCGGTGGAAGGTGCAACGAGTTACAACCTGCAGGTCGAAGCGCAAGGCGAAGATGCTTCTCCCGCAACCTACCTGAACGAAGACTTCTCGAAGTTCAGCTCCGTTGCCGACAACACCGCCGTCAGCAACAGTGTCGTCGATAAGTACACGCTGATGTCGGGCTGGACCGCTTCCGGACTGTACGGCACCGGTAGCGAAGCCGTGCGCGTCTCTTCCAATCGCGTGTGCGGATACCTCATGACGCCAGCCCTGCTCACTAAGCCCGGAAAACTCATCGTTGAGTTCGAAGCATCCTACTACGGCTCAGACAATAGCAGCATCGTCGTCTCAGTACTCGATGGCGAACAGGTCATCGGCACTCAGACCATTCAACTCACTGCCGACTACGCCACCTACAAATGCACCTTCGATGGCGTCCCGACTGGCTGTAAGGTTAAACTCGGCTCCACTGCCAAAAGCAAGCGTTTCTTCCTCAGTAATGTAAATATTATGGATATGAGCGGAGATGGCGGCGTGATTACCACTTACTCCGGCCTGACCACCACGCATTTCATCATCGATGACATAGATGTCAACATGTATTACTACCGCGTGCAGGCCGTCTGCAATGAGGGAACGTCCGAGTGGACCGACTGGAAGGATGTGGACATCGCCGCACCTGTCAAGTTGACATCTGAGGGCAAGGAGACGGATGATGTAATATATGACCTCTCAGGACGCCGCCTGATGCAAGTCCCGCAGCATGGTCTTTACATCCGAAACGGCAAGACGTACATGGCCCGCTGATACGTCCCAACCCGCATAAACACTGCAACGAGGCATTGCGACTATTCCGCAGTGCCTCGCTGCTGTTTTCTGTCAGATTAGCCTCGTGTTCCTAAGGGTTTCATTTGTGTCCGGTAAGGACTTGTTCGCTCTACCTCCTATATGCTTATTCATCAGTGTTTCAGAAAGGCGGCAGGCGGGGCTTCTCCCCTTCGGTCAGGCACAGGCGGTTTCTAAAGTCTCGAAGAGACGACAGACAATAGACGGGGGTGTAACCCCCGGTAATGGCGCGAAGGGGAAGAAAGTCCTGAAAGGACGACAGAATACCATAAGCATGCTGAAATAAACAGATTACATAATCTGTCGCCCTTCCAGGGCTTTGATATAGTGAATGACGCAGCCCCGGGGGTTACACCCCCGTCTATGTTCTATCGCACCTCCGGCGCTTTTTACTGGACACCAATATAAAAGTCCAGCCTCGTGTTCCCAATCCGCCAGCCTCGTGTTCCTAATCCGCCAGCCTCGTGTTCCTATGCCGCCAGCCTCGTGTTCCCAAGCCGCCAGCATCGTGTTCCCATGCCGCCAGCATCGTGTTCCCAAGCCGCCAGCGTCGTGTTCCTAATCCGCCAGCATCGTGTTCCTGTCGTCTTTTCAGATTGTACGCGTTGAGATTGCTCTTTTTGCCCAAGTCCGCCCTTCCTGACTCAGTTTCCTTGCCTCGTTTCTCGCACAAGAATGTCATGAAAAATCTTTTTTAATGTCTCATTTTCTGCATTTCGCCTCTTCATCCCCTCAAAAAGCCTTCGACAGGGGCTGCAATTTGCCGACATTTTTTGAGCAGCCAATTTTGACACGCAAACATGACAAAAATGACCTTAAAAGTGCTCTTGATTGAATAAAATTAACCTTATTTTGTTAAATATCCTTAAAAATAGGGCATTTATTTATACGATGTATCGCTGTTCGTTTAAAAAAATGTAAATTTGCTTTGTTGAGTGCGTGTAACGACGCAAAAAGAGTCGAAAAAACGAGAAAAACAACAAAAAACTAAATAAAACAATGCGTATGACAAACCGTTTTAGCAATTGGAGCAGACATTCCTCACGGGTGGTATGTCTGCTAGCGGCTTGCGGGCTGATGTATGCTTGTAAGGATGAGTTCATTCTGGACGATGAAAAGCCCAGCTGGCTCAACTCAAGCATCTACGAAAGCTTAGAGCAAAAGGGTAATTTCAGAACTTATCTGAAGTTGCTGGCCGACAAAGATGTTAATCCCGAGGGCGTGCGCTCGCTGACTGACGTGCTGAGCCGTACCGGTTCGAAGACAGTCTTCGTGGCTAACGACTCTGCATGGGATGCCTTCTTTGCTGCCAACGCTAAGCTGCCCGAAGCAAACCCTTGGCATTATGCCACAAGTTATGAGAACCTGAGCCAAGCTCAGAAAAAGCTGCTGATCCATACCAGTATGCTCAACAATGCTATTGTGATGGAGAACTTAGCAAGTAGCCAGTCGGATGGAACCAATGCTCCCACACGAGGCGAATACATGCGCCGCTACACCGATGTGGAAGCCACAGACTCCATCACCTTTGTCGCTGCGTCTGACCTGCCCTTCACCTACTCTGTTTACGAGAAGGACTACTGGGCACGTTTCCGTGAGGAAAATGGCGGCAAGGGTATCTATCTCGCCATCGACTCCACGCTGCCCATGATGCTCCATTTCACCTCGGAGCACATGTCCAGAAACACGGTGAAGGATGAAGACTTCGCCCTCTTTATGAGACGTCCCCGCAATACAAGCGACGTACATATCTATGATGCTATACTTAAAGATAAGGACGGCGTCTGCGAGAATGGCTATGTCAACGTCACGGAGAAGCCCCTTTGCCCGCTTACCAACATGGCAGAGGTGATCCGCACAAACGGCAAGACAAACATCTTCAGCCATATCCTCGACCGTTTCAGCGCCCCCTTCTATTGCAACCGTATCACCGAAGCATATAAGGTGCTGCATCCCGAATTCACTGACTCTATCTTTACGAAGAGGTATTTCTCAAGGAACAACTTCTCCGTGAAGGGTGGATACATCAGACCGGGAGCTGACGGCCAGGTGCCCAGATTCGAGCCAGGTCCTAAGGGTACATACCAGACGTATGACCCCTATAAGCCCGGCACACCGAAGGAGTTCCTCGACATTATTCCTTCACTTAAGTTCGACCCGGGATGGAATGGCTACTACGACGAAGTCGATGTCCGCAAGGATATGGCTGCCATCTTCGTGCCCAGCGACGAACAGATGTGGCACTACTTCCAGAACGCAGGTGAAGACCTCATCCGTACATACTACGCCAACGAAGGTACTCCCAACGAGATTCCTTATACCAAGGCAACAACCGTGGATGAACTTCTCCGCCAGATCGACTGCATTCCTGTAGGTACACTCGACAGGCTGATCAACAACTTCATGCAGCGTTCATTCGTCGGCTCAGTGCCCAGCAAGTGGTCAAAGCTTACCGACGACGCTATGGAGCCCCTGTTTGATAACGTGGACGAGGCCATTGCACAGCTCGACACCGCTTTCGTCTGCAGCAACGGCGTCGTATATGTGATGAACAGAACTTGTGTGCCGGCTGACTACAGATCAGTTACCGCGCCCGCGTTCATTAGTCAAACAAATAAGATAATGAAGTCTGCCATCTACGACGACTACATGAACCTGAACTACTACGCTTACCTCAAGGCCATGCAGAGTAAGTTTACCTTCCTGCTGCCCAGCGACAGCGCATTGGCATACTACTACGACCCCGCAAGTATGAAGAGCCGTACTCCCAGAGATGTCAAGTTCTCATTCGTCGGCGGCTCCTTCCCCGTGAAACTCCAGTTCTATAATTACTATTGTCCTTATAATAAAGATAAAGGTAATATAGGTACAATCAGTACACAGCCCATTCCCGGTACAAACAACTATACCAATAATGAGGTCATCAACCGTCTGAAGGATATTCTGGAGAGCCACACCATCGTGCACGACGGAACCAATCCTATGACACGCGAGGACCAGAAGTATTATGGTATCGACACCTCGAAGCCTCTTGACGAGTACTACCTCTCAAAGAACGGTAACGCCGTGAAGGTCGTTCGCGACGAAAACGACAGCGTGATTGCCGTGAAGGGTGGCTTCCAGATCGAAAACGAAAGGTACTTCGCAGAGAATGGCCTTGACCCCACATCCGCAGAACGTGGCGTCCTCACATGTAAACTTACAAGAACACGTAACGTGGACAATGGTCACACCTACGTCCTCAATGCTCCGCTGGTTCCCACATACCGCAGCGTATATAGCATCTTTACCAACGATGCCGACATGAAGACCATCGAAGGCACCGGTGGCGAGACGCCCTACAGCGCATTCTATGACCTCTGTACTGCCGACGGTTATGAAACGGAAATCATCGGTTGCGGACTTGTTGCCGGCAACCTTTCCAAGACACAGCGCGAATCGGCACTCAAGAAGTTCAAGATTTTCATCTCAGACAACGGCTTGGACTACAACGTGCAGTTCTTCAACAACTACCGTTACACCATCTTCGTTCCCACGAACGAAGCAGTGGCTGCAGCTATCGCAGATGGCCTGCCCACTTGGGAAGACATTCGCGAGGACTTCCGCACACACTGCAAACCTGAAATCGACGAAGAGACCGGCGAGCCGAAGCTTGATCCTGATGGCGAAATCGTTTATACCGATTCTCTCCAGACCTACGAGGACAGCGTCCGCATCGCAGCCAAGATCACTTACTTGACCAACTTCGTACGCTACCACTTCGCCGATAACTCAATCTTTGCCGATAAGACAGAGATAGCACCTAATAGGGGAGAAGAGATGGTAACGTCCAGCTACGACAAGGATCTCGAGTTGTTCTGTAAGCTCCATGTGGACCGTATCAGCAATGGCGACGGAACAGACCTTCGCGTCTGCGACGACGTGACTTGGAAGAAGAACGGCAACAGCATGGTTGGCGCTACAATGCCTTTCGTCACTGTAGGCGAAAAGAACGTGTTGGCTCGTGACATCTCATGTAGCAGCACGCCAGTCGGCGTACAGATGAAGGGTATCACCATCAACTCATCCAGTGCTGCCGTGATTCACTCCATCCCAGGTTACCTGAACCACACCGAGGTTATCGATGGCAGGCACGACAAGACTTGGGAATCAACCATTAAAGCTAAGAGATATTTACAGAGATACGCTATCCGATAAAATCATCCGACTATGAAGAATATAATAACTAAGCTTTTATTGCTTTGGGTGGTTGCACTCATGGCACTGCCCGCAAGCGCACAGCAACGGCGTATCTCAGGTACCGTTTCTGATGATATTGACGTCATTATCGGTGCCAACGTCAAGGAGATAGATAAGAACAATCGTATTGTCAGCCAGGCCATTAC
>CAMJOE010000076.1:0-13587 GCA_946407485.1 uncultured Prevotellaceae bacterium | reverse complement strand
CCGACATCAAGGAAGTATTGCGTAAATCCTGGGCACTGCGTATCAACTACTCAGCCACCAAGAGAAACTGATACCCCATCCAGTCACATAAGAAAAAGAGCGGTTCCCCCAGAGAGAGAGGGAGCCGCTTTTTATTTAACTCCTCTCCTTGTTCTCAAACTAAAAGTGGCTCATTTATATTTTTAACACGTTAAGTTGTATATTTGGCACCTTGTGCCTGCGAACCTCGCAGGCGTTTTAAAGTCATCGCTGCAGGCGTTATTCAAACATCCAAATGTAAAAAGTTTGCAAATAAGTATAAAATTCGTGGAATTCCTCATTCTTGTGCTTGCCATTTCAAGAAAAAGTTGTAGCTTTGCATAATAATGTCTATAAATCGAAAATTACAGGATGGCAAAGAGAGTTGTCATAACGGGCATGGGCATCTGGTCGTGCCTCGGGACAAGCACGGAGGAGGTGAGGGACGCGCTTCGTGAGGGGCGGTCAGGCATCGTGATGGACAATGACAGACTGGGCTACGGCTACCAGTCGGGGCTGACCGGCATGGTGAAGACTCCCGTGCTGAAGGGACTCCTCGACCGACATCTGCGGCGCGGCTTCTCTGAGGAAGCTGAATATGCCTACATGGCGAGCCGCGAGGCTTTCCAGATGGCGCAGGTTAGCGAAGACTATCTCATGGGAAACGAGGTGGGCTGCATCTTCGGCAACGACTCGTCGGCCAAGTCCGTCATCGAGGCGGCAAGGATTATGGAGGAAAAGCGAGACTCGGAACTGCTTGGGCAGAACTACATCTTCCAGTCCATGAACTCCACCGTCAACATGAGCCTCAGCACGGCGTTCCACCTGAAGGGCGTGAACTTCACCATCAGTGCGGCTTGTGCCAGCGGAAGCCACTCCATCGGCATCGCCTATATGCTTGTCAAGCAAGGCCTGCAGGAGATGGTGCTCTGCGGCGGTGCCCAGGAGACGAACCACTACAGCATGGCCTCGTTCGATGCCATCGGAGCTTTCTCCAGACGCATGGACGAGCCGACGAAAGCCAGCCGCCCCTTTGACCGCGACCGCGACGGACTGGTGCCGAGCGGCGGCGGCGCAGCGCTTGTCCTCGAGGACTATGAGCACGCCCTGGCCCGCGGAGCGAACATCCTGGCAGAAGTGAAGGGCTATGGCTTCTCTTCAAACGGAACGGCGGTCATCAGTCAACCCAGCGACGAAGGTTGCGTCATTGCCATGAGGCGAGCCTTGATGGACGCAGGAATGGACGTCTCGGATATCGACTACATCAATGCTCACGCCACCTCAACGCGTCAGGGCGACATGTACGAAGCCATTGCGCTCGACCGCCTGTTCCACGGTCAGCACGCCCTCATCAGCAGCACGAAAGGCATGACGGGGCACGAGTGCTGGATGGCTGGAGCAAGCGAGGCGGTCTATTCCATCATCATGATGCAGAACCATTTCGTGGCGCCCAACCTCAACTTCGACAATCCCGACGAGCACTCCGAAAAACTCAACATTGCCCGCACCACGACAGAGGCTGACATCAAGACCGTCCTCTCCAACTCCATCGGCTTCGGCGGCACAAACAGCGCGTTGATAATAAGTAAAATAAGATGAACCTCTTTTCCAACTTAAAGCAAAGATACACCTGCGAGCAGCTCTCGGCCCGCGAGGCTCAAAGGCAGGCTGAGTTCATTGCGTGGGGACCGATAGTGTTTCAGGCAAGCAGGCTGATGCTGAAGTTTGGCATCCTAGAGTTGCTGCGAGACAGTGATAACGGACTCACTACAGCAGAGGTGGCTGAACGCACCGGACTCTCCCTCTATGCCTGCAAGTGCCTGCTGGAGGCTTCCCTCAGCATCGGCACCGTACTCATCAACACGGAAACCGACTGCTATACGCTCTCCAAGACGGGATGGTTCCTCATCAACGACCCCGCCACAAGGGTCAACATGGACTTCAACCACGACGTCAACTACCAGGGGATGTTCCACCTCGAGGAGGCGCTCAAGGAGGGACGACCTGCCGGGCTGAAATGTCTCGGCGACTGGCCGACGCTCTACGAAGGACTTTCCAGCATTCCCAAGCAAGCACAAGACAGTTGGTTTGAATTCGACCACTTCTACTCGGACTCCTCTTTCCCCGAGGCTCTCAACATTGTCTTTGCCGAACACAAGGTGCGCAGCCTTTATGACGTGGGAGGCAACACGGGGAAGTGGGCATTGAAGTGCGTGGAATACGACAAGGAGGTGGAGGTCACCATCCTCGACCTTCCCCAGCAGATTCGGATGATGCAGGAGAACATCAAGGGCAAGCCAGGTGCGGAGCGCATCAAGGGCTTCAGCATCAACATGCTCGACAAGGAAGCCCGTTTCCCTAAACGCGAGGGAGGACTGGATGCCATCTGGATGTCGCAGTTCCTGGATTGTTTCAGCGAAGAAGAAATCGTGAGTATTCTTTCCAGAGCAAAGGAGGCGATGGAGCAGGACACGCTACTCTTCATCATGGAGACCTTTTGGGACCGCCAACGCTTCGAGCCCGCTGCCTTCTGCCTCACCATGACCAGCCTCTACTTCACCGCCATGGCCAACGGAAACAGCAAGATGTACCACTCGGACGACATGCGACGACTCGTCCAACAGGCTGGCCTGCAGATAGAAAGCATCTACGACGGCTTGGGACAAGGTCATAGTATCATGGTTTGCAAAACAACATAAACAATCAAAATATGAACAGAAGCGAAATTGAAGAAAAAGTAAAGGAATTCCTGATTGAAGACCTCGAGATTGACGAGGAGAAGATTTATCCTGAAGCCAAGCTCAAAGAAGACATGGGCATAGACAGCCTCGACTTCGTCGACATCGTGGTTATCGTAGATAAGACCTTCGGGTTCAAACTGAAAGCAGAAGAAATGGCAGGCGTGGATACCTTTGCCAAGTTCTGCGACTATATTGAAAGTAAAGTAAACTAAAGATGGCAGAGCAGGAGTGGGCAGGCACGACATACGGCAACGCATGGATGCACAAGTGGCTCATCCGTATGCTTCGGCATATTGATGTGCGCATCTTGTACCTCTTCGTGGCCCTTTTCATCATCCCCGTCTGCCTCATCCTCAACCCCAGCCGAGGCATCGCGTATCGCTACTTTCGCCGTCGCATCGGGTATGGAAGAATGAAGTCCGCATGGAAGACTTACACCAACCATTGCCTCTTCGGACAAGTCGTGGTCGACAGGTTTGCGATGTATGCCGGCAAGAGGTTCGACGTGGAGGTCGTGAACTACAATGAGTTCCTTGAGCGGGTCTCAAGAAAAGAAGAAGGCTTCGTGCAGCTGAGCGCTCACGTAGGCAACTACGAGATAGCGGGCTACACACTGGTTTGCCAGAACAAACGCCTCAACGCACTTGTATTTGCTGGCGAAAAAGCTTCAGTGATGCAGAATCGTAGCAAGATGTTTGCAGACACCAACATCAACATGATAGCCATCCAACCAGACATGACCCACCTCTTCGAGATAGACAAGGCACTGGCCGACGGCGAGATAGTCAGCATGCCCGCCGACCGCATCAACGGTTCGCAAAAAAGCATCGAGCATGAGTTCCTCGGAGCCAAGGCAAAGTTTCCACTCGGCCCCTTCTCCGTAGCGACAATGAGTGGGCTCGATGTGCTGGCAGTCAACGTGATGAAGGACTCGCTCACATGCTATAAGATATATGTCACGCCGCTCCTCTACGACAAGAAAGCCACACGACAGGAACAAATAAAGCAGCTCTCCCGTGCCTACGTCGCAGAGCTAGAGAAGCGCGTCAGGCAGTATCCCGAGCAATGGTACAACTACTTTGAGTTCTGGGAGGAAATAATAAATGAAGAATGAAGAATGAAGAGTGAAGAATCATAGTTACCTCTTAAGTGAAGAGTGAAAAATTCGCTGCCGCCCTGTAAATAGTTAAATTACTAAATCGTAAATAAATCGTAAATCGTCAAATCGTAAATTACTTAAATCGTCAAATCGTAAATATTCTTGATGGTTAGTGTAATCGCCACAAATATAATTTCGCCTTTGGGCATCACGACTGAGGAGAACTACCGGGCTGTTTTGGCTGGTCGTTCTGCCTTGAAGCGCTATCTCCCCGGGGAAGCCTTCGGACTGCCTGAGCCATTTGCTGCATCGCTGTTCAGCGAAGAGCAGAGGAAGGAGCTTGCCCTTGAGGGATACACTTTCTTTGAGGCCCTTGCCATACGTTCCATTCGCACGGCCCTCACATACACTTCACTCGGCAATGACTTCTCGAGAATCATCCTCATCCTGAGCACCACGAAAGGCAACATCGAGGAGTCCCCAGCCAAGGCAGCACAGAGAATTGCAGAGGCCATAGGGCTGACCACAAAGCCCATCGTCGTTTGCAATGCCTGCGTCTCAGGACTCTCGGCACAGTTGCTTGCCAATCACCTGCTCTCCGCAGGCCACTATGACTACGCCATCGTGGTGGGAGCAGAGGTGCAGAGCAAGTTCATAGTGTCTGGATTTCAGTCGCTTAAGGCTGTTTCAGAAGAGCCATGCCGCCCCTTTGACATAGAGAGGAACGGCCTCAACCCAGGCGAAGCAGCTGCCACGATTGTCTTTGCAAGGAATGCCAACAAGGAACGCTGGAGTTACAGCCAAATGATTGGCAAGAAGGAGCACTGGTGCCTCATCTCCGGAGCCACTTGCAACGATGCCTACCACCTCATCTCCCCTTCCCCACAAGGAGAAGGCCTGACAAATGCCATCAATGCCGTAATGGAAGGGCGGGACAAGTCGTTGCTTGCAACAGTTTGCGCTCATGGTACAGCCACACTCTACAACGACCAAATGGAGTCTGTCGCCATTCAAAGAGCAGGACTTTCAGACATCCCCCTCTCTGCCCTCAAAGGTTATGTGGGGCACACGATGGGAGCAGCAGGCGTACTTGAAACCATCCTCACCATGCTGGCTACCGACGATGGTATCGTGCTTCCCACTAAAGGCTTCACCGAGCTTGGCGTAAGCGGCAGAGTCAACATCTCTGGCGAACCTCAGCCCACCAGCAAGAAAGCTTTCCTGAAGATAATGTCAGGCTTCGGAGGCTGCAATGTGGCAGCGTTCTATGCAAAAGTCATCCCAACCTCCTCGATAGCAGATAATAGGCAATGGAAAAAGACGCAGACGGTGAGAATTTCCTCCAAGGACGGAAAGACTTTGACAGACATCTACAAGCAAGAGATAGGGGACTATCCCAAGTTGACTTCGTCGAGCAGTCGCTTCTACAAGATGGACATCCTCTCGCGCCTGGCTTTCGTGGCAGCAGAAAAGACCCTCTCTAACTCTCCCCTAAAGGGAGAGGACAAGATGCCTGCCCTCGTTCTCTTCAACCACTCCTCGTCAATAGTTGCCGACCGACAGTTCCTCACCACAATCAGCAACCCTGAGAACTACTTCCCAAGCCCCTCTGCCTTCGTCTATACCCTGCCAAACATCACCACAGGAGAGATAGCAATCCGCCACCACCTTTGCAGCGAAACATCTTTCTACATACTGCCAGATAAAGACGAGACTCTGATGAAGCAAATCCTTGAAGCCACCCTCAGCCAGACAGGTGCTACAAGTGCCATCACCGGCTGGATAGATGCAGAAAGCGAAACAAACTTCGAGTGCGAAATGAGAATAATCAGCACCAATTCATAATTCATAATTCATAATGCCCCCCGCTCTGTAAATAGTTAAATTACTAAATAGTAAATAAATAGTAAATCGTAAATCGTAAAATCGTAAATTATAATCATGGACCAGTTAATCAACGACTTGAAACAACAGATTAAGGAAGCCCTCAACCTGGAGGAACTCTCTTTGGAGGACTTCGACGAGAATGCCCCTCTCTTTGGTGATGAAGGCATCGGACTTGACTCCATTGATGTGCTTGAAATCATCGTGCTGCTTGAGAAGAACTATGGCATCCGCCTTGCCAACCCAAAAGAAGGCAGAGCCATCTTCCAGAGCATCAAGACCATAGCAGACTATGTAAGGGAGAACAGGAAGAAGTGAAAGGAGTGAAAAGTGAAAAGTGAAAAGTGAAAAATCAAAGTTACCTACCGTGTTGTAAATAATCAAATTACTAAATAGTAAATAAATAGTAAATCGTAAATAGTCAAATCGTAAATATTTTGATGGATATCCAAGTAACTGGTTACGGCATCATTTGCGCGATTGGGAACGACGCAAAGGCTGTCCTGAAGTCCCTCAAGGAAGGACGAACGGGAATTGCCCCCATGCGTTATCTGCAGTCGAGCCACAAGGAACTGCCTGTCGGAGAAGTGAAGCTTTCTGATGATGAGATGAAACGGACACTTGGGCAGGACGAGAAAGCCATCATCAGTCGCACCGTTCTGATGGGTGCCATCGCGATTCGTCAGGCTTTGGAGCACGCCAACCTCGACTTGAAAGGCAAGCGCGTGGTTGTCATCAACGGCACGACTGTGGGCGGGATGGACATTACGGAGCGCTACTTAAAACAGGTGGAGGAGAATGACGCACTGCTGCCTCTCATTGAGAAGCACGACTGCGGCAGCAGCACACGCGAGATGGCTGACCTTGCCGGCTTGCCAAATGCAGAAGTCTGCACCATTTCGACGGCCTGCTCCTCAGCCATCAATGCCATCATACTTGGCTCTGAAATGCTCAAGAGGGACGAGGCAGACATCGTCATAGCAGGCGGCACAGAGGCTCTGAGCCTGTTCCACCTCAACGGCTTCAATTCCCTGATGATTCTCGACAAGGCACAATGCCGCCCATTCGACAAAAGCAGAGCAGGCTTGAACCTCGGCGAAGGAGCAGCTTTTGTAGTGCTTCAAAAGGAAGACAGCCTCACAAACGAGCAAACTCCAATCGCTTTCATCCGCGGCTATGCCAATCGCTGTGATGCCTTCCATCAGACGGCTTCCTCCGAGAATGGAGAAGGAGCCTACCTTGCCATGAGCGAGGCCTTGGAGATGGCAGGGTTGAAACCCGAGGACATTCAATACATCAATGCTCACGGCACAGGCACTCCCAACAATGATGCCAGCGAGAGTGCAGCCATTCGTCGTGTCTTTGGAGAGAAGATTCCGCCCGTCTCAAGCACAAAAGGCTTCACAGGCCACACCACTTCCGCTTCAGGAGCAATAGAGACAGTCATTTGCATCCTTGCCCTTCAGAACCACTTCCTGCCCGCAAACCTTGGCTGGAAGGAGAAGGACGAAACGTGCATCACACCTATTGGTAATGAAGAATTAAGAATGAAGAGTGAAGTTCCGCGACTACAATCGCGCCTTGGTGCTAAAGCATCCATAGAATTTGCTGCCGCCTCTTTCCTCTGCAATTCTTTCGGGTTTGGAGGGAACGATTCGGCACTTATTATAGGAGCCTCCCCCAGCACCTCAAAAGGAATAGCCTCCCCCAGCCCCTCCAAAGGAGGGGAGAAGCGTCAGGATGCCGAGACCCGTATTGTGGCAGAGGCTGTCATTAATAATGTTGAGCAACTTGGTGAGCTGCGCGAGTTTGTTTCTGCCGGCGAGGCCCGAAGGATGGGCAAGCTCATGAAGGCTGCCACCATTTCATCTTTGAAAGCTCTCAAGGAAGCAGGTATCGAGACTCCCGATGCCATCATCACAGCCACGGCCTATGGCATGCTCGAGACAAGCGAGAAGTTCCTCCTCGACATGCTTGAGAACGGCGAGGAGACCCTCAGCCCTACCCTCTTCATGCAAAGCACGCACAACACCCTCAGCTCGGCCATCGCCATCCGCACCAAGTGTCATGGCTACAACATGACTTACAGCCAGGGCAAGGACTCCCTACGATGGGCACTCCGCGATGCCCGACGTCTGATTGAGACAGGCAAGGCAAGGACGGTTCTCGTGGGCCTGCACGATGAAGCAACGCCGCTCGTCCAGGAGTTGTTCCGCCGCATGGGAAAGCCTGTTCCACCAGAAATCTACTCCCGCAGCATCGTGCTCCAATAAATGCCACACGTGGCGTCGGCCGTTCCTTCACGTGGCATTGGCTCTTCCTTCACGTGGCATTGGCTGTTCCTTCACGTGGCGTCAGCAAACGACACGTTAGTAAATCGAAAACGACACGTTAGTAAATCGTAAACGACACACTAGTGACGTTCTCACGAATGCTTACTGCTTGCGCACTACAGGACGTACGCTCAGGCCAAAGTAGCGATAATAGACAGAGAAGGTACTCCAGTCCAGATTTTCAGCACAAGTGAACATGATGGAACCGGTGACGTAACTGGAGTCGAGCGTACTCGTCCAATAGTAGCCGTATTTACCAATGAAGCTTACTGCGTTCTGGCCGCCAAAGGGGAGGAATATGCTCATGTGGCTCGTCTTGCCCCTAATCTCCAGGCCCTTCACGCCGTTCAGTTCCTTCGGGGATACGTTGGTGTATCTGCTGTCGAGCAGTTCTCGGAATTGTTCGTCGCTGGGCGTCTGCCAGCCGCTGCCCCAGTTGACAGTGGCGGCATCGTCTTCAGGCTGAAGCACGGTCAGGGTGTCCGTGTACCCGTTATAGCCATATTCGCTCTTCTGGCAATATTTCGTCATCGTTGTCCGTGTGCCGTTGCAATACTTGTATGTTGCCCAGCTATAGCTTTCCTTGGGTTCCGTCTCGCCCCAGGCGAAGTAGTCGCCATATACCTCGGGACTGCTTGCGCCGACATTGGCCGTAGCCCAAAGCGTACCGCTGGGCAGGCCGAGGTTGCTCCATCTGTAGCCATCGGTATAGCCAAAGTAATTCTGCACCGTCACCTGGCACTCGGCATCCAGTCCGCTTTGGTCGTCCGGGCGGCATTTGATGTAGCAGGTGCCGGGGGCAATGGCCGTGACGTTTCCGTTTTCGTCCACCGTGGCCACGCTATTGTCGGAGCTGAACCATATCAATGGGGGTATGGGGTCGTAGTACTTGAGGGTTGCCGTCAAGGTTCGCGTTTCATCCACCACCATATATATAGATGTATAGTCCAGTTCAATCGATGGGTCGTGCGTTTCCACTGTCACCTGGCATTCGGCATAGACGCCGCTGCCGTCCGTGGTGCGGCAGATGATGGTGCAGGTGCCGTCGCTGATGCCCGTCACCCATCCGGTTGAGTTGACCGCAGCCACCGTCTCGTCGCTGCTCTCCCAGACAAGCCATTTGTTGTCGGTATTCTCGGGCAGCACGGTTGCCTTGAGCTGTATGGTAGCGGCATTAGCGACGCTGACTTGCGTCTGGTCCAATACGATTTCCTCGGCCTTGACGTGCGGCTTGCTGCGGACAGGGCGCACGCTGCAGCCATGCTCGCGCGAGTTGCCACTGAGGTAGTGGCTGATGGAATTGGGGTCGAAGCTGTAGCAGTCGCAGGAATAAGACAGGCTGAGCGACCTGGTCAGGTAGAACCCTTGGCCTTCGCCCTCGAGGGCCGTCCCTATGCGGTGGCCTGCGGCAGGCAGGAAAATGCTGTTTCCGTTGAACTTGCTCGTGATTTTCGCTCCCAGAAAGACTTGCTGGTCGTCATAGACATCTTCTATCGTCGTGTATTCGCGGTAAATCAGTTCGTCGAACTGCAGTAAGCTGGGCATTTCCCAGTCGTCGCCCCATGCTGCCCGGGCAGCGTCGTCCTCGGGCACAAGTTCTGTCAGGTAGTCCATGAAGCAGTTGGCACCGTATTCTTTTTGGATGCAATACTTATTGATGGAGTTGTAGGAGCCATAGCAATGCTTGTAAGTCTGCCAACTGTAGTCGTCCTTCGTCTCCGTCTCGCCCCAGGCGAAGTAGTCGCCGAATTCCTCGGGCGAAAAGGCTCCGACGTTGAATGTTGCCCAAAGAGTGCCACTGGGCAGTCCGAGGTCAACCCACTCGTACTTAGCGTCAACGAATTGTACGCTGTCCACCATGCTGACGTCATAGGTGTCAGCCTTACCGTTTTGCCACACCCGCATAAATTGTGCCTGCGAGGTCTGCAAGCCTATCGCCATAAGCATGGCTGCAAGAAACATTTTCCTTTTCATAGTCATTCGTTTTTTATTGAGTACTCTATTTCGTCTGAATTTTACATAAATTCATAGTTCTGCCTACAAAGTTATAAATATTTCACATACGCTGTGTAATATTTGCGACCTTTTTTTCCTTATTTCTTCCATTTTCATTTATTTATTGTATCTTTGCATCATAATTTGAAACAATATGCAACTTTTGCCTTTGGCCATCATACAAAGTCTGCTGCTTGCAGGGGGACAAGTTTTTCTGAAGCTTGCTTTGGGACGCATGCAGCCATTCGGATGGAACTGGCAGTTCTGGGGCGACCTGCTCGTGAACTGGCAGTTTGCGCTTTGCGGGCTCTTCTATGCCGCAGGCACTGTGCTCTGGTTCTACATCATCAAGCATTTCCCCTTCAGCATGGCGTATCCCATGGTGTCGCTCAGCTACGTGTTCGGCATGATAGCAGCCATGCTGGTCTTCCACGAAGAGGTGAGCGTGACGAGATGGCTGGGCGTGTTGCTCATCATGGCAGGGTGTTATTTTATAGCAAAATAATGAAAATGAAACGATTTATAATGTCTGTCGTCTGTTGTCTGCTGTCTGTTGTCATGGCCGCTCAAGGTCTGAGCGAGCAGAAGATGATTGAGAAGATGGCAGCTGCGGCTGAGAAGATAAAGACCGTCGAGTGCAGCTTCACCCAGACAAAGCAGTCAAAGATGCTGAGGGGGGTGCAGGTGTCGGAAGGCAAGATGTTCTGTCAGCAGCCCGACAAGCTGCGATGGGAATACACTTCGCCGCGGGCAAGTACCCTTGTCCTTGACGGCGCAGAAGCCCGTCTGCTCAAAGGAAACGAGCAAGAAGCGAGGAACAAGTTCATTGGTGAAATGGCGCGAATGATAATGAACTGCGTCGCAGGCAAGAACCTGACTGACAACAAGACATTCCAAGTCTCGGCAAAGGAAATGCCGACCGAGTATATGGCAACCCTTGTCCCACAACGAAAAGACATGAAGCGCCTTTACACGAAGCTCGTCCTGCACTATGACCTCAAGCAAGAGACCGTGACCGAGATAGAACTATACGAGAAGAACGGCGACCGAACCCTCATAGAACTGCACGACATACAGATAAACAAGAGGTGAGAAGGACGAAGGACGAAGGACGAGGTATGAAGTATGAAGTATGAAGTAAGAAGGAAGAGGTGAGAAGGAAGAGGTATGATGGACGTTAAGAAGACACTTCGCGAGAGAGGCATCTGCGTGGTGATTCCCACTTACAACAATGCGGGAACCATCGCCGATGTGGTGCGTCGTGTCCTGACGCATTGCCTCGACGTGATTGTTGTCTGTGATGGCTCGACCGACGAAACGCTCAGTATCCTGCAGGGCATCGAGGGCATTACGGTCGTCAGCTATGAGAAGAATAGCGGCAAAGGCACCGCCCTGAAGCGAGGTTTCAAGAAGGCTCTGGAGATGGGCTTTGCCTACGCCATCACCCTCGATGCCGACGGCCAGCACTTCCCCGAGGACATCCCTACGATGCTCCATGCCAACCAAAAGCATCCGGGCGCCCTCATCGTAGGTCGGCGCAAGGGGCTCGAGAAGGCTGAGCGAAGCAAGGGAAGCAAGTTTGCCAATGCCTTCGCCAACTTCTGGTTTGCCATTCAGACAGGCCATCGCCTCAAGGACACGCAGACGGGCTTCCGCCTTTATCCGCTGAAGAAACTGCGCGGGCTCTCGCTGCTCACTTCTCGCTACGAGGCAGAACTCGAACTGCTCGTCTTCGCCTCATGGCACGGCGTCGAAATAGTATCTGTGCCGGTCAACGTCTTTTACCCAAAGCCCGAGGAACGCGTGTCGCACTTCCGCCCCATCCCCGACTTCTCGCGCATCTTCATACTCAACACCGTGCTCTGCGTGCTTGCCGTCGTCTATGGCCTCCCGCTTGCCATCTGGCGAAACACGATGACATTCCTGCGGACGGCATACGCCCTGCTGTTCTTCATCGTGTCCACCGTTTTCGTCGTCAAGCCGCTCTCGCTGCTTTACACGTTGGCAGAGCGGGACCAGGAGAAGAGACGTCGGTGGATGCATCGCCTGCTGTGGAACTACGCTCGCCTCGTCACCCTGTGGCACGGCATTCCGGGCGTCAAGTTCTCTGTCGGCAATCCGCACGGCGAAGACTTCGCGAAGCCAGCCGTCATCATCTGCAACCACCAATCGCTACTCGACCTGATGACCATGCTGATGCTCACACCCAAGCTGGTCTGCCTGACGAAAGATTGGGTTTGGAACAACCCTCTCTATGGCAACATCATCCGAGGCGCCGAGTTCTACCCCGTGTCAGAAGGAATGACGACTCTGCTGCCGAAGTTGCAGTCGCTCACCGACAGGGGTTACAGCATCGTGATTTATCCGGAGGGGACGCGTTCGCCGGACTGCTCCATCTCGCGTTTCCGCCAGGGAGCATTCCTTTTGGCAGAGCAACTGAAGGCAGACATTCTGCCCATCGTCTCGTATGGCGCGGGGAAAGCACTCCCGAAGAAAGGGAAGTTCCTGCGCAAGTGGCCTATCAGGATTGAGATAGACGCAAGGCTCAGCCCCGAGAAGATGCTCGCGCTTGGAGAAACGCCCAAGGAGCAAGCCTCGAACATGAGGCAGTATTATAGGCAACGATATGCCGAAATGGCTAACCGAATAGAGCAAGATGTCTAAGCAACTCCTTTTTCTCGTGGCATTCCTGCTCTGCTTGCAGTCCATGGCAATCGACAGGCTTAGGCCTTTCCTTGCAGAAAGCGCGACGCCCGCCACAGCCGTCATCGTCTGCCCGGGCGGCTCGTATTGCTGGCACGACATGAAGACGGAGGGGACGGTAGTGGCACGATGGCTGCAGGCAAACGGCATCTCTGCCTTTGTGCTGAAGTACCGCGTGCAGGGCGTCATGCCATACATCCTGCATTCACGTCTCCTCTTTCGAGGGCATCAATATCCCGACGCATTGGAAGACTTGCAACAAGCCATCAGCTTCGTTCGCGAGCACGCCGAGGAGTATCATATCAATCCCAGTCAGATAGGCGTGATGGGCTTTTCGGCAGGTGGACATTTGGCAATGCTTTCTGCTGAGCAATCTCATCCGCAGCCGGACTTCGTTGCGGCTGTTTATCCTGTGGTCAGCATGTCGCACCCTTGCACTCACAAGCGTTCGAGGCGTGCCTTGCTGGGCGAGTACAGGAAACACAACAAGACGATGTGCGACTCGCTATCCGTCGAGAAGCATATCCCGAAAGATTGTCCGCCTGTCTTTCTCGTCAATTGTAAGGACGACCCCGTCGTCAAGCCTCGCAATGCAGAGCTACTTGATTCTGCCCTGACCGCCCAAGGTATCGAGCATCGTTACATCCAGTACCAGACAGGAGGGCACGGCTTCGGTGCTTCTGACACGAAAGGCACCGCAGAATGTCGCGCATGGAAGGATGAGTTCCTCAAATGGTTAAACAGTCTTGAGCTATGATAATACTAAAGATATTTGACTATCTTCGCCGACACGCCTTTGCCCGTTGGGCATCGC
>CAMJOE010000075.1:0-13621 GCA_946407485.1 uncultured Prevotellaceae bacterium | reverse complement strand
CCGTACTGACGGTTCAGGAACTCGCAGTACTTCAAGCCGCTTATCTTGGCCAGGGCATAAGCCTCGTTGGTCTTCTCCAGTTCGCCTGTCAGCAGACAACTCTCGGGCATGGGCTGCGGCGCCATGCGAGGATAGATGCATGAGCTGCCGAGGAACTCGAGCTTCTTGCATCCGTTCTGCCAGGCAGCATGGATGACGTTCATCTCGAGTATCATGTTGTCGTACATGAAGTCAGCAAGTGCCGACTGGTTGGCAACGATGCCGCCCACCTTGGCTGCTGCCAGGAAGACGTATTCCGGTTTCTCTTCGGCAAAGAACTGCTCGACAGCCTCTTGCCTGGTCAAGTCAAGCTCCTTGTGGGTTCTTGTGATAATGTTCGTGTAGCCCTGCCGCTGGAGCTCACGCACGATTGCGCTTCCCACCATTCCACGATGTCCGGCCACGTATATTTTTGAATTCTGTTCCATATTTCACACTGAATTGAATACTCTTGTTTTATATTTCACACAGAAATCACGGAAATCACAGAAATATATGCCTAACGGCGTTTCTCATTCCTGCACTTTGAGTGTCACAAAGTTGTTCCTTGCTTTCTGAGATCTGAATATCTTTTTCTTAATTGACTATCCGCGTAATAGATGTTAAAATATTGTCTGTATTGAAGTTTACAAGAAGTCCGACCTTCTTGTTCATCAGGCGAAGATACGTAAGCAGTTGTTTGGCAAAAACCTTTTTCATTTCCTCGACTGATTTAAGTTCTACGATAACCTTATCCTCTACGATGAGATCTAATCGCAAATCTGTCTCCAACACATTTCCTTTATATACGACAGGCACTTTTACCTGACGCTCTACATTCAGGCCACGTTGCTTTATCTCAAATACCAAAGCCTCCTCATACACAGACTCCAATAAGCCAGGCCCGAGTTCCTTATATACATCGTATATGGCACCTCTCACCTCGTATGTGATATCACTATCAGTCATAGCAACATATCTCAACGAAAGACACAAGATATTTCTGTGCTTTCTGTGATTTCCGTGTGACTACTTCACGATTCCCTTCTCGAGGTATTCTGCGAGGTTTGTGCGCACTTTTTCTGCGGCGCCTTCGGCTGCTACCTTGCCCATGTCGTGGTCCACCATGAGCTTGACCAGCTGCTCGAAGGTGGTCTTGTTGGGGTTCCATCCGAGCTTTGCCTTTGCTTTCGTGGGGTCGCCCCAAAGGTTGACGACGTCGGTGGGGCGGTAGAAGTCTTCGCTCACCTCGACCAACGTCTTGCCCACCAAGGAGTCTGTGGATGATTGATTATTTGTCAGAGAGGCTCTGTTGTCTTTCACGCAGATGCCCTTCTCGTTGATGCCTTCGCCTTCGAACTTCAGTTCCAGGCCGACGTGACGGAAAGCGAGGTCGGTGAACTCGCGGACGGAGTGCTGCACTCCCGTGGCTATCACGAAGTCCTCGGGCACGTTGTTCTGGAGGATGAGCCACATGCACTCGACGTAGTCCTTTGCATAGCCCCAGTCGCGAAGCGAGTCGAGGTTGCCCAGGAAGAGTGTCTTCTGCTTGCCTTGGGCGATGCGGGCTGCGGCGAGGGTAATCTTGCGCGTCACGAACGTCTCTCCGCGGCGCTCGCTTTCGTGGTTGAAGAGGATGCCGGAGCAGCAGAACATGTTGTACGCCTCGCGATATTCCTTCACGATCCAAAAGCCGTAGAGCTTGGCGACGGCATAGGGACTGTAAGGATGGAAAGGCGTGTTCTCGTTCTGCGGCACTTCCTCCACCTTGCCGTAAAGCTCGGAAGTGGAGGCCTGATATATCTTGCAAGTCTTCTCGAGATGGTTTGTCCGCACGGCTTCGAGGATACGGAGCACGCCCACGGCATCGACATCGGCTGTGAACTCAGGGGCGTCGAAGCTGACCTGGACATGGCTCTGGGCAGCCAGGTTGTATATCTCAGTAGGCTGCACCAGGCCGACGAGCTTGACGAGGGACATCGAGTCGCTCATGTCGGCGTAATGAAGATGGAAGTGAGGCTTGCCCTCAAGATGGGCGATACGTTCGCGGAAGTCGACAGAGGAACGGCGGATGATGCCGTGCACCTCGTAGCCTTTCTCGAGAAGAAACTCGCTAAGGTACGAACCGTCCTGTCCCGTCACTCCCGTTATCAGGGCGATGTTTTTCATCTTTTATTTAATTTATTTAAGTTTCGGATGTTGTGATTTTTATGGGAGTTAAAGGACAATAGCTTTTGCAGCCAATTCTTAATTCATAATTCTTAATTCTTAATTCGTTATGCACACCGCATCCCAAGGTATCGTCCTTTAACTTCTTCGGCTGTCGCCTCAGGCGCAGGCGGAACTTTTACTTCTTTAACTTCATTAACTCCCCAAACTTGATTTAATTTATTTCGTTATGACGTTTGAACGCTATGGCGTTAAAATGACGGCAATCATTTCTCCTCGCTGAACTGCTTGATGCGCTGCTCGTCGGAAAGGCGACATATAAGTAATGTATCATCGCATTCGGCCACGATGAAGCCGTCGAGTCCCTGCACGACGACGCGCTTCTCCTGTGTGGCATGAACGATGCAGTTCGTGGTCTCATAGACGTCGATATTCTCTCCGATGAGGGAGTTGCCGTGTATGTCGCGCTCGGAGTTCTCGAGGAGCGAGCCCCAAGTGCCGAGGTCGCTCCATCCGAAGCTTGCGGGGAAGACGTAGATCTCCTCTGCCTTCTCCATGATGGCATAGTCGATGGAGATGTTCTCGCATTGCGGGAAGACCTTGTTGATGGCTTCCTGTTCCTTCTCCGTGCCGTAGAGGGGGAGCAGGTCCTCGAATATCTGCGAGAGGGTCGGCTGATAGACGCGGAGGGCGTTTGCAATGGTGCCGACGTTCCAGATGAAGATGCCGGAGTTCCAAAAGAAGTTGTTCTTCTGAATATAACGTTTCGCGGTATCGATGTCGGGCTTTTCCTTGAAGGAGTCCACGCGGAAGATTTCCCTGTTGCGGGCTGTGGAATAGGAAAGGTCTGCCTGTATGTAGCCGTAGCCCGTCTCGGGCCGTGTGGGTTTCATGCCAAGCGTAACCATGGCGTCGGACTCAGCCACGAACTTCAGGCACGAATTGATGACGCGCTGATACTCAGTGGTATCCATCACGATGGCATCGCTGGGGGTGACCACGATGTTGGCCTTCGGGTCCTTCGACTTGATGCGCCAGCTGGCATAGGCAATGCAGGGGGCGGTGTTCCTGCGGCAAGGCTCGAGCAGGACGTGGTTCCAAGGAACTTCAGGCAGTTGCTCGCGAACGACGTTGACGTACTTGGCTGACGTCACTACCCACATATTCTCGGGCGAGATGATAGGTTTGAAGCGGTCGGCGGTCAGTTGAATAAGTGTTCTTCCGCAGCCCGTCACATCGACGAACTGCTTCGGTCTTTCCGGCGTACTCATGGGCCAGAAGCGGCTTCCCACGCCGCCTGCCATGATTACCAAATGATTGTGAGCATCCATAAGCAAACCATTTTTTTAGAAGAATGAGTCGCAAAGGTAATACTTTCTTGGCGATTGAACAAAGAAAGGACGAAAAAAATCATCTTAAGAAAGAAGAAACGGACGCTGCCTCCGTGTCTCGAGAGGAAAGGACGCTATAACATCGAGGAATTAGGAACGTGATGCTGGAAGCTTAGGAACGTGATGCTGGCGAATCAGATACATGTAGTTGCCAAATTAGAAACGTCTAATTGGCGAACTAGAAACATCTGGTTGGCGAACTAACGCTATGATGCGAGGCTCTCAGACCATTTCGAGGAGGGAGAAAGGCGTGGTATAAGTGGTTCGGATGCGCCATTGCTCGGGGTAGAGATTATTGATGCGCGAGCCGACACCCTTGCCCGGGCCGAGGATGAGACCGCGATAGCAGAGCGTGACCGGGCCGCGAGGCGCCTCCACGCGAAGTGCTTCGCGACGAAGGTATTGCAGGGCCTCGGAGTAGTTCAACTCAATAAAGACGGGCTCCCCCTGCCCTTCCAAAGGAGGGGGAAACTGAGGCGATTGCTCCGAAGAGGCAGAGTCATATAGGACATGAAGGCCGGAAAAGAGCCTCCCCCTGCCCTTCCCAAGGAGGGGGGAAGAATCGCGGCGGTTCTCTCCTCCTTGGGAGGGGTCGGGGGAGACCTGTTGTTGCTGCTTCCTTATCGCAGCCACATAGAACCCCTCACCGCGGTCACGGCCAGGCAGGAAATGACGCTCGGTGATGCAAAAACCGCCCATTTCATCGCAAATATAGCGTACGTTGTCCTCGTCTTCGTAACGGTTGAAAGTGCACGTGCTGTAGATGAGAAGTCCGCCGGGTTTGAGCACGTGCCAGATGTCCTGCAGGATACTCCGTTGCCTCTGCTGACACATCCTGACGTTATCGAGGCTCCACTCCTTCCTGGCGTCTTCGTCCTTGCGGAACATGCCTTCGCCGGAGCAGGGGACATCAGTCAGGAGGATATCGACCTTGCCTGTCAGGGCACCGAAGTCCGCGGGATAGTTCTGCGTCACAACGACTTGCGGAGCCGTGGCGGGCTGTCCCGTCATCCACTTCTGCATGTTCTCGGCCAGCACCTGTGACCTTTTGGCAATCGGTTCGTTACATATTAGAAGCGACCCCTCCGGCAGAAGGCTTTGCAGGAGCGTGCTCTTGCCGCCCGGCGCAGCACAGAGGTCGAGGGCAACAAAAGCCTCCCCCGTCCCCTCCAAAGGAGGGGTGAATGGCCACGGCAATGCTCCCTCTCTTTTGGAGAGGGTTGGGGTGAGGCTGGCTATATACATCGACGAGGCCTCCTGCACATAATAGGCACCGGCATGGAGCAAGGGGTCGAAGGTGAAGGCAGGTCTTTCCTTGAGGTAGAAAGCATCGGGGCACCAAGGAACCCTCTCGAGGTCAGGGCGATAGGCAAGCAGTTCGTCGGACGACAGCTTGCGGGGATTGAGGCGCACGGACACTTCAGGCTCGGTCGTCGCCAACGCTTCGCAAAGCGCATCAGCCGTTTCCTCGCCATAGTGTTCGCGCATCAAACGGACAAAGTCCTCCGGTAATCTCGTTTGCATCTCCATATTGCGTCACTTTTCGCCACAAAGATACAACATTTATTTGCAATTTGACAATTTACAATTTACAATTTCACCTTTCTTGCCTCTCTGTCTTAAGTTTTCTCCCCTAAAGTTTGGCAGTATCGTGAAAAAAGAGTAATTTTGGGGTCGAAATTAACAACTAATTAATATATTAATCATGAAAATGAACAGACGTTCCTTTATTACGAGAGGTGCGGCAGGTGCTGCGCTTTTCAGCATTATGCCCCGCGAAGTCTTGGGCAAAATGGGAGGCAACAACAACTTCATCGCTCCCAGCGACCAACTGACACGAGGCTTGATCGGCGTGGGCGGCATCGGTCGCTCAGCCTCACACTTCGTCAGCGACCAGAACTGCCGTCTCGTGGCTCTTTGCGACGTGGACCAGAAGCACCTCGATTCGGCTCTTGCCGCCGCTAAAAAGAATTGGGGAGAGGACTTGAAATCGTATCACGACTTCCGCGACCTGATTAACGACCCGAATGTTGACATCGTTCACATCGCTACCCCGCCCCATTGGCACGGACTCATGTCGGTAATCGCTGCCAATGCCGGCAAGGATGTCTTCTGCGAGAAACCTATGACGAGGACCATCGGCGAGGGCAAGCGCGTGGAAGAAGCCATCAAGCGCAACGGCCGCATATTCCGCCTGAACACCTGGTTCCGCTTCAAGGACACGTTCTATGGGCTCGGCACGGAGGTGAAGCCTCTGAAGAAGCTCGTCGACAGCGGCTTGCTCGGCTGGCCCCTCAAAGTCAGGATTTCCGGCGCGACAGGCTTCGCATGGAAGTTCTTCTGGGTAGGTAAGGAGAATCTCGAGGTGCAGCCCATCCCCAAGGAACTCGACTACGACCTCTGGCTCGGCCCGGCTCCCTACAAGCCCTACAACATACACCGCACGCACCAGACCTTCCGCGGCTACTTCGACTACGATGGCGGCGGCCTGGCCGACATGGGTCAGCACTACATCGACCCCGTGCAGTACATCCTCGGCAAGGATGAGGAGTTCCCCATCAAGGTCGAGATTGACGCTCCGCAACAGCATCCCGACGCAGTTGGCATCTGGAGGAACATCACTTACACCTACGCCGACGGCTGCCAGATTATCCTCGAGGGCGAAGGTTTCGAGAGTCAGGGCAAGGTGCCCTACATCGAGGGACCGAAGGGCAAAGTCTACAAGGGCTTCGAGTGCACGATACCCAATGTGCAGCAAATCATCAACGAACTGCCCGACCCCGAAGAACGCAACACCGACTACTTGGAGTGTGTGCGCACTCGCCGTCAGTTCGCCCTCAACGAGAGCAACGGTCACCACAGCGCCACCATCGTCAACATCGGCGTCTGCGCTCTGCGACTCAACCGCACGCTCAACTTTGACCCGAAGACGCAGACCTTCATCAACGACGACGAGGCAAACCGTCTGGTCAACCAGCCAATGAGAGGCGAATGGGCAAAGCTCATCTGACATAAATAATTAAAAATTAAAAAAGAAGGATTTAGAATTAATGTGAGAGTGGCAGTCCTATTCAAATCTATTTAATTCTTAACTCTTAATTCTTAACTCTTAATTTATAGATAAACAATGAAACGTACATTATATATTATTATAGCAGCGCTTTTGCTGAGCATCTCTTCGTTTGCACAGGATGCACGCAACCGCGCTCCCGAGACCATCGTGCAGGATGTGCTCGCCCTCGTGCCCATACAGAACCAGGCCGACTTCAACAACGAGATGCAACCCCTTGTGCAGGCTGCACCAAAGACCATCACAATGCTTGCCGCCATGCTCAAGCCGGCAGCACAGCGCGTTAATGCCAAGGTGGAATACGCCATACATGGTGCCGTTGCCTATGCCGGCACGAACGATGCCTGGGCAGCCAACGTGAGCGAAGGCCTCAAGCAAGCCATCGCCGCACAGAGCGACAAGGACGCCAAGCAGTTCCTTGAAAACGAGCTCCGTCTGCTCTCGAAGACTGAGGACGTGACCTACGTTGCTCCGAAGGCTTCCACATCTTACGCCAAGGCTTACGACAAGCTTGTCAGCCTGGGCGCAGGTGCAGGCAAGGTCATCGCCAAAGCAGTCACGAGCAAGGACCATGCCCTCCGCATGCAGGCCCTCAAGTTTGCCACAGCCAACGGCCTTGCCACGGGCGACCTGGCAGCCAGAGTGACGAAGAAGTTCAATTCGCTTAGCGACGAAGCCAAGAGCGACATCCTCTACTGGATTGGCGACAACAAGATAGCCAGCCAGAAGTCTTTGCTGACCGAGGTTGTTGCAAAGGGTGGCCAGCCCGCTAAGGCTGCCATCGAGGCTCTGGGCAAAATCGGAGGCGACGACGCCATGAAGGTGCTCATCGACCAACTGGGCGGCGCAAACGACACGGAGGCATTCCGCGCACTCCTCTCCTTCCCGGGCAAGCTGAACATCCTGGAGCCGCTGAAGGCTGCCACAGGCGACAAGAAGCTTTCCCTCATGAAGCTCGCCTCTGCCCGTCACTATACGGATGCCGTCGAAGAGATATTCAAGTACACCGTGAAGGGCGAGTATCAAAGCGCCGCTCTCGATGCGCTGCCCGGCGTGATTACTCCCGAGCAGGCAAAGGTTGCCTTAGGTTCCCTGACTATTAGTCAGGATGCCGGCAACGTGTCGAAATGGCAGAAGGTAGCAACCGCCAGCCTGCAGACACTTACTGCCGACCAGCAGTACGTCGAATTGTCTGACTTCCTGAAGTCCCCGAAGATTACCAACAAGGAGCGTCTCTATCCCTTGCTCGCCGCAACAGGTACCGACGCATCCGTGGCTGACCTCGAGAAGATTGGCGATGCAGCAGCCATCGAGGCACTCGGCAAGAGCACTAACTACAAGGCTGCCAAGGCATTGCTCGATGCTGCCAAGAAGGGTAACGAGAAGGCACTGAAGAGCTACGTCAACCTCGTCAATGCCAAGGAGGGAAACCTCGACAGCCGTTCGGCCAAGCTTAGTGAGGCCTTCGCGCTCGCCAAGTCTGTGGCTGACAAGAAGGACATCCTTTCGAAACTCGCCGGCGCACCGACCCGCAACGCCTTCCTGCTCGCCAGCAAGCAGCTCGACGACAAGGAGCTGGGCTACACCGCAGCTACTGCCGCTAAGGAAATCATCACGAAGACGACCGAGGATATCGAGTACGACGTTGCCAAGAGCAGTCTCGAGAAGTGTATCAACATCTTCAAGGCTACGGGCGATGCCGACGACGGCTACGCTGTCGATGCACTCCGCCAGAAGCTCTCCGAGATGAAGCCCGTGGAGCCTTACGTCCTCTCAGCCGAGGAAAAGGCACAAGGCTTCGAACTCCTCTTCGACGGCACGAACCTCGATAACTTCGTGGGCAACAAGGTGGGCTATGTGCCCATCAACGGCTGCATCAACGTGACGGCCAACTACGGCAACGAGAGCAACCTCTACACCAAGAAGGAATACCGCGACTTCATCTTCCGCTTCGAGTTCTGCTTCCTGCGCCCGGGCGTCAACAACGGTGTGGGCATCCGCACCCCGATGGGCGTCGATGCTGCCTACGACGGCATGTGCGAGGTGCAGATACTTGACCACGACGACCCCATCTACGCAGGTCTGCGCGAGTATCAGGTGCACGGCTCCGTCTATGGCGTAATCCCCGCCAAGCGCATCAAGCACAAGCCGCTCGGCGAATGGAGTGAGGAGGAAATCCGCGTGCAGGGCAACCACATCACCGTTACGGTCAACGGCGAAGTCATCGTGGATGGCGACATCAAGGAAGCCTGCAAGGGCCACAACGTGGCTCCCGACGGAAGCAACAACAATCCCTATACGGTGGACCACCACAACCATCCCGGCATGTTCAACAAGACGGGACACATCGGTTTCCTCGGTCATGGCGCCGGCCTGAAGTTCCGTGCCGTCCGCGTCCTCGACCTCACAAAGAAGAAATAGTCAGACATAGCAACTGATAATCCCACGTGAGGGAAGAACGTTTCCTTCACGTGGGAAAAGCAAACGCCACAGCAAGGAAGCGGACTTCCTTCACGTGGGAAAAGCAAACGCCACAGCAAGGAAGAGCATTTCCTTGCTGTGGCGTTTTTTATGCCCTCACGTCGAGCGGCCGTTTCCTACATTTCCTCTTCCTCGACGGGTTCCGTATCGTCCTCTGACTCAACCGGTTGTTCCTGCTCTTCGAGAGAGAAGGGATCGCCCGTCTCCTCAGGCTCGTCGGACGTGTCGGAGTAATCGTAGTCGTAGGACGTCGTGTCGGGCTGCGTGTAGGCATAGCCGGAACCCGTCCACAGACGCGGATCGAGGCCCTTTGCAGGCGGGAACTTGACGCGATACTTGCTGAAGCTTTCGTCGGAGAGAACGCTCTTGATGAACTCGCCGAAGATGGGGAGGGCCGTCTTGCTGCCCTGCCCGAGCGCTCCCGTGCGGAAGTGTATGCTGGGGTATTCGCCGCCGACCCACGCGCCGCCCACGAGCTTGGGCGTCACACCCACGAACCAGGCGTCGGCGTGATTGTTGCTGGTGCCCGTCTTGCCGCCAAACTCGGTGTCGGCATAGAAGGGGCGTACGTAGTTCCAAAGGCTGCTGGACGTGCCCGAGAGGCCTCCCTCCAGCATCTTCTGCATGAGGTAGGCCGAGCGATATGGGATGGCCTTCTTCTCTTTCCTCTTTGCCTGATAGATGAGGTTGCCGTCGCGGTCCTCGATGCGTTCCACGAGCATCGGCATGGCGTAGCGTCCCTCGTTGACCACGGTGCAGTAGCTGTTGACGAGCTCAAGCAAGTTGACCTCGCTGCTGCCGAGTGTCAGGGAGCGCGTCTCGTTGAGCTTCGTCTTGATGCCCATGGCATAGGCGGTCTGCGCGATGTTGTGGACGCCGCACTCCATGCCGACGCGGACGGCGATGGTATTGACGCTCATGGCAAACGCCGTCTTCAGCGTCAGCTCCTTGTAGCTGTACGTGCCGTTGGCGTTATGCGGGGCCCAGACGCGCGTCTTGCCTCCGCCGATGTTGTCGGTATAGGAGATGTAGGAGTCGAGACGGCGGTCGGTGGGGTTCAGTCCCTGATTCATCGCCTCGGTATAGACGAAGAGCTTGAACGTGGAACCCGGCTGATGGACGGCCCTGACGTTATCGACCTGCCAGCTGTGGAAGTCGATGTCGCCCACCCAGGCACGTACGAAGCGGGTGTCGGGCTCGATGGCGACGAAGCCCGTGTGCATGAAGCGGAGCATGTAACGCACGGAGTCGATGGTGCTCATCTCTTGCTCTATCGGTCCGCCGTAGCTGAAGAGGCGGACGGTATGCGGCTGGCGGAGGTAGTAATCGATGGAATCGGCGTTTTCCTTGAACTTTGCGCTGAGGTAGCGACCGTGGGGCGAGCGCCGCGCTATGTCTTCCGCAAAGCCGCGTATCTCCTGGTGGTTGGCGTTCTGCCACGGATTCGTCTGCCCCCAATGCTCATTGAAGCGGCCCTGGATGACCTGCATCTGCTTCCGCACTGCTGCCTCGGCATACGCTTGCATACGTGAGTCGATGGAACAATAGATGCGGAGGCCGTCGGCGTCAAGGTCGAGCTTGTGGATGGCGTCGTGTCCCGGCACCAGTCCCTGGTTGCAGAGGTAGTCGATGTAATTCTTGAGGGCCTCGCGGAAATAAGGTGCCATGCCGTCCTGATAGCTCTCGGTGACACGCGGTTTCATAGCGATGGGCAGAGAGAGCAACGAGTCGAGCTGCGAGGGCGTTGCCATTTGGCCGTCGATGTAAATGTGTCCGTGGTCATAGACCAACTGCAGGACCGTGTTGCGGCGTTGCAAGCTGTTCTTCGGGTTGAGGCGTGGGTTGTAGAGGCTCGTCGCCTTGAGCAGCCCGACGAGTGTGGCCGCCTGCTCGTAGGTCAGCGCATCGGGCGTCGTACCGAAGTAGGTGCGGGCCGCCGTCTTTATGCCATAGGCGTTGCTGCCGAAGTCAACGGTGTTGAGGTACATCGTCAGGATTTCCTCCTTCGAAAACAACCACTCGAGCTTCATCGCCACAATCCACTCCTTCGCCTTCATGACGAGAATCTTGATGCCGGGTATTTGCCCCAGCAGTCCCGTCGAGTAGCGAGTGCGAGTGCGAAACATGTTCTTGGCCAACTGCTGCGAAATGGTGCTGGCTCCCCTGCCGCGGCCCAGCACGATGTCCCTCGCTGCGGAGAAGAGTCCGACGACGTCGATGCCATGATGCAGGTAGAAGCGTTCGTCCTCGGTATCAATGAGGGTGCGGATCATGATGGGCGAGATCTCCTCGTACGTGACGGGGGTTCGGTTCTCGTTAAAGTAGCGGCCCATCAGCACATCGTCGCACGTATAGACTTCCGACGCTTCGTTGACCACCGGGTCTTCTATATCGTCGAAGCCCGGCGAACGCCCGAAGAGGTAACAGAAATTGCAATCGACGGCAACGAAAAGCAATATGATGAGGACAAGGAAGGCGACGAACCAGGCGGCCGTACACCTGTACCAAGGTCCTGCGAAGAATAGCTTCTTTAGTTTTGTTCTCATAAAACGACTTTCATAATTGAAGGCTCATCGGGATGAAACCACTTTATCTCGTTATCGTGAGCGAACCATGTCATTTGTTTCTTGGCATAGTCGCGTGTGTTCTTCTTTATCTTTTCGATGGCGAAAGGCAATTCCCATTCTCCTTCGAGGTAATGGAAGAGCTCTTTGTAGCCGACGGTATTGAGGGCGTTCTCGTGTCGGAAGGGGCGAAGCCTGCTGACTTCGTCGAGCATTCCTGCAGCCATCATGGCATCGACGCGCTGATTGATGCGGTCGAAGAGCTCCTGGCGTTCGCGCCTGAGACCTATCTTGACGACGTCGAAGGGACGTGGCTTGCGCTCTTTTGTCAGGAAGGAGGAGTACGGGCGCCCTGATGTGTAGCAGACCTCGAGTGCATGGACGACGCGCTTCGGGTTGCGTGTGTCGGCCTCGCGATAGTAGGCGGGGTCGAGCAGACGCAGTTCGCTCCGCATCTCGTCTATCTCGCCGTTGTTCAACCGACGCCTCAGCGTCTCGCGCACCTCAGCATCCACCGTCGGTATGTCGTCGATGCCATTGCAGACGGCATCTATGTACATCATGCTTCCCCCTGAAAGCAGGAGCGAGCAGTGCTCGTGACTGAGCTCGCGTACAAGCGAGAGGACGTCCTGCTCGTACTGAGCCGCGCTGTAGTACGACCCGATGTCGTGGGTGCCGACAAAGTAGTGCTTGACGCGCTGCTGCTGTTCGGGAGTCGGCGCCGCCGTGCCAATCTCCATGCCGCGATATATCTGGCGGCTGTCGCAGTTCAGTATGGGGCTCCCCAGCTTCTCGGCAATCTGCAGCGCGAGTTCTGTCTTGCCGACAGCCGTGGGACCAAGCAGGACGTAGAGCTTCATTGAACATTGACCGTTGAACGTTGAACATCAGGCCCTTCCCTTTGGGGGAGGAGGCTGGCGCGACTACTCGTCTATCTCGTAGCCTTCCATGTCGAGCTCCTCTGCCTCGTAACCCTCGTCGCCATAGAACGTCTCGTCTATCTCTTCTCTTACGTCGTCGTCGGCAGCTATGTCGGCAGCTGAAGCGAGTTCCTGCATGGGGGGCAGCCCGTGGCGACGGTTCACGATGGCTTTCTTCTCCGTTCGGCCAAAGACGTTCTCCGTGAGTTCCATGAGGAAGAATCGCTTTCCGGCGGGGTCGAAGACGTATGCCAGCCGCTGCCCCTCGTCCTCGAGAAACTCGCCGATACTGGTGCGCG
This sequence comes from uncultured Prevotellaceae bacterium, assembly GCA_946407485.1. Classification (GTDB taxonomy): domain Bacteria; phylum Bacteroidota; class Bacteroidia; order Bacteroidales; family Bacteroidaceae; genus Physcousia. Next base: position 709 of record CAMJOE010000075.1, on the reverse strand, counting down.
ACATCAGGATGAGGTCTTCGTCGAAGCCCGTCTCCTCGTTGTCCTGGAGGCGGATACGTTGCCTGACGCGCCAGTCGTCGTCGCAGATGAGGAAGCACTGGCTGTCGCGCTCTTCGAAGTTGCAGTCGTTGAGGATGAGCTGATGCAGTTCGGAGAACTTGGCATCGCTGTCGATGAGGATTTCCAGTACGAAGTCCTCTTTCTCTTGGCTGAATAGTGTAAGCTTTAATGTCATTTCATAAAAGGATGAAAAAGTGATAAGGTGAACAGGTGAAAAAGCAAAAAGATGAAGAGGTGAAAAGATGAAAAGACTTTTTTGACTTTTAAGCTTTCTGATTCTTTAACTTTTAGAGCTTTTACCTGATGAATCCGCGCTCGCTGCCCCTGATGAAGTCGAGGATGTACTCTATCTCGGGGCTCATGGGTATCTCCTGTTCCACTCGGGAGAGCAGGTCATTGAGTTTTCCCGTGCCTTGCAGGATGATTTGGTAGGCCATGTGTATGTTGTTGATGAGGTCGCGGTCGAATCCTCTGCGCCGAAGGCCGATGGTGTTCAATCCGCAGAATGCCGCGGGCTCACGCGCCACGAGGCTGAAGGGCAGCACATTCTGCGAGAAACGCGTGCCACCGCCCACCATCGTGTAGCTCCCCACTCGGCAGAACTGGTGCATCAGCACGTTGGCGCTCAGGATGGCGTTGTCGTCGATGA
>CAMJOE010000074.1:0-13654 GCA_946407485.1 uncultured Prevotellaceae bacterium | reverse complement strand
TTTGCCAACGACACGTTCCTAATTTGCCAACGACACGTTCCTAATTTGCCAACGACACGTTCCTAATTTGCCAACTACATGTTTCTAGTTTGCCAACTAGATGTTTCTAGTTTGCCAACTACATGTTCCTAATTTGCCAGCGACTCGTGTTCGAGGCTCTCTTTTATTCCTGCATCAGGTTTGGCACGATGAGACGGTAGCCTCTGCCATGCACGTTGTTGATTTCGATGTCGGGGTCAGCCTTCAGGAGTTTGCGAAGCTTGGTGATATAGACATCCATGCTGCGGGCGTTGAAGTAGTTGTCGTCCATCCAGATGGTCTTGAGTGCGAGGTCGCGCTCCAGGACGTCGTTGACGTGCACGCAGAGCAGAGTCAGCAGTTCGCATTCCTTTGTGGTGAGCTTGGTCTGTTCTTCGCCGAGAAGCAGCACCTGTCTTTGGGTGTCGAAGATGAACTTGCCGAGCTGGAAGCGCGTGAGGTTCTTCTGCTCCTTGCTCTTCACGCGTCTCAGTATGGCTTCCATGCGATAGACCAGCTCGTCCATGGAGAAGGGCTTGGTCAGGTAGTCGTCGGCTCCAAGCTTGAAGCCCTCCAGGATGTCCTCCTTCAGGTTCTTTGCCGTAAGGAAGATGATGGGAATCTCTGTGTTGACCAGACGAATCTCCTTTGCCAGCGCAAAGCCGTCCATCTTGGGCATCATCACGTCGAGCAGACACATGTCGAACTTCCTTTTCATGAAGGCGCGATAGCCAGCCTCGCCGTCGAGGAAGAGTTCAGCGTCATAACCTTTAGCTTCGAGGTACTCGCGTACAAGCATTCCGAGGCTCTCTTCGTCCTCGCAAAGCAAAATGTGCAGTTTCTGTTCCATAATCTATAGTTATTTGGGTTAATGAATAAATTTATTGCGTTATCTCGTTATCTCGTTATAGTGTTATTACGTTCTGTCATTATGAAGGCGGATGAATCAAAGCGACAATGGAAGTGTTATGGTGAACTTTGTTCCCTTGCCGAGTTCGCTGCTGGCCTTGATGGTGCCGTGGTGCAGCTCCACCATCTTCTGCACGTAGGCCAGGCCGAGTCCGAAGCCTTTGACGTTGTGCTTGTCGCCGGTATGTACGCGATAGAACTTGTCGAAGATGCGCTTCAGGTTGTCCTTCTGTATGCCGATGCCGTTGTCGGAGATGCTGATGCAGAAGTGCGTCTCGCCCTGATTGAAGGTGTGAACCTCGATGGCAAGCGGCTCGTCCTCGCGTCGGTACTTGAAGGCGTTGTCCAGCAGGTTGAAGATGACGTTTGTGAAGTGCATCTCGTCGGCGTTGATAAAGGGGTTGTAAGCTTCGAGCTTCATGTCGAGCGTACCGCCTATTTGCGACACTTTCAGCGAGAAGGTGTCCACCACGTTCTCCGTTATCTCGTTGGCATCAAGCTCCTGAAGCTTCAGGGCGATGTTGTTGTTGTCGAAGAGACTCATCTGCAAGACCTTCTCGACCTGATAGCGAAGGCGTCGCGTTTCGCCGTCGATGACGTTGCCCAGGCGTTCGTATGTCTCCTCGCTCTTGTTCACCGTCTTGTCGGCAAGCATCTGAGCAGCAATGGATATCGTAGAGATAGGCGTCTTGAACTCGTGCGTCATGTTGTGCACGAAGTCGTTCTTCATCTCGCTGATGCGCTTCTGTCGGACGACGAGATAGATGGTGACGAGCGACGTGATGAGCAGGATGACGGTGAAGACCATTGCTGGAGCCACGTAGCCTGCAACGCCCTGAATGAACTTGTTTTGGTCGGGGAAATGTATCACGACGATGCCCATCTGTCCCATCGGGTCGCTGCGGAAGAGCGGCTGCTGATAGCTCGGGTCGTCTCCTTCTTCAGAATAGTCCTCGCATCGATAGACCTCTCTGCCATCGCTCGTATAGACGATGAAGTGGAAGGGTAGGGTGATGCCGTTGGCTTGAAGTGCATTTCGGAGGCAACCATCGAGGACAGCAGGGTTGAGGCGGTCCTGAAACCTTTGCTTGCTGGCCTGGTACATTACCGAGAAGATGACTTCGTCGAGTACGCCTTGCTCGTAGATGTATGCCTCGCGCGCTTGCTTCTGCAGTTTGCTGATGGTCTCAGCCACTTTGTTGTACTTGCTCATGGTCAGCGTGCCGAGCGACATGCCCGCCGTGCCGGGTGAAAGCGTATCGTATTGCAACGTGTGGTCTGCAATGCGGAAGCTGTCGGGAAGGAATGTCCTGCTGTTCTTGGGCTCATGTGCGTTGAGCACATTCTGCAGATAGCGGTACGTTTCGGTCTTCTCCAGTTCGCGTGATGCCTGGTCCAGGCTGCGCAGAACGTTCTCGTCGAACTGCTCTTGACGCATCCTTATCATCTCCTTGGCATAGCGTCCCTGCAAGTAAAGCAGCGAGATGAATGCTATGCAGACGACCAGGCAGATAAGCCAAATGTAACTCCTTTTCATATCGCAAAGGTATTGCTTTATGTTAAAAGATAAAGAAAAACGTCGGCACTTTCGTACCGACGTTTAACTTATTTAAGGGTTAAGACTTCCTTAAGTTGTCTTTTTGTTAATTAAGCAATGTCTTATTCTTCCTTAAGCGTTGCCTGGTACTCTGCGATGAGCTTCTGCTGAACGTCAGCAGGCACGAGTTCGTAGCTTGAGAACTTCGTGTTGAAGCTTGCGCGGCCACCAGTCAAGCTGCTCAGAGCGGTGCTGTAGCTTGCCATCTCCTTGAGAGGAGCCTTTGCTGTCAGCTTCTCGTAACCGCTTTCGCTGCTCATGCCCATAATCATGGCGCGGCGTCCCTGCAGGTCACTCATCACGTCACCCATCTTGTCGCTGGGAACGAGAACCTCTACGTCGTAGATAGGCTCCAGAATCTTCGGACCTGCCTCCTTGAAGGCTTGTGCGAAGGCTTGGCGGCCTGCGAGCATGAAGGACAGTTCGTTGGAGTCAACTGGGTGCATCTTACCATCGTAAACGATGACGCGTACGTCGCGAGCGTAGCAACCAGTCAGAGGACCTTGTTCCATGCGCTGCATGATACCCTTCAGGATAGCCGGCATGAAGCGTGCATCGATGGCACCGCCCACGACGCTGTTGATGAAGACGAGCTTGCCGCCCCATTCCAGGTCGATGGTTTCCTCGCTCTTTGCGTTGATGCGGTACTCCTGGTTGTTGAAGCGATAAACTTCCTGCGTAGGTGTGCCCTCAACATAAGGCTCAACGATGAGGTGTACTTCGCCGAACTGGCCTGCACCGCCTGACTGTTTCTTGTGACGATAGTCGGCACGAGCTGCCTTTGTGATGGTCTCGCGGTATGGGATACGTGGCTCGTCGAAAGCAATCTGAATCTTCTCGTTGTTCTCCATGCGCCACTTGAGGGTGCGCAGGTGGAACTCGCCCTGACCGTGCACAAGAATCTGGCGGAGCTCCTTGCTCTGCTCGATCTGCCATGTCGGGTCTTCCTCGCGCATCTTCTGCAGAGCGTTCATCATCTTCTCGGTCTCGCTCTCATTGACGGCACGGATGGCACGTGAATACTTTGCATTGGGGAACTTGATGAAGTTGAAGCGGTTGTCGCAGTCCTTGCCGTTGAGCGTGTTGCCGGTCTTGACGTCCTTGAGCTTCACGCTGCAACCGATGTCGCCTGCCACGAGTTCTTCCACCTTGATACGGTTTGCGCCAGCGCAGACGAACATCTGGGCGATGCGCTCCTTGCTGCCGCGGTCGGAGTTGGTGAGGTCCATGCCTTCTGTGACCTTACCGCTCATTACCTTGAAGTACTGCACTTCGCCGATGTGCGGCTCCATGGCGGTCTTGAAGAAGAAGAGGCTTGTGGGGCCGGCTTCGTCGGGAGCAATCTCCTGACCGTTGGTGTTGACCACCTTTGGCATCTCGTTAACGAAAGGAACGACGTTGCCCAGGAACTCCATGAGGCGACGTACGCCCATATCCTTCACTGCGTCAACACAGAAGACGGGGAACATGCCGCGACTGGCGAGACCCTTGCGGATGCCTTCGCGCATCTCATCCTCGGTGAGGTCTTCGCTCTCGAAGAACTTCTCCATGAGGCTTTCGTCGTGTTCGGCTGCTGCCTCGATGAGGGCCTTGTGCATCTCTGTAGCCTTGTCCATCTGGTCGGCAGGAATCTCTTCAATCTTTGGCTCGCCGCCGTCGGGGCCCCATGAATACTTCTTCATGAGCAGAACGTCGATGAGGGAGTTGAAGTTAGGACCGCACTCCACGGGATACTGAATGGGCACAACCTTCGGGCCATAGATGCTTGTGAGTTGCTCCAGGAGCTGGTCGAAGTCGCAGTTCTCGTCGTCGAGTTGGTTGACGAGGAAGATGACGGGCTTGCCGAGTTTCTCTGTGTAACGGAAGTGGTTCTGAGTGCCGACCTCTACGCCTGCAGAGCCTTTGAGCAGCAGGATAGCAGTGTCGGTAACATTGAGTGCCGTGATAGCAGCACCAGCGAAGTCATCACTGCCCGGGCAGTCGATGAAGTTGATCTTCTTGCCGTTCCATTCAACGTGGCATACAGTGGAGAAGACAGAATAGCCGTATTCGTGCTCTACGGGGAAATAGTCGCTGACAGTCGTGTGCTGACTGACTCTACCGCGACGCTTGATGATGCCAGCCTCGTAGAGCATGGTTTCAGTCAAGGTCGTCTTGCCTGCTCCATCGTTGCCCAGGATGGCAACGTTTTTAATCTCATTTGTCTTGTAAGTCTTCATGACAGTTATAGTTTTTGTTGATTAAGGTAAATATTTGGGTGCAAAGATACAAATAAATTTGCAAATTACAAATTTACAATGTACAATTTATGTACAAATTACTTTATCTTTTCAATTATCAACTTTCAAAAGGTCGCTAATAATGTCGTTGGAAGTGAAGATGCCTTCTTTTGTGAGGCAAAGATGCCCGTTGTTGATGTGCAAAAGCTTGTGTTTTAGGTGAGGTTCAGCCAAAGATAGACAATAAAGGCGGTCTTGATGAGGAAGTTCGTCGAGTGGGACGCCCTTGCTCGTGCGCAGTCTCGTCATGATGAATTCGTTGTAGAGCGCCGTGTCGCTGAGCAGTTCCGTCTCGTGCGGCACATCGTTTTGGGCGCTGATATATGCCTTGATGTCAGGCAGGTTGGCTCGCCGGGAGCGCTGTCCGTCGTAGGAATGAGCGCCCGCGCCGAGCCCCAGATAAGGCGTGCCTTGCCAGTAACTGCTGTTGTGGCGAGAGTGGTAGCCGGGCAGGGCGAAGTTGGAGATTTCGTAGTGAAGGAAGCCTGCTTGGCTTGTTGCCGTCATCAGATAGTCGTACATCTGCCAAGAAAGCTCCTCGTCGGCTTCCTCGACTTGTCCAGCCCTGAGCATCGCCTCGAGCCGCGTGCCTTCTTCGTAGGAAAGGGCGTAGGCGCTGAGATGCGTGATGCCGAGACTCAGCGCCTGCTCCACGTCGCTTTGCCAATCCTCGAAAGTCTGCCCTGGTAAGCCATAGATGAGGTCGAGGCTGATGTTTGTGATGCCTGCTTCTTTGCAAGCCCTTACTGCATCGATGGTCTGCTGAGCATTGTGCCGACGGCCGATGAAGCGCAGCAACCTGTCGCTGAACGTCTGTGCTCCCATGCTGATGCGGTTGACGGGCGTTCCTTCGATGCCTCTCAGCCATTCCCTTGTGACGTCGTCGGGGTTGGCTTCAATCGTCACCTCGGCATCTTCGTCGAGTGTCCACAAGCGAGCAATTGCCTCATATAGTTCTTTCAGCAAGCGGGAGGGCAACAGGCTTGGCGTTCCGCCTCCTATATATATATTATGTACGCGCGTACCTTTTATATATTGTTTGCGCAGAGACATCTCTCGCTTCAAAGCCTCGACATACGAAGCCATGAACTCCTGCCCGAGCGTGGTGGAGTAGAAGTCGCAATAGATGCACCGCGACTGGCAAAAAGGAATGTGCAGGTAGAGCAAGTCAACTATGAACTAATTGTCAGGCGTCAGTCGCGCATCTTCTGGAAGGTGATTTCGTAGAAGCAAGGATATACGTTGCTTGTGGCGCTGACCTGACCTTCGGTATGAGGCACGATGAGCCGGACCTTGGCAATGCCTTCTTCTGCAGAGTCCTGCCGACCGATGCGGATGTATGGGAAGGGAACGAGCCAGCCGCTTGGCACGCTCGTGCTGCCGTAATGATTATACATCGCGCCGCCCCCATTGATTTCCGTGTCGAAGTCTGCAGAGAAGCTGCCGTAGTTATTAGAAACCTTTATGATGTCGGGACTGGGATGCCAGAAGTTTACATCGTTACGGAGCTGAATACTGTCGCCCAGGATGTTGAACTCGATGAAGCGACAGATGACGCGGGCCGTCTTGCCCTGCTCCAGCTTCTCGCCTGTGCCCTTGCGCACAATCTGCATATAGACGCCTGTATTGCCGAACAGGACGTATTCGTTCTTTTCGAGGTCGGTCGTGCAGTCCTGATTGATGAAGTCTTCCTCGCTGATGGGTGTAATCTTGCCAACGTTGCATACGACGGTCCCGTCTTCGTCTCTTACCACGATATCGCGGTCGAGGAACGACTGGATGGCTTTGTATTCCTTGTTCTTCTGCTCGGCATACGTCTCTCCGTTCTTGCAGGAACAGACGGTGGCCAACAGGCAACAGACAATGATTGGCAGTAATATGAGTGTCTTCTTCATGTGAAAGTTAAATTTATGGCTGCAAAGTTACGAACAATAATTGACATTCACAAATTTGGGAACATCTTTTGTTCAATTAACGTCTTTTACTACTATGCGTCCCTGCCATCCTTCCTCGAAACGTGGCAACTCCATCAACATCTGATAAAACGCCACGTGTGGGAACTGCCGACGCCACGTGTGGGAAACGCCAACGCCACGTGAAGGAAACGCCAACGCCACGTGAAGGAGTTGCTGACATCACGTTGTGAGACGGCCGACATCACGTTGTCAGACGGCTGGCATCACGTTGTTTTTACTTCAGCAAGTCGGCGTAGGTTTCGATGGCTGCCTTGACGCGCTCGAGGGCCTCTTCCATAGTGCAATGCAGCTTGCCGCCACTGGCGTTCTTGTGTCCGCCGCCGCCAAAGAAGCGGGAAGCCATCTGGTCGCAGGGGAAGTCGTCCACGCTGCGGAGGCTCAGCTTCATGATGCCCGGATGCTCTGTGTCTTCGTTGATGAAGATGCTGAGTTTTGTGCCGAGCATCTGCAGGGGGATGTTGACGATGCCCTCTGTGTCGCCGTTCTTCACCTTGAAGCGCCGCCGCTCTTCGTTGGTCAGCGTCATGATGGTGGCATGGCGTTCGTGCAGGACTTTCATGTTGACGTAGAGCAGATAGCCTTGCAGCCGGATTCGTCCCTCGGAGGCTGTCCAGAAGACGTTGCGATAGATCTTGTCCTTGTCGATGCCTCGTGCCAGGAGATGGCTGATGTGCTCGTAGATGACGGGTCGGTTGGAGTTGAAGGAGAAGGCGCCAGTGTCGCACATCATGGCGCAGTAGAGGCAGGTCGCTTCGTCTGCCGAGATGTCGTCGAGCTCGCCTTGCTGGCTGAGCAGGTGGCAGATGACTTCGCCCGTGGCGCACATCGCCGGCTCGGAAACGATGACCTTGCAGAAGTCGGTGTTGGGGTCGAGGTGGTGGTCGATGAGGATGCGAGGCGCTGTGCTTGCCATGACGACGTCCTCCATGCCTCCAAGCCGCATGGGCTGGTTCAGGTCGCAAACGATGACGAGGTCGGCTGCGTCGAGGGCTGCCTTTACTTGGTCGGGTTGCTTCGTGTGGATGAGGATGGAGTCGGCACCTGGCAGCCATTTCAGGAAGTCGGGAAAGGCGTTGGGCACGACGACTGTTGCCTGCTTGCCCTTCCTTTCGAGGTAGAGCTTCAGGGCAAGCGAGGAGCCGATGGCGTCGCCGTCGGGATTGACGTGAGAACAAATAACGACGTTATTCGTTAATCCAATATTATTAATTAAATCGAAGTTCAAAACGAAAGGTGTTGAGTTGGGTTACAGTTAACATCTATAGACTCGGACTGTGTTCTGATGAAGGGGAAAGGATTCGGAGGAATACAGGCGCGCTTCTTTCGAACCTTCCTTCTTCGTCTCTTCCACTTTCACGGGGAAGGACAGCCCCTTGTCGAGTATCTCTTGGGCTTTGATGACGACGGGGTCGTCCTTGCCGAGGAACTGCAGGTAGTCCTTCATCTCGCCTACATTATATATTATATTGCCGTAGATGTTGCGTTCGAAGAGGCGACGGCTCTTTTGCAGCATGAGATTGCGGCGGCGCAGCTGACGTTTCTCTGCGAACTGCGCGAACTTCTCCAGGAGGTTCTCCCGCTTGAGGTATTGCTCCATGCGCTCTGCCGTTCGAAGCGAGGTGAGCTTGGCGCGGTTCTCGTCGGAATAGGCGAAGGCAAACTGTCGGATAAGTCCTGTCAGGAATGCCTCGCGGTAGTAGGACGTTATGCCCGTCGTGTCCTCAGGCACGAAGATGTCGGGCGTGATGCCGCCTCCGCCATAGACGATGCGGCCGATGCTTGTCTCGTATTGCTGACCTTCGTTGTGTATGCTGTCTTGCGAGAAAAACTCGCCTCGCTCGTAGCGTGCGATGAGCTCGTTGTCGTATTCCTCGCCATGCCCTTTCTCGTATGGTTTCTGAATGCAACGGCCACTGGGCGTATAGTAACGGGCAACGGTGAGACGTACGACGCTGCCGTCGCGGAACTCCTTCGGTTGCTGCACAAGTCCCTTGCCGAAGGTGCGGCGACCGATAATCGTGCCTCGGTCGTTGTCCTGAATGGCACCGGCGAATATCTCGCTCGCGCTGGCGCTGCCTTCGTCCACGAGCACCACGAGCGGCAACTTCTGGAACGTGCCTCGCCCGTCGCTGCAGAACTCTTCGCGCGGACTCTTGCGGCCCTCCGTATAGACTATCAGCTTGCCCGACGGCAAGAACTCGTTGACCATCTGGATGGCGATGTGCATGTAGCCGCCTTGGTTGCCGCGGAGATCGACGATGAGCTGCTTCATCCCCTCCATGTTGAGGTTGGCCAGGGCGATAAGCATCTCTGCGTAGGTCTGTTCGCCGAAGTTCTTGACGCGGATGTAGCCCGTCTTGTCGCCCATCATGTAGTAGGCATCGACGCTGACCACGGGAATGTCGCCACGAACGACGGTGAAGTACTGCAGGTCCTTTGAGCCGTGGCGCTTGATGCCGAGCTTGACCTTCGAGCCTTTCTCACCCTTCAGGTGCTTCATGACGGCGTCGCTCTCCATGCCGACGAGCGATGTGGTGTCGGCCGTGACGATGCGGTCGCCAGCCAGGATGCCCACCTTCTCGGCAGGACCAGAGTGGATGACGGACATTACGTTGACGGTGTCCTGCTCCATCGTGAACTGCACGCCGATGCCGCTGAAGCTACCTTTCAGGCTCTCGTTGGCTTCCTCGGCATCCTTCGGCCCGAAGTAGCTGCTGTGCGGGTCAAGCTCGCTGAGTATGAGCGGCATGGCGTCCTCGACGAGCGAGTTCATGTCGACCGTATCGACGTAGATGTTGTCGATGAGTTGCAGCAGGTAGCCCACCTTGTTCGAGCCCGTGTTGATGATGTTGATGCGGCCGCCGGAGAAGTGGTTCGTGTAGAACGAGCCGATGAAGATGCCTACGATGGTGCCGATGGCAATGAGTAGCGGCGTAAAGCGATGCTTGGTGTCGGGATTCATGATGATGAATATGGAATGTAGGGTGACGAATTAAGAATTCTCGATTTGCACGAACTTGACCTCGATGCCGGCACGGCGCAGCAGGTCGACGCCGTCGGTGAGCCGGTACTCGCGGCTGTAGATGACGCGCTTGATGCCGGCCTGGATGATGAGCTTGGCGCATTCGATGCACGGCGAATCGGTGACGTAGAGCGTCGAGCCGTCGCTGTTGTTGCCGCTTCGCGCTATCTTTGTGATGGCGTTGGCCTCGGCGTGGAGCACGTAGGGCTTCGTGACGCCATCTTCTTCGCAGACATTCTCGAAACCGCTTGGCGTGCCGTTGTAGCCGTCGCTGATAATCATCTTGTCTTTGACGACGAGCGCTCCCACCTGCCGGCGCTGGCAGTAGCTGTTCTCGCTCCAGATGTGTGCCATCCGCAGGTAGCGGAGGTCGAGGTCGTGCTGTTTCTTAGGGTCTTTCATCTGATAGTATGTCTTTTCTGTTCTGTGCATTTGTATGTGCCGCCAAGCCATTCTGTTTGGGCTTCTTCCTGCTCGAGTTTATGCCATGAGAGGAAACGACCTTCTGAATCTGTCTCGACAACGACAGGTCCTTGCTGCAAAGTGCCGTCGGGCAAAAGAATATCGTGATAGGCGCGTTTCAATTCAAAATATATAAATTCAAAATTTAAAATTACCTGCGGCGGCGATTGGTGCGCTGCGGGATGCCCTTTTGCGGACGGATGGGATTGGGGTTCTCCTTCGTGACGTGAATCTTCCTCTCCTTCGGCTGGCTCTCACGCACTTGGAGGGGCGACAGGCGTTCTTTCTGCTTGGGAGCCGTATCGACATCGAGCGAGTCTCTGCGAAGGGTATCGACCGGAAGCTTGGGAGCGACTGGTTGCTTCTTGTGCATCCTGATGAGCTGCATCTCGCTGATGAGCAAGGGCTTTGGTTGGTCGGCACCTTTGATGAGAGGCAGATAGACGTAGCCAGTGATAGAACGCAGGTTGAGGCTGTCGAGGGCTCTTCCCGGGCTGTGACGTATCTCGTTCTTGGGACTGTTCCTCAACAAATCAGTCACGCATGCCGTTGTGTCGCCTTCGTAGTAAAAGTTGAGCAGGGCAACGGCTTCGTTGTTCATGGAGCGCCCCACGAACTGCGTCTTGAAGCGCCAGATGAAGCTGTCGCCAGCCTTGAATGTGGTGTCGGCCTTCATCGTGAAGGAATAGACGCATTGTACGGGATTAGCCACCACGCAGGCAAAGTCCTTGCCGAGCCAGATATTAGCCGTGTCGCCTTCGTTGGTGAGACTTGCAAACTTGTCCTGATTGGCTTGCGACAATTCAAGGCCCATTCGCTCGGCTTGTGCCTGAACGCGCGTCACGACGTTATCATAGATGTGAACGAACTCCTCAGCCCGACCGCTGTAATAGATCATCGAGGAGTCGAACTCTGCCTCCGTGATGCGATGCTTCTGGAAGACAGCTTGGATGTACTTGTAGCGATTGATGTCGGCATTCTCGCCTTGCGCCTCAGCCATTCCCTGTGCCAGATGGAAATCGACCAGCACGTCCGTCATCTTCTGCTTGCTCATGATGCCGCGAGGCCGGGAAGGGGAACAGGAGCAAAGGAGGATTAGGGAAAGAAGAATGAAAGACCCTACCAAACCTCCCCTTGAAGGGGAGGCTTTATGTAGCAGGTTCTCTCCCTTTGAGGGAGAGTTGGAGAGGGTCTTCATTTAAACACTTTCTGATTGAAGAAAATGATGAGGGCGATGACGCCGCATGAGATGCTGGCATCGGCAAAGTTGAAGATGGGGGAGAAGAAGATGAAGTGCTCGCCACCTATATATGGCAGGCTTGCAGGCCAATCCCACTCAACAAGCGGGAAGTAGAACATATCGACCACGCGCCCGAGCATCATCTGACTGTAGCCCGTGCCCCACGGAACAAACTCTGCTACCATGGGTGCAGGCGGGTTGTTGAATATCATGCCGTAGAACATGCAGTCGAAGATGTTGCCTGCTGCTCCGGCCGTTATCATCGTCAGGCAAATGAGATAGCCCCATCCGATGCCTTTCTTGATGCTTCGGAAGATGTACCAAAGCAGGACAGCAACTGCCGCGATGCGGAACGACGTGAGGAACCACTTGGGCAGGACTTCCATGCCGAAAGCCATCCCATCGTTCTCGGTGAAGAGAATCTGGAACCAGTCCGTCACCCTGATGCTCTGATGCAGGTACATGCCTGTCTTGACTGCAACCTTTATGACTTGGTCGATGCAGACAATACCCACAGCAAGGGCAGCAGAGGTCAGTGCTTGTGCTTGCTTGCGGGTCATTTACTTCTTCTTGTCTCTGGCTTGCTTTGCTTCGATAGAGAGTGTGGCGTGAGGAACGGCACGAAGGCGTTCCTTCGGAATGAGCTTGCCTGTCTCGCGGCAGATGCCGTAGGTCTTGTTCTGGATGCGGACAAGTGCTGCCTGCAGGCCTGTGATGAACTTCTGAGCACGCATGCACTCGTTCATGAGGCTCTCCTTGCTCAGCGTCTCGCTGCCTTCCTCGAGGGTGTGATAGGTGGAGTGCGTCTCGTCGTCGTTTACGCCGCTCTCATTAATCTTCTTCATGAGGATTTCGTAGTCGCTCTTGGCAACTGCAAGCTTCTCGTTGATGAGTTGGCGGAACTCCTCGAGCTCCTCGTCGGAGTACCTTACTTTGTTTTCTTCCATATCTTTACCTTATTATATTTTAGTGACTGAAAGCTCTGAGCCGATCTGGATGTCGTCGGCAAGAACTTGTGATGCAATATAGTTGCTGAACTTGCTGAGGCAAGTGCGATTGTCGTCGTTCTCGGGAATTGTGACTTTGATGCGGTCGGTGATGTCGAAGCCGCTGTCCTTGCGAAGGGTCTGGATGCTGCGGATGAGTTCGCGGGCAACACCTTCGAGGCGCAAGTCCTCTGTGATGGTGAGGTCGAGGGCGACGGTCAGCGTACCTTCGTTGGCAACGCTCCAGCCAGGGATGTCTTGGCTGAAGATTTCGATGTCCTCGAGGTCAACGGTAACCTGCTCGCCTGTTTCGAGCGTGAGGGGCAGATGCTCCTTTGCTTCGAGTTCGGCAATCTGCTCCTGACTCATGGCGAGAACAGCTGCGTTGACGCTCTTCATCAGCTTGCCGAACTTCTTGCCCATCGTGCGGAAGTTGCACTTCACTTGCTTGACGAGCATTCCCTCAGCCTCAACGAACTCAAGTTCCTTGACGTTCACTTCGTCGAGGATGAGCTGCTGCATGGCTTGGATGCGTTGTTGCTGCTCTGTGCTTGTGGCGGGGATGGCGATGCGCTGAAGTGGCTGCTTCACGACAATCTGCTCCTTTTTGCGGAGCGAGAGTATCATGCTCGTAACTTGCTGAGCGAGAGCCATGCGCTGTTCCTGCTCTTGGTCTATCTTCGCATCATCAGCAACGGGGAACTTTGCCAGATGAACGCTCTTTGTCTCGCCCTTGCCAGTCGCGTCGTTCAGGTCTCTCCAAAGGCGGTCGGCATAGTAGGGAGCGATGGGAGCCATCAGTCGAGCCACCGTTTCGAGGCATGTGTAGAGCGTCTGGTAAGCGCTCAGCTTGTCAAGGCTCATGGCAGAACCCCAGAAGCGCTTCTTCGAGAGGCGGACAAACCAGTTGCTGACGTTATCGACCACAAAGGTCTGAATGAGTCGTCCTGCTCTTGTTGGCTCGTATTCCTCGTAGCATTGCTCTACCTCACGAATGAGGCTGTTCAGGCAAGAGAGAATCCAACGGTCCATCTCAGGGCGTTCGTTCATGGGAACATCAGGCTCTTCGTAGCACCAACCATCCACGTTGGCGTACATCGTAAGGAAAGAGTAGGTCTGGAAGAGCTTGCCGAAGAAGGTGCGGCTCACTTCCTGCACGCCTTCC
>CAMJOE010000073.1:0-13717 GCA_946407485.1 uncultured Prevotellaceae bacterium | reverse complement strand
GAGTTCCACATCTATCACACTGTATGCCCTGCTTGCGGTTACTATCGCGGCAAGGTAGCCATTGAGAAAGAGGCTTAAAAGATTGGAACAGATTAATGCCGTCATAACTGGTGTGGGCGGATACGTGCCCGACTACATCCTCGACAACGAAGAGATGTCGAGGATAGTAGATACCAGCGATGAATGGATAATGGAAAGGATTGGCGTCAAGACGCGCCACATCCTCAAGCCCGAGCAGGGGAGCGGTACGTCGTACATGATGACGCGTGCCGTCGAGCAGCTCTTGCGCAAAACAGGAGCGGAGCCCGACAGCATAGAACTCGTCATCTGCGCCACCACGACGCCCGACTATCACTTTCCTTCTACGGCGTCGCTCGTCATCGGTAACTGCGGCCTGACCAACGCTTTCGGCTACGATATGGAGGCAGCTTGTGCCAGTTTCCTTTACGGAATGGAGGCAGGGGCTGCCTATATTCGTTCCGGCCGCTATAAGCGTATCATCATCTGCGGCGGCGATCACATGAGCTCGATGACGAACTATGAGGACCGCAACTCATGCCCCATCTTCGGCGACGGCGCTGCTTGCGTCCTGATGGAAGCCACGACGGAGGAGGTGGGCCTCATCGACGGATATTATCGTGTGGACGGTAAGGGTTTCCAGCCCCTCCACATGGCGGCCGGCGGCTCTGCCAAGATGCCGAGCCACGAGACGGTTGACGCCCGCGAACACTACGTCTATCAGGAGGGCCGTGCTGTGTATAAGCATGCCGTGCTCGACATGACGAGTGCCGTGAAGACTATCGTTAAGCGCAACAACCTGACGAAGGACGACATCGCCTGGGTCGTGCCGCATCAGGCCAACATTAACATTGAGGTTTCCGTTGCCCAGCGTATCGGCATCGAGCGGGACCATATCATGATCAACATCGATCACATGGCGAACACCAGCGGCGGCACCCTGCCTCTCTGCCTTTGGGAGTACGAGCCGCAGCTCAAGAAGGGCGACAAGCTCGTCTTCACCGCTTTCGGTGCGGGCTTCACATGGGGTGCGAGCTACATGATATGGGGTTACGACGGTGCGAAGGAAGCGGCGAAAGAGCCCGCCCAATTCTATAAGGAAGGGCTGATGACGCGTGAGGAGTGGAGACAATTAAGAATGAAGAGTGAAGAATGAAGAGTGAAGAATTTGCTGCCGCCTTGCCGCCTCTAAAATCTTTGAATAATTTGCGGAGAACCATGGCGGTAGCAAATTCTTCATTCTTCACTCTTCATTCTTTATTATAACTATGCACAAGTCCGGCTTTGTCAACATTGTAGGCAACCCGAATGTCGGGAAGTCGACGCTCATGAACCTTTTGGTCGGTGAGCGCATCTCCATTGCTACCTTCAAGGCACAGACAACGAGGCACCGCATCATGGGCATCCTCAACACGCCCGATATGCAGATCTGCTTCAGCGACACGCCTGGCGTCCTGAAACCCAACTACAAGCTTCAGGAGCAGATGCTGCAATTCAGCGAGAGCGCCTTGCAGGATGCCGACGTCCTGCTCTACGTCACCGATATGGTGGAGACGCCGGACAAGAACAGCGACTTCCTCGAGAAGGTGAAGAAGCAGGCGGCGCCCGTGCTTGTCCTCATCAATAAGATAGACCTGAGCGACCAGAAGGCGCTGACCGAGAAGGTCGAGTTGTGGCACGAGGCATTGCCTGAGGCGGAAATCATTCCCATCAGCGCCCTGCACCGCTTCAACGTCGACAACGTGCTCCGGCGCATTCAGGAGCTCTTGCCCGAGTCGCCGGCCTACTTCGACAAGGACCAGTGGACCGACAAGCCCGCCCGTTTCTTCGTCACCGAAATCATCCGCGAGAAGATTCTGCTTTATTATGACAAGGAGATACCTTACAGTGTGGAGGTCGTGGTCGAGCAATTCAAGGAGACAGATAAGAACATCCGCATCAGCGCGGTTATCTTTGTGGAGCGTGAGTCGCAGAAAGGCATCATCATCGGCCACCAGGGGGTTGCCCTGAAGCGTGTCTCGACGGAGGCGCGCAAGAGCCTTGAGAAGTTTTTCGGCAAGAGCATCTACCTTGAGGTTTTTGTCAAGGTGGACAAGGATTGGCGGCAAAGCGACCGCGCCATGAAAGCCTACGGATACAACCTGGATTAGCAGGGGCGTTCCCCTCCCTCGTGAGGCGTCGGCCGACGCTTGCTGTGGGAAAGCCAGATGCTTGCTGTGGGAAGAGCCGACGCTTGCTGTGGGAACGGCCGACGCTTGCTGTAGCGTTTCGCTTTCCCTCGTGAGGCGTCTTCTGCCCCCTTTTTTCGCCTTAGCGCTTGCATGTGTCGGAAGAAAGTCGTAACTTTGCGAGCGAAACCAACAATCATACGAGAATGAACATCGCCATATTTGTTTCCGGCAGCGGAACGAACTGTGAGAATCTGATTCGCCATTTCGAGCATTCGGAGTGGGTAAACTGTGCATTGGTCGTCAGCAACAAAGCCGACGCCTACGCCCTGGTGCGGGCTGAGCGGCTGGGAGTGCCGACGGCTGTCGTCCCGAAGGCACAGCTCGCTGATCCCGACGAGACGCTGCCCTTGCTCGAGCGCTTCGGCATCGACTTCATTGTGCTGGCAGGCTTCCTTCCCCTCATACCCGCCTATCTCATCGACGCTTTCCCCCGGAAAATCATTAACTTGCACCCGGCCCTCCTCCCCAAATTCGGCGGCAAGGGCATGTGGGGGCATCACGTGCACGAAGCGGTGAAGGCAGCCGGCGAGACAGAAACCGGCATGACCGTCCACTACGTGTCGCCCGTCTGCGATGGTGGCGAAATCATCGCCCAGTACAGAGTCGCGCTCTCCCCCGACGACACGGTGGACGACATCGCAGAGAAGGAGCACCAGCTGGAGATGCAGTACTTCCCCCAAGTCGTGGAGCAAGTGCTGAGGCTGTTTAAGTGATGAAAGATTAAGGATTAAAGATTAAGGTTTTGTTGTTTTGCCGTCGAAAGAAACGTGTTTTTGCGTTGAAGAAACGGTATCAAGCCTTAATCTTTGGAAACATTATAGCAGTTTGCACGATGGAAGCCTGAACCGAAGGTCGACGGCCGAAGGCTGAAGGCCGAAGGGAAAGTCAAAGGCTGTAAAGACCATAGGCGGGGGTGCAACCCCCGTAACAAGTGCCAGCGGTAAACGGAACCCTGAAAGGGTGGAGAGATTTCTGATGCTCTGTCGTGCTTTCAGCACTCTGATGCTACAATATCTCTTTTACGGGGCTTTTACCCCCGCCTATGTTCTTATCAGGCTTTGACTTTCCCTTCGGCCTTCAGCCTTCGGCCGTCGACCTTCGGTTCAGCCTTCATCTTTACTCGCCTTAGCTCTTTCACCTTTTGGGGAAGCGAGCCAACTTCAATATCATTCCGCCTGAAAAAACGATATCAAGCCTTAATCCTTAATCTTTAATCCTTAATCTTCACCACGCTCCCCTGTTTCACCTTCAACGTCCTGACCGTCTTGCCGTTCTTCTCAATCCTAACCGAGAGCTTGTCGCCGGCAGAGCGCTGCACGTGGATGCTCATGGGCGAGTCGGTGCAAGCGTAGATGCGGTCGATGCTGTACTCGTTCCATTCCGTCGGCATTTGCGGGGTGAGGGTGAAGCTGCGGAAACCCGTGGGGCGGAATCCGAGCAAGCCCTCCAGGATGATACGGCAATAGAGTCCGCTCTCGGCTGAAAGGTGGCGCTGTCCTCCCTCGGGCCAAGCCTCCACGACATAGGGGACGTGCTCGCCGAGCAAGCGAATCGTGCTGAACTTCTTCAGGTACTCCAGCGCCTTGTCGGCATAGCCGGCGGCAAATGCGCCGCGGAAGCCGTAGAGCGTCGAGCGGTCCCAGAATATCTTGTCGCCGCTCTGCGAGAGCATGCCGTTCTCAGTCCAGAGCTGCGGCGAGAACATGGCCTCGAGGGTTCCCTTGGCACGCTCGTAGATGCCCATCGTCAGGGGGATGCAGATCCATGAGCGGAGCACGTCGTTGCCCTCGTAGTAGCGATACGTGTCGTAGCCCTCGACGGTGGCGTGGAAAAACGTGTCGATGTTGCGGCGCAGCTCAGCCGCCTGCGCCCTGTACGTTGCAGCTTCCTTCCCGCCTCTGCCCAGCTCCTCCGAGAGATAAGCACTGCTGATGAGGGCGTCGTAGTAGAGGCTGCTCGTGCAAAGGTTCGCATCGCCGCTCGGGAGGCGGTGTTCCAGCTCGTCGGCATCGCTGGCAACGACGCCGTTCTTGTTAAGCTTGCGGTGGCAGTACTCGAGGCACCATTCTATCAAAGGCCAAACCTGCAGGGCTGTCTCCCTATCGCCGCGCTCCAGGCAGTAGCGGCTCGCGCCGTACGCCAGCATGGCCGCGTCGCCCCTATCAAAGGGACCGAACACGTCATCACCTCCGCAAATGATGCTCCACGGCACGAACTTGTACTCGGGATTGATGTACTTGAGGTAGGAGAGCCATGTCGTCATCGCACTCTTGTTGCCATTCTCGTAACCCAAAAACGGGAAGAAGGGATTGACATACTCGGCCTGGTCGTTGCACCACATGGCAGCGTAGTACGACTCTCCGCCGGGGGCGTGCATCAGCCCGCCCTGAGTGTGGAAGATGCTTTCGCTGGCACGTATCTTGCTCATGGCAAAGAGCGTCTGGATCGTCTTGTCGGGACAGGTGAATTGAAGCTTCTCGCTGGCCACCTCCTCTACAAACGCCTCGCGGTCCCTCAGCTCCTTTTCCACATCCAGAGCCGTCTCGTGCTCGTCCGCCACCGCATAGGCCTGGACGGAACAACAGAAGGAAACGCTCTCGCCAGGCTCCAGAGTCTTCTTGAAGTCCTCTTCGAACTCCGTACGCGCCACGAGGCGATAGCTGCCCCTTGTGCCGTTCTCCCTGTTTGTCGTGCGTACCGAATGCAACGCAGGCACAAGGATGGTCTCTTTCTTCTGCCCGATGTTCTTGACGCTATATCTCTCGCAGGCTGCAGCAGCAGTGGGACTGGGGAAGAACTGCCGATACAGCTCGAAGTCGTTGCCGTCGCCCGTGAACGTGCCAAGTGTCGTGAGGATGCCGTTGATAGTGACCGTCTTCACCTCCTTCTCGGCCATTCGCCTGCCGTTTGCCGTCATGCCCTTCAGGAAATCGACATCGCATCGCGGCATCCAGCTGGCATGCGTGTTGTTGGGAATGGTACGGAGCATCGGGAACACGAGATGGCGGTCCATCGTGAAGCGCTTCTGGGCGTCCACGCCCCAGTAATAGACCACGGCAGCCCGCAGTCCCGCCATCTCGATATGGTCGTTGTAGGGGAGCTCGCCTCGTTGCGTGTCCCATTGTACGGAGTGATTGGCGTTCACTTGCCACCTGTTTTCCTTTGCCTGCAGCGTCAAGGCGCAAAGCAGCGCGATAGAAAGAAGAATCTGTTTCATGGTTTTACGACGAATTTTCTGCAAAGTTACGAAATAAAATGGAAAGTGAAAAGTGAAAAGAGAAAAAGTTTCACGTTGCTGGCTTTCTCACATCACGTTGCTGGCTTTCTCACATCACGTTGTCAGCTCTCTTACATCACGTTGTCAGCTTCTTTACATCACGTTGTCAGTCTCAATACGACGCGCCGCCCGACCTCTTTTTTCGCGTCAGCCGTTTTTTTTTGTGATTTAGTGCTCGTAGTTCGCAAGAATTTCGTAACTTTGCGTGCGGAAAACTATAAACTAACATAAATATGAGCAAGAACAATTACATTACATGGTTCAGGCTGTTACTTGCAGCCTTTGTATGCTTTACGTCAGAAAGCCTCCGGGCTGTGACGGAAATCAATGTCGAAACGGCAGGCACGCTGCCATCCCTCTTGACGGAAACGGACAAGGAACTGAAAGTGACGGGCGTCATCAACGGCACGGACATCAAGTTCATACGCTCATTGGTGCAGGCCGGTACGGTGACGAGCCTCGACTGGTCTGATGTCAGCATCGTCAGCGGCGGCGAAGCCTACGTCGATGATCGCGTCACGGCGAACAACGTCATCGGTGAAAAGATGTTCTACGAGTGCTCAAGGCTGCAGGCGATGGTGCTGCCGAAAAACATCACGGCTATACAGACGAACGCCTTCGCCAGGACAGGACTGAAGGCCATCGACATCCCGAGCAGCGTCTTGAAACTTGGCGGCGACGCCTTCGCCTACTGTGGCTCGCTCGAGACTGTCGTCATCGGCAAGAAGGTGGCTCAACTGAACCAGGGCGTCTTCTACAGTTCCAACGTCAAGACTGCCTACGTGAAACCCATGACGCCTCCCAGCACGCCGGCTTACCTCTTCTCGTCGAACCCCAAGATTTACGTCTATTCCGAGGCTTTGACTGATTACAAAGCGTCCGGCTGGAACAGTTACGGCACGATTTATGGCGGCTTGGAGGACACTTATCCTCAAGAGCAAGACCCCAACGACATAGCAAGGACGCTGTGCTCCAACTTCTTCGAGGACGCCGCCTGCACGCAGCTGAAGGCCGACTATCAGGCGATGAGCGACGATGAATTGACAGCCGCTTTCGCCGAGGTCGGCATGCCGCAGTACATGACTGACATTGCGCTGAAAGTCAAGAACGCAAGCTGGGCAACTTACGAGCAGGACTTCCGCATCCACGATTACAAGGCATATAGCGATGCGAACTATTGGAACAACAAGATGATGGCGAGCGGAGGCTCGTACATGGGCAATCCGACGGGCATTTATGCCGAGAACGACGGCGACGAGATTTACGTCTTCGTGGACGCGGATATACCAAGCGACGCCACTCTCTACTTCGCGGGATGCGTGGAGAATCAGCTTATCACGAACGCCAAGACCGGCACGAAACTCGTGAAGGGACTCAATGTAATCGACGGCACAAAGAATGCCCTCTACTATGTCGTCTACACGGCCGACACGGAGGATATGCAGAAGACGCTCGACCAGTGGCCGGCCATCAAGATTCACGTCGAGGGGGGCCTGGTGAATGGTTACTATGACATCAGCCGCCACAGCGATGCCCAGTACAGGGCTCTGCGCAATGCCTCGAAGCTGGGACGCTTTACGGTCCGCGGCGAACACTCACTCTTCCACCTGAAGACCGTGAGCTACAAGACCGTCTTTCCTAATAGCGTGGACAAGAGCATCTGTTGGTACGACAGCGTGGCCGTATGGGAGAAGGACCTGATGGGCATGACGGAGGCCGTCGCCACAGGTAAGAAGGCCGGTTACCCCTGGTACCTGACGGGCGGCGAAGCCATTTATCCTCTTTATTATAACAATCCGAACTTCGCCATCGAGGGCGAGCCGGAGGACGCGGGTTACGCCAACTCGAGCGGCTACAGAGTATCGTTCAACGGTTTGGACTGCATCAAGAACTGCCTGAATGCGCTTAACCCCCAGATGGACGACTGGTGCGCCGGCCACGAGTGCGGGCACAACAACCAGCGGGCTATCAATGTGGAGGGCTGCACCGAGGCTTCGAACAACGTCTTCTCCAACCTGGTGCGCTATCTCGACGGCCTGAACTCGTCGGGCGGCTCCACTTTGGCCACCGTCATGGACGAGTATGCGCGCCGCGAGCCTTTCTATTACAGAGACGTCAACAGCCGTTTGCGCATGTATTGGAACTTCTATCTCTACTACCACCTTGGGCAGAAGAACACCTCTTTCTATCCTGAGCTCTTCAAGGCGCTCCGCAACGATCCGCTGACGCTTTACAATACGACGAACAACAACAACGGTGGCCTGAAGTTTGTCCGCAAGGTGTGCGAGGTGGCCCAGGAGGACCTGACCGACTTCTTCACCATTTGGGGATTCTTCGAGCCCATTAAGGCTGGGAGCAAGATTGAGGACTACGGCAACCATCCCATTGCTGTGACGAAGGCCGGCATCACATCGACAAAGAATCAGATTGCGAAGTATCCGGTCAAGAATCGTGAGATAATCTTCGTGGAAGACCGTGTGGACTACGTTCTCTCCACGGGATTCCTGCAGGCGGCAGGCAAGAAGCGCAACGGTTCGGACCAAGTGGGCCAGTGCGGCGACCTTGGGCAGTTCACCTCCTACTGGGAGGGCGGATGCGAGCCTTCTGATTACGTCTATTTCCGGTCCGACAGCCTCTATGCGATGGAAGGCGAGGGCGGCCTGGGCTTCTTCATGCTCGACGCCGACAACACGATAAAGTATGCTGCCAACGCAAAGAACATCTGCATCCCGACGAGTGTGGGCAACGACTTCACCATCTACTCGTACGATGCCGACGGTACGTATCGCGAGGTGCCCAGGGCTGGTAGCGGCACCGTTTACATCGAGTTGGCTACGGCGGGCACTCTCAAGAGAGAGCTGGAGAACGACCAAGTCATCAAGCTGATTGTCAGCGGGCCCATCAACACGAATGACCTTTCCTACATGAAGCAGTTGATAAGCAAGCAGAACCTCCAGGCCATCGACATCGAGCGGACACGCATTCAGTCCATCCCCGCCTCTGCATTCCAGAACATCAAGAAGCTGGTGGCCATGAGGTTGCCTCTCACGATAACGACCATCAATTCGACAGCCTTCTCCGGCACCGGCCTGAAGTCGATAGCCATCCCAGACAAGGTGACGACGATAGGCGGCGATGCCTTCGCCTATTGCAACCAGTTGGCGACAGTGCTGGTCGGCAAGAACGTCAAGTCGATGGGGCAGGGCGTCTTCTACGGCTCGGCAGTCAAGCACGCTTACGTCACGCCGCTCACCCCGCCGGCTGTCAACAACTACCTCTTCTCCTCGAAACCCATCATCCACGTCTATCCCAGTGCAGTGGAGGCTTATCAGGACTCCCGCTGGGCTGAGTTCGGTACGATTGTGGGCGACCTGACGGAGGATATCGTAGATGGAATAGAGGAAATCTACGACACGGAAGCACCCGGCGCCCTGAGCAGCACGAGCGAGTTTACGCCGGTCTATGACCTGATGGGTCGCCGCGTGGCTGAGATGAAGCCCGGCAACATCTATATCAGGAACGGCAAAAAGCTCATATTCAATAAGTAATGAGATAGAAACACCAAGCGCCACACGAGCGGACAGCCATCGCATCGTGTGGCGTTTGGTTTTCCCACAGCAAGCGTCGGGCAACGCCACAGCAAGCATCGGGCTTTCCTACAGCAAGCGTCGGCTGTTCCTACAGCAAGCGTCGGGCAACGCCACAGCAAGCGTTGGCGCAGCCCTCGAAAGGCAATTGTTTTTTGAACCTCAAAAACTGAAATACGAATGATGAAGAAGCACAAAACGTACAGAGTATTGCTGGCCGGCCTCGCCTGTCTGTTCGCCACCAGCGCGTGGTCGGCAGACACCATCCACGTCGAGACGCCGGGCTCCCTGCCCGCACTCCTCGAGCAGGCCGGCCGCCTGGTCAAGATAACGGGTCGCATCAACGGCACCGACATCAAGGCAATCCGCGACAGGGTCAACGCGGGGCGGCTCTCCAGGCTCGACCTCGAGGAAGTCCGCATCGTCAGTGGCGGCACCGCCTACTTCAGCACCCACAAGACGGAGAACGACGTCATCGGCGACTCCATGTTCTATAACCTCTCCAAACTCACCGCCGTCACCCTGCCCACCTCGGTCAAGGACATCCGCAAGTCCGCCTTTCAGCTGACCGGCATCAGCAAGGCGGAGGTGCCCGACGGTGTGCTCAACCTCGGCGGCGCCGCCTTTGCCAATTGCAGCGCCCTCAAGACGGTGGTCATCGGCCGGAAGGTCGCGCACCTGGGCCAGGCAGTATTCTACAACTCGCCCTCCATCACCCTCGTTTCCGTCAAACCCAAGACGCCGCCAGCCCTGGATGCTTACATGTTCACGGCTCGCCCCAAGATACGCGTCTTCTCGAGCGTCCTGGCCGAGTACCAGGCATCACCCTGGAGCCAGTACGGCACGATTGAGGGCAGGCTCGAAAACTACTACGAGGAGGAGGTCGACTCAAGCGGCGTCGTCAATGAGCTGGCGGGCACGTTCTTCGAAGACGTGGCGTGCACCCAGCTGAAAGCGGAGTACCAGGCGATGACCGACGAAGAGCTGACCGCTGCCCTGACCGACGCCGGCATGCCCGAGTACATGGTGGGCATCGCCATCAAGCTGAAGAACGACGACTGGAAGGCCTACGAGCAGGAGTTCCGCATCCACAGCTACAAGGCCTATAGCGACGCAGGCTACTGGAACAGCAAACTCAGGAGCACGGGCGGCTCGTTCATGGGCAACCCCACTGGCATATACACCACCGGCGCCGACCCGTTGTATGTCTTCGTGGACAGCGACATCCCCTCCAACGCCACGCTCTACATCGCCGGCTGCGCAGGCAACGACCTCGTCACGAGTGCCAAGCAGGGAAAGATGCTCAAGCGCGGCCTGAACGTCGTCGACGGCATGGCGGACGCCCTATACTATATTATATATACGGCCGACACGAAGTCGATGACCAAGACGCTCGACCAATGGCCCGAGATGAAGATACATATCGAGGGTGGACTCGTCAACGGGTACTACGACATCAGTCGTCACACCGAAGCCGACTACAGGGCCATCGTCAAGGCGGCCAAGCACGAGCGCTTCACCGTCAAAGGCGGACAGTCGCTCTTCAACTTCAAAACGAGCACCTACAAGAACGTGTGGAAACGCACCGTCAATAAGAGCATCTGCTGGTTCGACAGCCTTACCGTCTGGGAGAAAGAGCTGATGGGCATCTGCACGTCAGTGGCCACGGGCACACGCGCCGGCGCACCCTTCTACATCAATGGCGGCGAGGCATTCTTCCCGCAATACTACAACAACCCGAACTTCGCAATAGAGGGCGAGCAGACCGACGGCGGGTACGCCAACTCGGCTTCCTTCCGGACGATGTACAACACGCAGGGCTGCGTCCAGAGCTCCTTCGACGTGAGCCAGACGTCGAGCTTCGACGACTGGTGCGCCTCGCATGAATGCGGTCACAACAACCAGGGGGCCATCACCGTGGAAGGCGGTACGGAGGTCTCCAACAACCTATTCTCCAACTACATCCGTTACCATACGGGACTCGTCACGTCGGATGGCGCCTCGCTCGCCACCATCATGGACGAGGCAGCGCGCCACGAGCCCTTCTTCACGCGACCGCTCAGCAGCCAGATGCGTATGTATTGGCAGCTATATCTCTACTACCACCTCGCGCAGCACAACACGTCGTTCTACCCCGAGCTGTTCAAAGCGTTGCGCAGCGACCCGCTTTCCCTCTACAGCTCCAACACCGGATGCCTGAAGTTCGTACGCAAGGTATGCGAGATTGCCGGGGAAGACCTCACCGACTTCTTCCGCATCTGGGGCTTCTTCGAGCCGCTCAACAACTACGTCGTCAACGATTACGGCGCCCACTACATGACGGTGACGCAGGCCGACATCGACAAGACGCTGGCCGAGATAGCCGGGTATCCGAAGAAGAACTACGAGATACTCTTCATCGAGGATCGCGTGGATTATGTCCTCACGACTGATTTCCTGACCACGGCCGGCAAGAAGCGCCGCGAGTCGGAAAAGGTGGGGCAGTGCGGCGACGTAGGTCAGTTCACCAACTTCCTGCCCGGAGCATCCGCACCCTCTTCCTATACCTACATCGACGCCGACTCGCTCTATGCGCTAACGGGTGAGGGAGGCCTCGGCTTCGTCGCGCTCGACCAGAACGACAGCCCCGTGTTCTTCGCCAACGCCCGCCATTTCTGCATCCCCTCCAGCTTGGGAAGCAGACTCAAGCTCTACTCCTACGACGCCGACGGCTCTCTGCACGAAATCCCGAGGACGGGCAGCGGCGCCGAGATAGTCAAGCTCGATGAGGCGGGCACCCTCTCGCAGAAACTGACCAACCAGGCCATAAAGGCGACCCTCATCGGCAACATCAACGGCACGGACATCAAGTATCTGCGCAGCCTCCTCACCACGGGAAACCTCCAGTCGATTGACCTCACGAGTGCGAATGTCGTCAGTGGCGGCTCCTCCTACTACCAGACCTACAAGACCTCCACTGACGTCATCGGAGCCTATGCCTTCGACAGCTTCAAGTCGCTCATGTCGATGCGTTTGCCCTTGACAATAAACAAGATAGGCGACCGCGCGTTTCGCTTCTCCGGCCTCAAGATGGCCGACATCCCCGACCTTGTCACCTCGATAGGCCTCGAAGCGTTTGGCGGCTGCGAGATGCTCACGACGGTCATCATCGGCAGAAGCGTCGCGACCATCAGTCAGGGCGTATTCTACAACTCTCCCGTCAAGCATGCCTACGTCAAGGCACTCACTCCGCCGGCCCTCGCCGCCTATATCTTCAACAGCAACCCCACGATACACGTCTATCCCAGTGCCCTCGAGGCCTACCTGGCATCGGATTGGGCCAAGTTCGGCACCATCGTGGGCGACCTCACGGACGACATGATAGACGGCATCGAGCAACTTCCCGAGGAGGAAATGGTAAATGGTAAATGGTCAATGGTCAATGAGACATACGACCTCCTGGGCCGTCGCGTCGCCAATCCCCAGCCGGGCCACATCTACATCCGAGGCGGCAAGAAGTTCATGATGAGATAAAAAAAGCAGCATGAGTGAACCTTACATCGTAAAAGTTCACTCATGCTGTAAAATGTCGCCTGGCGTCTTATTTCCAGAAGCGATGCGTGATGTCCGTGAGTTCCAGCGCTGCTCCCTTTCGCTCCACGCGGTAGAGCCTTTGGTTGGTTGTCCTGGCGTTCAGTGGTCCTCGCTTTGCATCGTAGGGGCCTGTCTTCAGGTAGTCGAAGTTCTCTAACGTTATCTCGGGCGGCAATTTGTCTCGCCCGCTGTACCATGCCGTGCGGACCTTCGAGTTCTCTTTCGTCCAATGGGCCAGCCTGTCAATTTCTGCGGGGTCTTGGTCGCCCCCCATCAGGCAGAGGCACGTGATGCCGACATGGCTCTTCAGCATCTCTGCCACTGCCTCCACCGTAAGCGGTTCGCCCGTATCCGCCCAGAGATACTGGCTGTGACAGCCAGGGCAGCGTATCGGGCAACCACTGATGCTGACGGCCAACGTTATCTCGTCGGGAATCTCTGCAAAGACCTCCTTGACATCAACGTATTTCATCCCAGGCCACAACTGTAGGTACGTTTAGCAGCCTCTATTTGGCGGTCGCGACCGAAGGCGGGGATGGGGCGCAGGTAACCGATGATGCGGGTGTACTGCGTGATGTTCGAACTGCCGCAGCACGGGCAAACCTCGATGGGCTTCTTGATAATGTGGCCGCAGTCCTCGCACTTCGAGTTGGGAATGTTAAAGGTGTAGTACGACGTTCCGTTCTCGATGGCGAAGTCGATGAGCTTGAGGTATTGCTCCTTCGAAAGGTGGTCCTGCAGGTTGCAGTGCAGAGCGCTGCCGCCATCGGTGTACTGGTAAGTCTGACGGCCATGCAGGATGAACTTGTCCAGCACGCGTGTGTCGTCGTGAGCATCGTAGAAGTAGGAGTTGTAGAGATTCTCGTCCTCGGGCACCCAATAACCATCCTCCTTGTCCCATCTGTAGTTCTTGCCGCCCAGTCCCTCTGCAGGCACAACCTCAGAGTTGAACAGGAAGGGCTTCTTCTTATCGTGGATGCTGTGGCGCTTATTCTCTTCCTTGATGGTGCCCAGGATGAGCTGCAGGAACT
>CAMJOE010000072.1:0-13835 GCA_946407485.1 uncultured Prevotellaceae bacterium | reverse complement strand
AGACGAGCAGGAGGACGAGCACAGCCAGCACCAGCACGACGATGACAGCCGTCATAAGCCTTCGCTGCAGCATGGCCGACTTCTTCACATAGCCTGGCGCAAGGTATGTGTCGCGATTGACGGCGAAGTCTTGCTCTACTAGTTCCTTCTCGCTTTCATACGAAGGACGCCAATGTTTCGCAGTGTCATTTTTGTGCTCCTGCTGCATTTCTTCATAAAGGCCGACATATATTTCGATTTCCCCGACTAAATGGTTTTTGTCTATGCGCAGGAACATCGTATATACGAAGTCGGCAGGAGGCAATGCCCAAAGGGAATCCAGACCCTGATAGATGGAGTCATTGACAAGTGGCGATGACGGTTCTTCGCGATGTCTGGCCGCAATGGCAGTGATGCGTTCCAGAGAAGCAAAATGATGAAGGTCGAAAGGAGAATAATGGAGTACAGAGAAGCCATAGTCATTGAGCATCGTCAGCAGCCAGCGCGGCTGGTTGGGCGACAGGCGATAGTGCTCCAATGCATGGTGCAGACTCAACACGGATTGGATAGCGTTGGCATGAGAAAGATACAAATGATTGACAAACTTGCTATAGGCACGGTAGGCAAGAGCATGGTCTGCCGTGGCTTCGGCACAATGGATGGCCAGATAGGAGAGTCGGGCACTTTGCGTAAGCTGAAGTTTGTCACGTTGGTAGCGACTCAACACGAAGCAGATGCGTCCGAAACGCCGCAAGGCATCCTTATCATCGCTTGTGCCACCAAGACTCTCGCTTTCATAATAACGGTACACGCGCATGAGGGTGCTGTCATCGGGAAAGGCTTCCTCGCCTGCTTTCTGGCTGGCCTTTTCGCGCATAAAGCGCCATTTCTCTGCATCTGATAAAAGGCAAGAGGTGGTGTCGGCGTTGTCCAGATACCATTGTTCTTCAAAAACCATAGCACCCAACAGGTCATACAGCATCCGCGAGCTTTCCGTCAGCCGCGTCGTATCGACCTGCTCCAGCAGTCGTTCCGTGCTGTCCGCATCCGTGAACACCATGTCTTCAGCCGCACAGAGCAAGCGCTTCTGCGGCAAGTCTCGCAAGCTCCATCCGATGCCGCCCGCCAAGGCCAGCAACAGCACAGCAACGATGATTCCTATTGTCTTCCTTTTCATGTCGTTTTTTGTTTTGTCGCTGCAAAGGTACGGCAATTCTTTGGCCTCCACAAGAGAAAGGGATGGAAATCGCTATTCCGCCTATTACGCTGTGATAATCAAAGCGTTTCACAGCTCTTTTCCATCCTCTTTCCATCCTGTGAGGTGGAATACTCAACGCTGAATGCCACAAACAACAAAAAGTGAAGCCACTTTGTCTGTAAAAATCAAAGCGGCTTTGTTTCCTTCTTACGCGGGCGTGGCGACTACGACTTCATGCTCATGATTTACGTTTCCGACATGAAGGCTAACTCAGTCCGAGAACAGTCCACCCGTGTTAGGACTGCAGTCCACGCGTTGGTGGACTGCAGTTTACCCGTTGGTGGACTGGCAACGATACACGTCCTTCATCCAAAGCACACAAAACGACCCTGACTGCCGCACTCGGAATGAAGCAGGCAGGCATTGGCCGATTCAGTCACCAAGACTTAACTCTTCAGCGACAACTTGGGATAATCGATAATTGACAACTATTTCCTGGGGATGGACGACAAGTTTGATTTCAACTTGTGACGCTTGTGCTTCGTCAGATATTGCAGAAGGTCTAATGGGCGGTCGCTCTGAATGATGGCACCGCCTCTGTCCAATAACCAGCCCCAGCTTTCGTCAGGCTCACCCAGTTCTACTGCACGGTCATCGTCGTGGCCGTCACAAAGGCTGGCCCAAATGCTGTTGAGCCATATCTTGATGCCTGCATCACGCACCTTTTGAAGCAAGCGACCTACGTTTTCGTCGTACTTGCCTATGCAACACTCTATGGCGACGGGATGAATGCTGATGAACTCGTCGAGAGTCTTCTCTGCGTTCGCGGCGTTCAGGTTCACGATAGGCATGTAGATGACCTTGTCGAGTATCGCGCCGTTCTCACGCTTCACTTTGTCGAGGGGGTTGCTTGACTTAATGATGACTTGGTTTGTGGTGCCTGTCTTCTCCATTAGTTCATACACTTGCTGAAAGTAGTCGTAGCCTTTGTCGATGTTGATAAGTATCTTCCCTTTGCAAAGGACGAGGACTTCTTCAAGCGTAGGGATGTGGTTGCGGGTGGGGGCTGCATTGTGCTGGGGAAGAAGGCGCAGTTTCTGTATCTCGTCGTAGGTCAAGTCGGCCACCTTGCCTTTCCCGTTGGTGCAGCGGTCAACCGTCGGGTCGTGCATCAGTACGAGCTGACCGTCTTTGGTGCGCCGCACGTCAATCTCAATCATGTCGATGCCCTTATCGATGCAACTTTGGAAGGCAGGAATGGAGTTCTCGGGATGGTTGCGCCAGTCGCCCCGATGTGCCACGACGGTAACGAACTTGGGATTGCGGAAGAGGTTGTCGCGCAGTACATCTGATTTGTCCTTCGTCAGAACACTCAAGGACACGATGGTCAGGACGACCAAAAGAAAGGTTCTTTTCATGGGGCTTCTTTATTTGCTTTATTTCACTTCGCCATTCGTTGCCTGTTTGAGGGTGAGAGGCACGTATACCATATTATATATATAAGGTTCCTCTTCGTAGAAGAAAGCGATGCGGCCGTCCATTTGCTGGCACATGGTGGAGTAGGCCGAGCGCTTGTCGGTGACTTGCATGCCGAGTTTCCAGCCCTCGGCAAAGGCAGCAGTCGTGTACTTCTTGCCTTCCTCGAGGACCTTATAGAAGATAGAAACGTCGGCTCGCGTATCGGCTTTCGGGAGGCTTTGAAGAGCGACGTGGCAAGGCTTGCCGTCAGAAACGCGGCGACCGCGGACGATGAGAATCTCGCCGTTGCAGCTGTTGGCACCCACCTTGATGCCCGTCGGCACATCATGGCTGTTGACGGGCGTGTCCCAAGAGCCTTTGGTGACGCTACCCTCAGCGAATGTCCAGATGTTGAACGTGCGGCCGTACCACTTCCTGCCGCTCAGCACGATTTGTCCGCTGGGCAGTTCCTCCACCTTCGGCTCGTCGCTGTCGGGAGCCGCCTGAAACGAAGCATCGCCTCCCAGAAGCTGCCAGTTCATGCCCATGTCGTCGCTGTAAACGACATACGCGCCCTTGAGTCCTGTGCCTTTCAATAGCAAGGCGGCATAGAGGCGGTAATAGTCGCCTACTTTCGTGACACGACTCTGCAGAATCTTACCGCTGCCAAAGAAGCCTGCCCATGCAAAAACGCCCATTCCATCGTCAGTTTCCTTTTGTTGGAACATCGAGCCAGCCTTTCCCCAGAACTGCAGGGTGATGTCTTCCGGCGCGCTCCAGGTATGGCCGCCGTCGGTGGTAATCTGCCTTGCAATGAAGGGACGATAGTCTGCTTTGGCATAGCCATAGATGCACTTTCCGCTGACGGTAATGAGCACACCCCTGCCGCTTTCGCGGTCCAGACAGAGCGCCGGATCGCCGAAGCCAACGCCGAAGATGTTGTCATTTCCGCCCATTCCATCGGCAATCTTAGTCTCCGCCGACCACTTCTTGCCGTTGTTCTTCGAGATACGCATCACCTCGTCGACCTCTCCGAAACCGATGTCGGAGCCACACACGCGGTAGTCATAAATGGCTATCAACTCACCCTTCTTGTTCTTGGCAATGGCAGGGATACGATAGACGTCGCGTGTGCTGTCGTTGCTGTGAGCGAGGATTTGGACATCGCTTTTGTGCGATTTGTCCGGAAGTTCAGTTGCCCCGGTCCATGCATCAGCATAAGGGACCGAAGCCAACATGTCAAAAGGCAAAAAGAGAAGCAGGATGAGAAGTTTCGCGCAACAATCTTTGTTGCAACCTTCGCAGCAACTGCATTTGTTATCACTGCGCAGATAGCGGTACAGCACGAAGGCAGCAACGACTATCACAGCGGCAAGGAGGATGATGCTTTGGATGTTCATAGTCTGAGTGTTTTGAGGAATTAGAGGTTTCTGAGGGTTCGGAGGATTCTGAATATTCGGAGGATTCGGAGTTATCTGAGGGTTCGGAGTGTTCTGAGGTATCGGAGGATTCTGAATAATCTGAGGTTCTGAGTTTAGCTGACAATCAGGTGGACGAGGAACGCTACGAGCCAGGCGACGCAACACTGTCCGACCATGATGAACAGCATCCAGCGGGTGCCGAGCTCGCGCCGGACGGTGGCCATCGTTGCCATGCAGGGCGTATAGAGCAGGCAGAAGACGAGCAGCGTGAAGGCGACGCCGGGGGTGAAGACGCTGGTTATCGCTTCGCCGGCAAAGAGTGTGCTGAGCGTGCTCACCACGACCTCCTTTGCCAGGAGACCGCTGACGAGGGAGGTCACCACGCGCCAGTCGCCGCAACCCAACGGCTCGAAGATGGGCGCTACAAGGCTCGATATCCGAGCCAGCATGCTGCGGGAGGCCTCCTCGGCAGACACCATCTGGAGGTGGAAATCGAATGTCTGGAGGAGCCAGATGACGATGCTGGCGAGGAAGATAACAGTGAAGGCACGGGAGAGGAAGTCTCGCGCCTTGTCCCACAACAGGTGCCAGACGTTCATGGCAACGGGCATGCGGTAGTTTGGCAGCTCCATGACGAAGGGCACCGCCTCGCCGCGGAAGAGCGTCCTTTTCAAGACGAGCGCCACGACGATACCCACGAGGATGCCAATCACGTAGAGCGACATCATCACCCATGCCGCATGCCTCGGGAAGAAGGCCGCGGCGAAGAAGGCATAGATAGGTATCTTGGCGGTGCAGGACATGAAGGGCGTGAGCAAGATGGTGAGCCGGCGGTCGCGTTCGCTGGGAAGGGTGCGGCTGGCCATAATGCCGGGCAC
Source organism: uncultured Prevotellaceae bacterium (assembly GCA_946407485.1). Classification (GTDB taxonomy): domain Bacteria; phylum Bacteroidota; class Bacteroidia; order Bacteroidales; family Bacteroidaceae; genus Physcousia. The sequence continues at coordinate 8,901 of CAMJOE010000072.1, read as the reverse complement.
AGAGCATCCGAAGCCAATCAGCAGAGGCACGATGCTGCGGCCGGACAGACCCAGCCCTCTAAGGAGGCGGTCCATCACGAAGGCGATGCGCGCCATGTAGCCCGTGTCCTCGAGCATGCTGAGGAAGAAGAAGAGGATGACGATGAGGGGGAGGAAGACGAGCACCGTGCCGACGCCGGAGTAGATGCCGTCGATGATGAGCGAATGGATGGGCGGAGCGATGTCCCACTCAGTGAGGGCTGCGTCGGACAGCTCCGTAAAGCGGTCGATGCCCTCCTGGAAGAGGTCTTGCAGCCAAGCGCCTATCGTGTTGAACGTCAGGTAGAAGACGGCAGCCATAATGAGCAGGAAGGCGGGGATGGCCGTGTAGCGGCCGGTCAGTACCTTGTCGATGCGGATGCTACGCTTGTGCTCGCTGCTCTCCTCGGGATGCACGACGCAGGACTGGCTGACCTGCAGGATGAAGTGGAACCGCATGTCGGCGAGTGCGGCGCAACGGTCGAGGCCGCGCTCCTCCTCCATTTGGCAGATGATATGCTCGATGGTCTCCTGCTCGTTCTGTGTCAGGCTGAGCGCCGACGCCACGAGTTTGTCGCCCTCTATCAGCTTGCTGGCGGCGAAGCGGACAGGTATGTCGGCGGCCTGTGCATGGTCTTCGATGAAGTGCATGATGGCATGGAGGCAGCGATGCACGGCGCCGCCGTGCTCCGTCGGACTGCAGAAGTCCTGCCGCGCAGGCCCTTCGTTGTAGCGTGCCACGTGTATGGCATGGCTCACCACCTCATCGACGCCTTCGTTCTTCATGGCGCTGATGGGGATGACGGGAATGCCGAGCAGCCGCTCCATTTGGTTGATGCGGACGGTGCCGCCGTTGCCCCTCACCTCGTCCATCATGTTGAGCGCCAACACCATGGGCATGCCGAGCTCCATCAGCTGCATGGTGAGGTAGAGGTTGCGCTCGATGTTGCTGGCATCGACGATGTTGATGATGCCGCTCGGCTTGTTGTCCAGGATAAACTGACGGCTGATGACCTCTTCGCTCGTGTATGGACTGAGGCTGTAGATGCCGGGGAGGTCGGTGACGGTGGCTTCGGGATGGCCCTTTATGATGCCGTCCTTGCGGTCGATTGTCACGCCGGGGAAGTTGCCGACATGCTGTTTGCTGCCCGTCAGCTGATTGAAAAGCGTGGTCTTTCCGCAGTTCTGATTGCCTACGAGCGCAAAGGTGAGCGGTCCTTTTTTTGCCGATGAAATGGGGTGAAATGCGTCCTCATCGTGATAGCGACCTTCTTCGCCGAAGCCCGGATGCGGGAAGGCAGCCCAACTCACAGACCCTTCCAAACCTCCCCTTAAAGGGGAGGCTTCAAGTTTCTCTCCCTTTAAGGGAGAGTTAGAGAGGGTCTGTACCTCAATCTTTTCAGCGTCGGCGAGCCGCAGCGTCAGTTCGTAGCCGTGAATCCTCAGCTCCATCGGGTCGCCGAGAGGTGCGAACTTCTGCAGCGTCACCTGTGTGCCGGGTATCATGCCCATGTCGAGGAAATGCTGCCGTAGCGCCCCCTCGCCACCCACTTTGAGGATGATGGCCGACTGCCCTCTATGAAGTTCTCTGAGTGTCATCGTTGTATAGAAAAACCCCTTTCGTGCTGCAAAGATACAAAAAAAGAGGCACATGACAAGCAGCCACATGCCTCTAAATGACAAAAATACCTAAAAAAGATGATGTAGCGAGGGGCAAACTTCAACGCCGCGTGAGGGAAGCGCCGACGCTACAGCAAGCGTCAGCCGTTCCTACAGCAAGGAAAAGACTTTCCCACAGCAAGCGTTGGCTTTTCCCACAGCAAGCGTCAGCCTTTCCCACAGCAAGGAAAAGCCGATGCTTCACTTCATCACTCCTCAGCCTCGCTGGGCGACTCGGTCTTTTCCTCTTTCTTCTTTGCCAGATACTCGGGCAGCGCCATGCCTGCCTGGTCGAAGAGTTCGCTGAGGGGAGGCACGCTCTTCATCAGTCCTGCGAGAAAGTTGGCCGTGCTCGTCTTGCCGTCGCCAGCGCCGCCTCCGTTGTCCCAAACGGTCACCTTGTCGATGTTGATGCCCTTGATGGCCTCGACCTGCGTCTTGACAAGGTCGGGGAGCTTCTCGAGCAGCAGCAGCGTGTAGGCCTTCGTGGCGTCGCCGCCGGCAGCCTGAATCATCTTGTCGTAGCCCTCTGCCTGCTTCGTGAGGATTTGGAACAAGCCCTTTGCCTCGGCCTCCATCTTGGCGAAGATGGCGTCTGCCTCACCCTTGGCATTGACCCTCTTCTGCTCGGCCTCAGCCTCAGCAGCGATGACGAGTCGCCTCTTCTCAATCTCCTGAGCCACAATGACGTTGGCCTGCTGGCTCGCACGCTCCTTGTCGGCACGCGCATTCTCAGCCTTCTGCTCGGCCGCGTAGGCTTCTTCGAGCGCCTGAGCGCTGGCCACCTTCTCGGCAGCCACGGCCTTTCGCTGCGCCTCTGCTTCGCGCTCACGACGCACGGCGTCGGAGTTGGCGATGGCTATCTTGGCTTCGTTCTCGCCCTTCACGGCCTCGGCATTCGCCTCGGCGGTACGGATACGCGTCTCACGGACAGCCTCAGCCTTACCAATCTCACCGTTTCGCTCCTGCTCGGCGACGCGTACCTTGGCCTCATTGATGGCCTTCGCGGCAGCCTCCTGTCCGAGGGCCTCGATGTAGCCGCTCTCGTCCTTGATGTCGGTCACGTTGACGTTGATGAGTCGCAGACCAATTTTCTTCAGCTCGACCTCGACGTTGGCCGTGATGGCTTCGAGGAACTTGTCTCGGTCAGAATTCAACTCCTCGATGCTCATGGTGGCGATGACGAGACGAAGTTGGCCGAAGAGGATGTCGCGGGCAAGCTCCTGAATCTGCTGGGGCGTCTGTCCGAGCAGGCGTTCAGCAGCAGCCAGCATGCTCTCAGGCTCCGTGCTGATGCCGACGGTGAAGCGGCAGGGCACGTCCACGCGGATGTTCTGCCTCGACAGGGCATTCGTCAGGTTCGCATCGATGCCGATGGGCGTCAGGGAAAGGTAAGCATAGTCCTCGATGATGGGCCACACGAAGGCACCGCCGCCGTGCACGCACTTGGCGCTCTTGCTGTTGCCGCGATTGCCGTAGATGACCAGAATCTTGTCACTGGGGCAGCGACGATAACGGTTTACGATGGCCATGAAAAGGAAGACGAGTACGACGACTCCAATCACAATAAGATAGAAGGGTTCCATTTTGATTTAATATTTAATGATTTAATAATTTCTTTTTCGTCATTACGTCATAACGTTATAACGTCATAACGGAACGGGATAACGTCTTAACGATATAACGGGATAGCGTCATCACGGGACGGGATAATGTCATCACGATTCAGGCCAAAGGCTCCACTATCAGGAGGCTCCTCTCGACAACCTTCGTCACCCTGACCTTCTTGCCGCTCGGGATGGCATCGCCTTCCGTCTGGGCCGGCAACTCCTGCACCGAGCCGTGGAAACTAATCTGCACCTTGCCGCTGCCACTGCACTGGCCGGGGATGCGGATATAGACCTCGCAGACATGCCCCACGCTCTCCTCGATGCGATAACTGCCGTTGCCCTCAAGCTTCATCAGTTGTCTATACATTAATATAAAGGCGGCCACCATGATGCAACCACAAAGGATGGCGGCCACGGCGAGCAGGAAGCGGTTCTCGATGACGCTGCTCAGGCAAACGCCGCCCCAGCCGACACCCAGCAGAAAGTTGACCGTGTTGCGAATCGTGAAGAGCTGAATGGCTCCGCCAGTGTCCATCGTGTCGCCGTTGCCGTCGCCCAAGTCGCCGCCGCCGGCATCGAAGTCGCCCAGGTCGCCGCCAGCATCGGTATCGCCAAGCCCGACGAGCGTCAGCACCATCTGAATGATGAAGATGATGGAAACGGCGATGGCTATCACCCAATAGGCGCGCATGTAGGGAGGCAACGCCTGAAACCAGTCTGTCAGTTGTACGAAGTTCATAGTCTAATGTTAATGGTTAATACTCCTTTAATGCTTTCCGAAGTACAAAGTTAACGAATTTAGGCGGAACGGACAACGAAAACTTGCTTTATATCGCGCTTTTTGCTACTTTTGCAAACAATAAGTATCAAAATATGGCTCACAAAGAAAGAAATCACCTGTTGCAACTCTTCTCTTTTTGCCCTAAGTGCGGATCGAAGAGCTTTGTCGAGGACAGCGAGAAAAGCAAGCGTTGCGAGGCCTGCGGCTTCGTGTATTTCATGAATCCGAGTGCCTCCACAGTGGCCGTCATTGTCGATGAAACGGACCGTCTGCTGGTTGTGCGGCGAAGCAAGGAACCGGCGAAGGGGACGCTCGACCTGCCCGGCGGCTTCTGCGACTGCTTTGAGACGGGCGAAGAGGGCGTCAGGCGGGAAGTCATGGAAGAGACGGGGCTCATGGTTGCCGAGGCACGCTACCTCTTCTCGCTGCCAAACATGTACCGCTACAGCGGACTTGACATCCCCACTCTCGACCTCTTCTTCCTCTGCAAGGTTGCTGAGACAGAGGGCGCTACGGCGATGGACGACGCCAGCGAAGTGCTGTGGCTGCCCTGGCATGACGTCAGGCCGGAAGACTTCGGACTGAAGTCCATCAGTCTTGGCGTGGCTCGGCTGCTGGAACTGCACGAGGCTTCTCTGGCCAGCGTCCGCTAAGCCACGGAATGCGCTCGATATAGGGCACAAGCCAGGCACACAGGCCAAAGATGACGGGCAAGAGGATGAGCACGTCGTCCGTCTTCCCGTAGATGCTCCTGCCATAGGAAAGGTGCATGAACTTGTAGAAATAAAGCATCGGATAGTGCGAGATGAAGAAGACCATGCTATGCTCGCCGATGAAGCACAGCAAGGGGATCCGCGGCACCTGCAACGTCAGCAGGACGCCCGCCAAGCCGCAGAGTATCAAGGTGGCATTGACGACCGCCATCACGGCGTTGCCCGTGAAGAGGTTCTGGCTCATGTTGTAAGTGCCGGGCACCACGATACCGAGGACGACGAACATCGCCACCATCAGCCACGACGCTGCCATCACCTGCTCCCTGCTGAAGCGTTGCATCACCCAGTGCCACAGCCGGCCGAGGTAGAAGAAGTAGCAGGCGATGAAGACGTTGCCGAGGCTCATCGGCACGTTGTTGCCCGTCCGGTATGCCCAGTAACTGATGGCCGGGAAGAGTATCGTGAGCCAGCACAGATGCTTCACCTTGTCGATGTACCTCACCATCATATAGACGGTGAAGAACGAGAAGAGAAACCAGATGGGCGAGTTGCCGTAGAAGCCGCTCTTCATCCAGATGTGGTTCCATTCGAGCGGCTCAACGAACTTCTTGTACCTGTCGACCAAAGGGAAGTAGAAACTGAAATAGACCACGGCTCCGATGAGGCCGCTCATCAGGTAGGGCACGAGGAGACGCTTGCTCCTGTCCTTCAGGTAGTCGAGGTCCGTGCCGCTCGACGTGCCTTTGTTGAAGTAGCCGGCCTTGAAGAAAAAGAAACTCATGAAGAAGAAACTCCAACGCATCACTTCGAGCCACCAGTCCTGCTTGTCCTCTCCGCAGAAGGCCATGATGTGCAGCGTCACCATGCGGATGATGCAGATGCCGCAAAGGATGTCGAAGGCGTGGTTTCTCTGTTTCATTTGCAATTCATAATTCACAATTCTTAATTCATAATTTGGCTACGCCCCATGCTTTGTCAGTAATCCGGTTGCTTCAATCCGTTTACTTCTACATTATGCGGTAGCAAATTCTTCATTCTTCACTCTTCATTTTTCATTTTCGGAAAGACGAGCTCTTCGGGCCGGTGGCTGACCTTCATCTCGTCGGGAACGTCCTTGCGGACTGTGCCGTAGTGGTTCGTGAGGTAAAGCAGGAGGTCGCGAGGCGCGCTGACCTGCAAGGGGCCCAATGTCGCTGTCTGCGCCTGCTTGACGTCTTCGATGGGCAGGCGCTCGCTCTTGGTGATGATGTTCTTGCACAGGGGCAGCGGCTTGTCGTTGAATGCCGTCTGCACCCTATACATTATATTATATATAGTGCGTTTGCTGAGCAGCGTGATGAGCAGCCGAGTGAAGAAGCAAGGCAGCCAGCCCCGCTTTCTCGGCTCGGGGATGTCGCACTTGCCGCAATGCTTCCACTGCCAAATCTCCTTGGCAATGAAGAGGCCGTTCAGGAAGAAGAGCACGTTGTGCTGAAGCCGTTCGAGCCATCGCCGCCTGGGTATCTTGTCGAAGGGGAATATGTCGACGTAGATGCCTTGATGCATTTTGATGCCCTTGAACGTGGCTTCCGAGAAGCGGGAGCCATTCATCCTGACCTTCATGAAAAAGAAAGGTGTATGCGGCTCCGTGTCAGGCGTCTGCAGGAAGAAGCGGTCGCCCATCTCCTCCTGCGCTATCGCGGCAAAGCGTTCGTAGTCAGGCCGCAGCATGCCCACGTCCACGTCATCGTCCCAGGGCAGTATCGAGTGCCAGAAGTACACGCCAACGGCCGTGCCGCCCGTCACGAAGTAACGGATGCCGTGCTTCCTGCAGATGCGGTCCACCTCGCCAAGCGTGACGTAAAGCGCTTGCTGAAGTTTCTGAAGTTCCTGCCCTTTATAATCCATTATTCACAATACAAATTCATAATTGCACTTTAACTCTTAATTCGTAATTCACGATTCATAATTCTCCCCTTCGCGAACCCTAAGGCGCTGCCATATTATGAATTAATAATTATGAATTATGAATTGAAGGTGCCACCTTCTTCGTCCCCAGCGCGTTCATGTATTCCATGTCGCCCGCCCCTTCCCAGTTGTCGGTCTTGGCGCTAAGGTTATCGAGGTGACTCACGACGATGGCCTCCTGCGTACACGGCACGACGGGACTGCCGAATTCCCTTTGGCCATGATGCGACAGGACACAGTGCACGATGCGCTTCGTCTCGTCCTCGTTCAGCCCTCTCTCCTTGAGGATGTTATGCAGCCAATGCGCTCCGATGTAGATGTGGCCGAGCAGGTACATGTCGGGCTGCGACTCGCCCGTCTTGCTGTATTCGTTCATCTTGCCGCAGTCGTGGAAAAGGATGGCGAGGATGCAATGCTCCACCTTCACCTCGTAAGGCAGGCAGGGATAGAGCCCCTCAAGCATCTTGAGCATCTGGTGCGTGTGGTTCAAGAGCCCGCCGGGGAAGGCATGATGCATCGATGTGGCTGCCGGGTACTGACTGAACGGCTCGTAGAAGCGCCCTGCAAACTCCTCGATAATGCCCATCAGGAGCTTGTCCGAGCAATAGCTGAGGAGCTTCTGTATCGTGTCATCCCAGACATCACGCCTGACAGGACGGGGCAACAGGTTATAGAGCGGATGGTCGAGAAGCGGCTCTCCGCCGCACTTCAGGTCGCGCAGGTCGCACGACTTCTTGCCGTCGTTGTCTTTCATATTATAGAAGAAGACGAGCTGCCCCACCTGCGGCTCTGCCGTCGGAGGCATGTCCCATACCGCCACATTGATGGTCTCGAGGAGGTTTGCCACCTTCAGCGAAGCGTATGGCGACCCGGTCTTCGTGGTGCCGTTGCTGCGGCTAATGACAAGGTATTCTGTATTGTTCATCTCTCATTTACCATTTAATCATTTACCATTTACCATTTAATCATTTACCATTTACCATTTAATCATTTACCATTTACCATTTAATGTGCAAATGACATTTATTGCGTTTTCCTTCGCAAAGTTACAAAAATTCCTTAACTTTGCACGTAAAAAGGAGAAAAAACATTCTGCGAACCCTTAAATGATGAATGAAACCCCGCCATTACCCCCTTTCTAAGGAGAGTGGTCACAAATAGTAAATGGAAAAATGATTAAATGGTAAATGAGAGATGGTAAATGACATCGATTTATTCTACATGAAGCAGGCACTGGCGGAGGCTAATGAGGCGTACCGGCAGGGCGAAATTCCGATTGGGGCTGTCGTGGTATGCAGGGACAGGATTATCGCCAAGAGTCACAACCTGACTGAACTGCTGCACGATGTGACGGCTCATGCTGAGATGCAGGCTATCACGGCGGCGGCAGAGCATCTTGGAGGAAAGTACTTGAACGACTGCACGCTTTACGTCACGGTGGAGCCTTGCGTGATGTGCGCCGGCGCCCTCGGCTGGTCGCAAATCAGCAGAATCGTCTATGGAGCGCCCGATGAAAAGCGTGGTTTCACTCGCTTCGCCCCACAAGCTCTGCACCCTCGGACGCAGGTCGAAAGTGGCGTGATGGCCGACGAATGCGCCGAACTGATGCAACGCTTCTTTAGGGAAAAACGATAGGAACGTGGATGGTTGAAAAACACGACACGTCATGAAGCTCATCATGACACGTCGAAAAGCTCATCATGACACGTCGAAACGAGTATCGCAACATGTCGTTATTTTCAACCACTCAAGGGTCGTTCGCAAACTACTAATGTATAATTGAAAAACTACTAGTGTGTAAATCGCAATTTACTAGTGTGTCGTTTGGCATTTACACGTGCGTAGTTTGGCAATTACACGTGGGTGGTTTGGAGACCCCACACATCAAAGGGTCATTTCAGCAGTTCGAGATAGGTCTCTATCGCCTGCTCGATTTCGCAAAAATCCACGAATTCATCGGCAGAATGACTGCGTTTGCTCTCGCCCGGTCCCATCTTGAAACTAGGGAAAGGCATGAGGGCTTGGTCGCTCAAAGTGGGTGAGCCGAAGGGTTTGCCGCCCATCGAAATGACTTTTTGCACGAGCGGATGGTTCACGTCGATGCCTGAGGAGCCCAATCTGAAGCTGCGGGCCTTGACCTCCGACTTTACATTTTTGCCGATTTCATCGAATA
>CAMJOE010000071.1:0-13888 GCA_946407485.1 uncultured Prevotellaceae bacterium | reverse complement strand
TTCAGGACTTTTCCTTCCTGTTGTATCATTACCGGGGGTTACACCCCCGTCTGTGGTCTTTCGCACCTTTGGTGCTTTTCCCCAGACAGCAATAAATAGAAATCCCACAGCAAAGAAAGCGAGATTCCACAGCAAGGAAAGCGTCTTCCCACAGCAAGGAACGCGTCTTCCCACAGCAGGGAAATAGAAATCCCACAGCAAGGAACACGACTTCTTACAGCAAGGAAAAAGAGATCCCACAGCAGGGAACACGTTTTCCCTCCAGAGGCGTCTGGTAATAAAGCACCGGAGGTGCGACAGAACATAGACGGGGGTGTCAACCCCCGGGGCTATGTCATAAACTATATCAAAGCCCTGAAAGGGCGACAGAACATATAATATGTTTTAATTCCAACTTACATTAGCGTTCTGTCGTCCTTTCAGGACTTTTCCTTCCTGTTGTATCATTACCGGGGGTTACACCCCCGTCTGTGTTCTTTCGCACCTTGACTATCGTCGACCTTTGGTTCGGTGCTTCTCCCCAGACAGCAATAAAGAGAAATCCCACAGCAAAGAAAGCGAGATTCCACAGCAAGGAAAGCGACTTCCCACAGCAGGGAAAGAGAAATCCTTCAGCAAGGAAAAAGAGATCCCACAGCAAGGAAAAAGAAATCCCACAGCAAGGAACGCGACTTCCTTCAGCAAGGAAAGCGACTTCCCACAGCAAGGAACGCGTCTTCCTTCACGTGGGAGAGCTTGCTTTGTCGCGACAAAGCAATTGCTGCATGGCGACGAAGCAATTGCTGCATGGCGACGAAGCAAGCTCTCCTTTATGTAAAATCGGGCGTCGGATGCCGACTGGCAGCCGGTTCCGACGCGTCTGCCGGACTTATTCCACGGGCGGCACCTCAATTTGGGAGCCGTAGCGGTGGTATTCGTTCGAGATGGACTGCTCCTGGATATAGCGCGCGAGCTCGATGCGGCCGTTGCTGACGGGCGGCGCCTGCTCGATGTATTTGTCCACGGCGGCTGCTGCCTTGAAGACGACATCGGGCACGAAGGCGGAGATGGTGCGCACGCGCTCGTACTGCTTCAGGCTCTTGCAGAAGTCCTCCACGCTTTCCGTCTTGATTTGCCCCGAGAGCGGGCTGACGTCGGAAAGCAGGGAGCAGCCCCTGTCCAACGAGATGGTGAGCGGCGTGTGAACCGTCTTGGCGGCCAGGCAGACCATTTTGATTTTCTCTATCGACTCGTCGCCGAAGAGGCGCAATACCATGCCGTCCTTCAGCGGGAGATAGCGGAAGACGTTCTGCTCGCCGCGGATTTCGGGGTGCAGATTGCGCGCATGGCGGAACTCCTTCTCGTACCATTGGCTGTACGACGTGCGGTAGTCGGTCGTGTTGCCTTTGTCGGTGATGTGCATGAACTGAGCCACGTAGTTCGGTCCGCCGGCTTTCAGGCCCGGCCCAAACGCGCTGAGCTTCATGCCGCCGAAAGGCTGACGGCCCACGATGGCTCCCGTGATGCCGCGATTGATGTAGAGGTTGCCGGCGCATATGTTGTTCTTCCAGTAGCGTTGCTCTGCTTCGTCGAGCGACTGCAGTCCGCTCGTCAGTCCGTAGTCGAGGCCGTTGACCAGGTTGACGGCTTCCTCCAGCGTGTCGAAAGGAGCCACGGCCAGCAGCGGCGCGAAGAGCTCCGTGCGGAAGGTGAATGAGCTGGGCTTGACGTCCACTTTGATGGTGGGGCGCAGGATGAAGTGGTCCTCATCGACATACTTCGGAGCGACGAGCCAACGCTCTCCCTCCTCGAGCGTGAAAGCACGCTCCAGCTTCTCGTTCTTGTTGGTAATCATGGGCCCGACGATGTTGCCGGCGTCCCATACGGGGCCGGTCTTCAGGCTGACGGCACAGTCCTTCAGCTTCTCGAAGAACTCGGGGCTGTCGTAAACAGAGCGTTCCACCAGCATGAGCGAGCAGGCGGAGCATTTCTGCCCGGCGTTGCTGAAGGCCGAACGGCATGTGTTCATGATGGCGTGGTCGCGGTCGCACTTGGCCGTGACGATGATGACGTTCTTGCCGCCCGTCTCGGCGCTCAGCGGCTTGCGTGGGTTGGCATGAGCCAGGGCCTGCGCCGTGTCCGTGCCGCCCGTCAGGATGACGTGCTTCACGACGGGCGATGACGTCAGCAGCCGCTTGCCCTCGCTGTCGGGCACAGCAAGCTGCAGGGCCTCCCTGGGCACGCCGGCCTCGTAGAATGCCTTCACGAAGAGCTCTGCCACGGGAGCCGCCACCGTTGCCGGCTTCAGGATGCAGGTGTTGCCTGTCGCCAAGGCAGCCACGACGCCGCCTACGGGGATGGCACACGGGAAGTTCCAGGGGGAAATGACAAGCACGGTGCCCTTGGCCTTCAACTCGATGTCGGGCAGGGCGGCAAACTTCTTGACCGTCGTCGTGTAGAAACGGCAGTAGTCAATCGCCTCGCTGACCTCCACGTCGGCTTCCTCGAACGTCTTGCCCGTCACGGCACACATGCAGCCGCACAGGTCGCCGCGCATCTGTCCGAGTACGTTGGCCACGCGGTACATGAGCCTGTGGCGCTCCTCCACCGACGTCCTGCGCCAGCCCGCGGGATCTGCCTCGGCGGTGGCCAGGATGGCCGATGTCTCGTCGGCCCCTATGATGGTGGCCTTCGGCTTTTGCGTCTGCCACTTCTCGAAGACCCGTTCCACCCAGCGCTGGTTGCACTCGCGGTCGAAGTCGGTATCCGGCTCGTTGTGCAGCTCGTCCTGAGGCTCCTGCCCCTCGTACGGCTTGTTGCGGTCCTGCGTGCGCGTCGGCGTGTGGTCCAGATGGTCTTTCATGTTGTACGCCTCGATGAACTGTTGCTGCAGTTCTTTCCATTCCTTCGTGTCGGGCTTTAGTGAAAAACTGTGCGTAAGGAAATTGTCGGGCGCCGTATTCTCGTCCATTCGGCGCACGAGATAGCTTATGGCGTTCAGGAAGTTCTCTTTCGTCACCACGGGCGTGTAGAGGATGACGTGGTTGCCAAGCTTCTTCTGTGCGCGCCAGACGTGGTTGGCCATGCCCTCCAGCATCTCAAAGCAGAAGCAGTCTTTAGGTGTCTGATACATCTGCGTGAGCAGGTAGGCGTAGGAGATGGTGAAGAGGTTGTGCGACGCCATGCCGATGTGTAGCACGCGCGCGTTCTCGGGCTTCAGGCCCCGCTCTATGAGGTGCAGGTAGTTGGCATCGACCTCGGTCTTCGACTTGCGCACGGGGTTGGGCCAGCCTCGCAGGTCGCTCACGATGTTCTCCATGTCGAGGTTGCAGCCCTTCACGATGCGCATCTTGATGGGTGAGCCGCCCTCGCTGACGCGCTTGCGTGCGAACTCCAGCAGCTCCGTCTGGAAGCCCTCGGCATCAGGCAGGTAGGCCTGCACGACGATGCCTGCCTCGTAGTTCTTGAACTGCGGCAGGGAGAGCACGTCCTTGAAGACGCGCATGGTCAGGTGAGCATCCTTGTATTCCTCCATGTCCAGATTGATGAACTTCGACCTCGTCACGCCGTTGACGTCCGTGTATGGGTTGTCGATGGCGGCCTGGTAGAGGAGGGAGATGCGGCGGATGAGCTCCGGATAGCACTCCTTATAGTTCAGCGCATGCGTCTGCGCGTAGATGCCCGAGATTTTGACGGAGATGTAGTTGATGTCTGGTTCCTTTATCGCGTCGAGGTAGGAGTAGAAGCGCTTGTCGGCCTCGGCATCGCCCAGCACGACCTCGCCCAGGAGGTTCACGTTCTGCCCGATGTCCTCCTTGAAGCGCGTGGCCAGGTGTTCTGTCAGGCTGGGGCGCGCGGCATTGATGATGACGCGGCTCGTGTCGCGACGCAGGCGCCACTTGATGATGGGCACAGCTGCCCAGTTGAACAGCGGCAGGTAGGCAAACTTCCGATACATCCAGAACAGCATGCGGTCCGTACTGTCGAGGAAACGCGGGATGCCGTACAGGTCGATGAGTTCCTTGACGCGTAGCGCCAGCTTCTGATTGTCGCGTATCTGACTCGTCTCGTCGAGCATACGCACGATGAACTTCTTGTCCGTGGGTGTCGTCACCATTGTGCCGTACATGTGTTGCTCGCTCTTCTCGGTACTCGTCAGGCCCGAGTAGCTTTCGTCATAGAGTTTCCGCATCCACGCGAAAACCTCTTCGATGGTTGGTAAATTCTGATTTGCCATGATATAAAGAGTTGTAATAGTTGTTCTGTGAAGGTTCGTTCTTCCTATTTAAACAGTTTCTGAGCCATTTCGTAGAGGCTTCGGCGCCATGTGAGGAACTCGTGGGCTGTCCCCTCTGAGATGTAGGCTTCCGCGTTGAAACCTGCTGCCTGCAAATCTGCTACGGCCTTGCGCACGCGGTCGGGGCCTTCCTTGCTGCCACAGCTGATGAAGATGTAATCCACTTGTTTCTTATCCTTTATCTCCTCAGGAGAATAGACGCCGCCACTGAGCAGTCCGTAGTGGCCAAAGACTTCCGGACGGGCCAGCGTGATGGAGTGCGTCTCCATACCACCCATGGAGAGGCCCGCCATGGCGCGGTTCTTCTTGTCGGCCTTCGTGCGGAAATGACTGTCGACATAGGGGACCAGTTCGTCCACGAGCACCTTCTGGAAGTCCTCTGCCACTTTTCCCCGGTCGAAGTTACGGCCAAACACGACATCATTCGTCATGCCGTAGGTCATCACCACAATGAAAGGAAGCGCCTTCCCGTCGGCAATCAGGTTGTCCATGATGATGTTGGCCTTGCCCTGAACAGGCCAGCTGGTTTCGTTCTCTCCCCATCCGTGTTGCAGATAGAGGACGGGATAGCGCTGCTTGCTGTTCTTCTCGTAGCCTGCCGGAGTGTAAACGTAAGCCACCCGAAGCTGGTCGCCGTGCACCTTGCTTGGGAACAGTATCTTCTGCACGTTCCCATGTTCGATGTCAGTCCTTTCGGCAAAGAACGTGCCATCATGAGCAGGCACCTCCACTCCGCTCATCCATCTTGCTCCGCCATAATAGCTGTTGGTGCCAGGGTCCAACACCTGGGCTCCGTCGATGGATAGGGTGTAGTAGTGGAAGCCTTCGTCCTCGGGTATGAGCGTCGTGCCCATCCACGACCCGTCGCTCTGCTTCTTCAAGACAGTTCCGCCCATACCTCCGCCATGACCTGCTGAGGCGATGACATAACGGGCATTGGGGGCAGTAATGCGGAACCGCACATAACCCTGCGAATTGACTTGGGGATATTGCTGGCGGGGTTGGCATGTGGCTGAGGGCTTGAAGTCGTCCTTGATGTCGGGATTGTCCGAAGAGGGGATGAAGTCACGGATTACGCGATACACGTTCTTGGGTTTGTATTCTCTGTCGAAGGGCAGGGGATAGTTGTTCTCGCCCAACCAGGAGTCGCGGTCGCTGAGATTCCAGAACGTCACGCAGTCCACTTTGTCAGCATGGCGACGCATCACCCTGAACACGGCAGCATATTGCGCCTCCTGCAGCAGCTTCTGGTCGTTACTGATTGTTGCACCCTCGTTCCGGCTGAATCGCAGTTGGCCGCCCATCTCTGCATTCACGCGGATGTCGAGCTCCGTCATGTGGATGTGGTCAACCACCTCTGCATACTTGCTTACAGCGGCTTCAATGTCTTCCTCCGAAGGGCCGTAGATGTTGTAGTGACCCTGCATGCCGATGCCGTCGATGGGAACGCCTGCCTCCTTCATCTCCTTGACCATGTTGTAGATACGGTCGCGCTTCACGGGGTCGCACTCGTTATAGTCGTTGTAGAAAAGCAGGGCATTGGGGTCGGCCTCGCGTGCAAACTGGAAGGCTTTGCGGATGAACTCATCGTTGCCACATATCTTGTAGAAGTTTGACTCGCGCAGGGGTTGGTCCGGACCGTTAGGCCTACGTCCGCCGTCAGCAATCGCCTCGTTGAAGACATCCCAGCAATATACCACATCCTTGTAGCGGTTCACTACCGTATGAATGTGTTCCCTCATGCGTTCAAAGAGCACTTCCTTGCTGACCAGATTGTGTTTCTTGTCGTAAAACATCCAGTCGCCTATTTGGTTGTGCCACATCAGGGTATGTCCGCGCAGCTTAATGCCATTCTCGCGGCAGAAGTTGGCCACGCGGTCGGCTCTTTCCCACGTCCATTTTCCCTCTTCGGGGTGTACGGAAACGGGCTTCATGTCGTTCTCTGCCGTAATGCTGCTGTACTCGCGCTTCACCAAATCGACTTGCTCCTCCGCAGAGATGTTACGCTGGTTCACAGCCACACCAATCAGGAAATAGTCCTTGTACGCATCTTTAAAACCTCTTCTGTCCTGCGCAGTTGCTACAGTTACAGACAAGACACAGAGTGTCAAAAAAAGAATCTTTCTCATGCTTCTTTTATCTGGAATGTGTGTTAATGTATTGCCAGGGTACAAATAATCCTTGCTTAGGAAACATCTTTCGATACAAAGATAGTGATTATTTCGATAATATTGTATTAATATTTTGTGGATTGCATGACAAAAATACAAGTTTTTTGTTTCCCTACAAAGAAATAAGCGGATTATTTTATGCTAACCCGCAATATTAATAAAAAAAGAAAGGGAATAATAAAGCAGCTGGCACAAAGGAAACCTGAACCGAAGGCCGACGGCCATTTGGGCATGTTATGTGAGCGCTTTCGGCACGTTATGTCAGCGCTTTCGGCACGTGTTGCAAAGCATTATCATACTCCTCTCTCTGCCCAGTCGCCGCGGTCGAGGCTGCGGTAGCCGATGGCTTCGGCGATGTGCTGGCTCTGCACGTTCTCGCTACCGGCTAAGTCGGCAATGGTTCTTGCCACTTTCAGGATGCGCGAATATGCACGCGCGCTGAGCTTCAGCCGTTCCATCGCCATCCGAAGCATGTCGAGCGAGGCGTTGTCGGGCTCCGCGAACTTATGGAGCATCTTCTCGCTCATCTGCGCGTTGCAATGGATGCCCTTGTAAGGCTGGAACCGCTCCTCCTGTATCTTGCGTGCCTTAATCACTCTCTCCCTGATGACCGAACTCGGCTCGCCCGGCTGCATCTGGCTGAGTTGAGCGAACGGCACAGGTTGAATCTCGCAATGGATGTCGATGCGGTCGAGTAGAGGACCTGATATCTTGTTCAGGTATCGCATGATTTGTCCGGGCGTGCAGCAGCAATGTTTGTCAGGATGGTTGTAATAGCCGCACGGACACGGGTTCATGGAGGCGATGAACATGAACGAACAGGGATAGGTGATGGTGTATTTTGCCCGCGAGATGTTGATGACGCGGTCCTCGAGTGGTTGACGAAGAACTTCGAGCACCGAACGCTGAAATTCCGGCAATTCATCGCAAAAAAGCACCCCATTATGCGCCAGGCTGATCTCGCCGGGCTGTGGGTTTGCACCGCCTCCGACGAGTGCCACTTGCGAGATGGTGTGGTGCGGCGAACGGAAAGGCCGTTGCGCGATGAGCGAGCAGTCGCTTTTCAGCTTGCCAGCCACAGAGTGAATCTGCGTCGTCTCCAGACTCTCGCGAAGCGACAAAGGCGGCAGAATGCTCGGAAGTCGCTTCGCCAACATGCTCTTGCCGCTGCCCGGCGGGCCTATCATGATAAGGTTGTGGCCACCGGCTGCCGCTATCTCAAGGGCTCTCTTAACTTGCTCTTGGCCCTTTACGTCTGCGAAGTCGAACTCAAACTCGCTCTGCTTCGAAAAGAACTCTGCCCTTGTGTCGATGATGGTCGGCTCCATCTGCTCCAATCCATTCAGATGCCCGATGACTTGATTGATGTGGCGCACGCCATAGACATGCAGGTTGTTCACCACCGCAGCTTCACGCACGTTTGCCTCTGGCACGAAGAGTCCTTCGAAGCCTAACTCGCGAGCCTTGATGGAGATAGGCAGCGCGCCCTTGATGGGCTGAAGCGAACCGTCCAGACTCAGCTCACCGACCATCATGTAGCGGTTCAGCATCCGTGCATCCACTTGTCCGTTTGTGGCAAGGATGCCTATCGCCATCGGCAAGTCGAAGCCCGAACCTTCCTTGCGCACATCGGCTGGGGCCATGTTGATGGTAATCGCGTGTTCAGGAAAGGTGTAGCCGCTGTTCTCTATTGCCGCAAGGATGCGCTCATAGCTCTCTTTGACTGCGCTGTCCGGCAATCCAACAAGGGCAAAGCGGGCACCACGTGTCGAGTTCACTTCAACAGTCACTTCCGCAGCCTGAAGCCCTTGCACGCTGGCGCTGAATGTCTTTACTAACATAACTCAAAGTCGTATATATAATAATGTATAGGCAATTATGGCAGTTTGCAGCGAATCAAGACGTGTGATTCGTCGCTGAGTGTCGTGGCGAAAAGGTATGTGTCGCCACCTTCGCGTAGTTTAAGTCGTTTCCTGAGTTCTGCAACGGTAGCCGGGAAGTTTCGGACGGTCAAGTTGCATTGGCTGATGCCTTCCAACATCTTCTTTAGTTCCTTCTTTCCGAAGCCGCAATAGTCCTCAATTTCGAATGCCCTGCCTGGAAAATCTTCGATGAAATGGGCCGAAACGAACAAATGACTGAAGGGATGCAGCTTTCTTACGTCGTAGGTTTGGCAGAGCGCATTCTGCACGCCGGCCTTCAGAATGGAGGCATTGGGCTCGTAGAGATAGCGTTCTGGTCGTGGCGCGATGACGGGCTCTGCATTCCTCGCTTTTGTGCTGAATGTCTGTGTCTGTGAAGCGATGTTTACGCAGTAGTAGCGCACATCGCCCGTCTTCTCTCGGCACAGAACCACCAGCACTTCCTTGCACTCGCCGCCGACGCTTACTACATGCACCTCGCTTGTATTGGGCAGACGGCGAAGCGTGTCTTGTATGTCAAGCATCGGCGACAGCTTGACCATCACAATGGGTGCATGGCGGAGCAATGTGTCATGCAATCTCTCTATGTCTGGTGAGCAATCGCTTAGCGCCACCACCTTCTTCCCGTCTGCATCTCTGCGACTTGGGTCGATGTAGACGAAGCAAAAATCTCCCATTCCATCGAGAAAATCCTCTCCTTTTGAGCAATGTACTCTTGCCCTTGGCAGACCGAGAAGAGGAAAGTTGTATTGGGCAATCTCGCAAAGATTTTCGTCGCTTTCCACATAATCTGCTTCTTCGAATAGCTTGGCAAGGAAGGAGAAATCTATGCCGAAACCTCCAGTCAAATCGACCATTTTCTGCCGTTTCATCGGAAAAAGTCGTTCGATGAGGCGTTGTTTATAAAGTGCTGTCTGCTCGCTGCTACATTGTTCCAACGAGATTTTTGGGGGATATAGAATACCTTTCGTATTAGCCCAGGAAGGCAATTTCTTTTCTGCCGTCTGCATTCCCGCAATTTGTTGCAGGCAAAACTGAAGGTCGATGCCAGCCGGAACGTTGCTCAATGCCAGTTCTCTGACGTCTGCATTCCTGTTTTGTGCTATGAACTCCTCGTTAGTCATGCCAAATGATGAATCATTTCTCGAGCGTCTGCCGCGTCGAGTGTGAGTTGTTTTCGCAATTCTTCGAGCGAGGAGAAGTGCCGTTCATCGCGTAATTTCCCGATGAAATCGATGGAAATGGACCTTCCATACAAGTCTTCATTGAAGTCGAAAACGTGTACTTCCACGCTTATTTCACCATCTGCCTCAATTGTGGGACGGTGTCCGATGCAAAGCATTCCCCCTTGTTTTGTATGGTCTGGAAGCGTGACCCAGACTGCATATACGCCACATGCAGGCAGTAACTTCTGCTCAGGCAAAGAGATATTGGCTGTGGGGAATCCTATTTGTCGGCCGATATGCTTACCTGCGATAACCTTTCCTGTCAAGAAATATTGGTAACCAAGCATCGCATTTGCCTTCTCCATTTCTCCCATGTCAATCAGGTTTCTAATCCTGCTGCTGCTAATCTTCTCGCCTGCAAGAGCATCCGCAACGCAGACCTTAATGCCAACCTCCATTCCCCATGCCTCATATTCCTCTTTTGCTCCGCCTCCGTGCCCGAAGTGATGGTTGTAGCCCATCAGCAACAGCTTGGCGTTCAGCTTGTCTCGTAGCTCAGATTGCATGAATTCCTTTGCAGTCAGCTCACTCAGTTCTTTTGTGAAAGGCAGTACGATAATTTCTCCGCCAAAGTTCTTTTCAAGCAGGCTCAGCTTCTCATCCTGTGTTGTCAGCAGCGAAGGGACGAAGTCTTCTTGAACCACGGTCCTTGGGTGGCAGTCGAATGTTATAGCAGCTGCCGACAAGCCCTTAGCTGCAGCCAGTTTCTCAAGTTGCTGCAGCAAGTAGCGATGGCCCCGATGCACCCCGTCAAAGAATCCAATGGTGACAGCAATCCCTTTCTTCATACAAATGAGCAGTTTCGCATCGCAAATGAAAAATCTTCCTTCATATCGAAGTGCAAAAATAGTCAAAACTCTTTGCGAAACCAAATTTTTCCTTCTTTCATTTGCATAATTCGCAGGAAATGTCTAATTTTGCACCTGATTACGACTTTAACGTGTTGTCTGGACTTGTAGCTCAGTTGGTTAGAGCAACAGACTCATAATCTGGAGGTCCCAGGTTCAAGCCCTGGCTGGTCCACACCGAAAATCAAGCACTTACAAAGATTTTGTAGGTGCTTTTTCTTTTCTTGGTGAACATAAGGTGAACATAGAGAACCCGATGTGACTTTTAGGCGACCTTCTGTAATTTAGTGTGTTTTTTTGTGAGTTCAAGAAATTCATCCATAACATACTGCGCCAATATATACATCTCTCACGCTATGGATAAGTGGGAACATTTTGGGAACAATAAACCCACTAACAGCCAGCATTGGTGCTGAAAATCAGTGGGTTTATATGATACGTTGTTAATCTTGATAAGATGAATTTTAATCCAATATGAGAACGAATCTGTCTAAAGTTGCTTGAATTCAAAAAGGATGAAAAATATAGGGTAAAAGAAAGTCATAAGAAAAGGGAACCAAGTTTGCTTGGTTCCCTTTGAGTTAATGAAAAGTGGACTTACCTGATGAATAACAGTTCGCGGTACTTGGGCAGTGGCCAGAGGCTGTCGTCAACGATGAGTTCGAGCTTGTCTATCTGGTAGCGAATCTTGTCGAACATCGGGGCGATGGTGTCGTGGTAGGCGATGGCTTTCTGGTGCTCGTCAGCAATCTTGTTGGCGACCTTGCGAGCCTCGACGAGTTCCTCTACCAGCGTTTCGATGGTGGCTGTGCGTTCTGCTATTTCCTCGATGAGTTTGAGGTTGCGGGCGTTCAGTTGGTTGGCCTTCTCCTTGGAGAACACGCCCGACATGCGCTCGACGTTCCTTAGGAGCTGACTCTGGTAGCTGGTGGCGACAGGGATGATGTGGTTCATGGAGAGGTCGCCAAGCACACGGGCTTCTATCTGAATCTTCTTCGTGTAGGTCTCCCACTTCACTTCGTTTCGAGCCTCTAGTTCCTTCTTTGTCATCACGCCAAGGCTCTCGAACATCTGGATGCTTTCCTTGTCGAGATAACGCTCGAAGATGACGGGGCAGGAGGTCTCTGTGTCGAGGGCACGCTTAGCGGCTTCTGCCTTCCACTCGTCGCTATAGCCGTTCCCGTCGAAGCGGATGGGCTTGCAAGTCTTGATGTCCTCGCGAAGGACGTCGATGATGGCGTGGTACACCGGTGAATGGCCGGAGCCTTCTAAGTACTCAGATTTCTTGGAGTACTCAGAAATCTTTTCATCAACGCGCTTCTTGAACGATGCAAGAGCCTCGGCGACGGCACTATTGAGCGTAATCATCGCGCTGGCACAGTTTGCTTCGCTGCCCACGGCACGGAACTCGAAACGGTTGCCGGTGAAGGCAAACGGACTGGTGCGGTTGCGGTCAGTGTTGTCAATGAGCAGTTCTGGAATCTCTGGAATATCAAGTTTCATGCCCTGCTTACCATCCATGGAGAAGAGGTCTTCCTTGTCGGCTTTCTCGATGTGGTCGAGCAGTTCGGAGAGCTGCTTTCCGAGGAAGGAGCTGATGATGGCTGGCGGCGCCTCGTTCGCTCCGAGACGATGGGCGTTGGTGGCTGACATGATGCTGGCCTTCAGCAGTCCGTTGTGCTTATAGACGCCCATCAGCGTCTCGACGATGAAGGTGGCGAAGCGCAGGTTCTGTTCCGCCGTCTTGCCCGGAGCGTGAAGCAGCACGCCTGTATCGGTCGAGAGGCTCCAGTTGTTGTGTTTGCCCGAGCCGTTGATGCCTGCGAAGGGCTTTTCGTGCAGCAGAGCGCGGAAGCCATGCTTGCGGGCCACGCGCTTCATGAGCGACATGAGCAGCATGTTGTGGTCAACGGCAAGGTTCGTGTCCTCGAAGATAGGGGCCACCTCGAACTGGTTGGGAGCCACCTCGTTGTGACGCGTCTTCACGGGGATGCCGAGCATCAGGGCTTGTATCTCAAGGTCGCGCATGAAGGCTGCCACGCGTTCGGGAATGCTGCCGAAGTAGTGATCGTCCATCTGCTGGTTCTTGGCCGAGTCGTGCCCCATGAGCGTGCGGCCTGTCAGCAGCAGGTCGGGACGTGCGGCATAGAGTCCTTCGTCCACGAGGAAGTACTCCTGCTCCCAGCCGAGATTGCTTGTCACCTTCTTCACAGCCGGGTCGAAGTAATGGCAGACCTCAGTTGCAGCCATGTTGACGGCTTTCAAGGCACGCAGGAGGGGCGCCTTGTAGTCGAGCGACTCGCCGCTATAACTGATGAATACTGTGGGGATGATGAGTGTGTCGTCGATGATGAAGACGGGACTTGTGGGGTCCCATGCCGAGTAGCCACGAGCCTCGAAGGTGCTCCTTATGCCTCCTGAAGGGAACGAGGAGGCGTCGGGTTCCTGCTGAACGAGGAGCTTGCCGCTGAATTCCTCAATCATGCCGCCTTTACCGTCGTGCTCAATGAACGAGTCGTGCTTCTCAGCAGTGCCTTCTGTCAGAGGCTGGAACCAGTGCGTATAGTGTGTCACACCGTTCTCCCTGGCCCATTGCATCATGCCGGCAGCCACAGCATCGGCCACCTTGCGGTCGAGGCGGGCACCATTGTCGATGACATCTACCATTTTATCATAAACGTCTTTCGGCAGGTATTTATACATCTTCTCGCGATTGAAGACGTGCTTGCCAAAGTACTCACAAGGTCTTTCACTTGGTGCTTTTACATCGAGAGGCTTCTTCTTGAACGCCTCGCCGACAACCTGAAATCTCAATTCGTTTGCCATGATTGTGTTTGTTAAAGGGTGAATGATGATTTACTATTTAACTATTTACGATTTACTATTTATTTACGATTGAGCTATTTGCTGCCTACGCTCTCGAGAAAACTGTTCACTCTCGCAGCCGTCTGAAGTCCTGAAGCAATGGCTCTCACCACAAGTGAGGCACCGCTGGCAGCATCGCCGCAGAGGAAGACGTTGTCCGGGTATTCGGGATGCTCGGGCTTGAGGAATCCCATGGCGAGGAGGACCAGCTCGGCCTTGATGACTTCGGGCTCACCGGCTTCGACCATGAGAGGACGACCACCTGCAGGGTTGGGCTTCCAGTCGATAGGTTGCACGCGGACGCCTGTGACGTGGCCCTTCTCTCCCAGAAACTCGAGGGTGTTGATGTTCCAGCGACGAGTGCAACCTTCTTCATGGCTGCTTGTCGTTTTGAGGATGACGGGCCAGTTGGGCCAAGGGGTGGCGGGGTTGTGTCCCACGGGCGGTTTGGGCATAATCTCAATCTGCGTCACACTCTTACAGCCTTGACGATGAGCCGTGCCGATGCAGTCGCTTCCTGTATCACCGCCACCGATGACGAGGACATCCTTGCCCTTTGCCGTGATGCGCTCTTCCTTTG
>CAMJOE010000070.1:0-14054 GCA_946407485.1 uncultured Prevotellaceae bacterium | reverse complement strand
CTGACGGGCTGCTGAGTGTATTTGCGGATGGTTCTTCTCTGCTTGATGTTCATAGTGCCTTTCCTATAAGTTTCTCTTCCAGCTCTTCCAGGTGACGTTGTAGCTTCTTGTCCTTTTTCAGCCTGCCGTCTATGGTTTTTATGCCATGCAGGACGGTGGCGTGGTCTCTGTTGCCAACGTAAATGCCTATTTTGCTTGCTGTCAGTTTCGTATGTTTGTGAGCCAGATACATGCTCATCTGCCGGACGGTCACTATCTCAGCCTTCCTGCTCTTGCCGAAGACGTCTTCCTCCTTCACGTTGAAATGCTCGCAAGTGGTGGAGATGATTTGGTCGATGGTGACGTTCTTCTTCTCTATCTTGATGCGACCGGCCAAGATGCGCTGTGAGAAGTCGAGGTCGATATCCTTGCCATAAACGACGGAATAGGCCAGCAGGCTGTGGATGATGCCTTCCAGCTCGCGGACACTGTTGTTGACGTTCGACGAGATGAAGTCGAGCACGTCGTCGGGAATATTCAGGCCGTCGTGCTTCACGATGCTATGCAGGATGTCGCGGCGCAGACTCTCTTCGGGCTTCTCCATTTCTGCCATCAGTCCGCTCTTGAAACGCGTGATGAGCCGGTCCTCCATGCCTTGCAGGGAGACTGGCGGACGGTCGCAAGTCATGATGATGTGCTTGCCGTTCTGACGGAGGTGGTTGAAGATGTGGAAGAAAGCATTCTGCGTGCCCTTCATGCCGACAAGTTCCTGCATGTCGTCCACGATGAGCATGTCGATGCTTTGGTAGAAGTGTATGAAGTCGTTGACGGTATCGCGCTTGATGGCGTCCGTGAACTGCACCATGAAAAGATGTGCACTCAGATAGAGGACGCGCTTGTCGGGATGCAGCTCCTTGGTTCGCAAACCGATGGCATTCACGAGATGCGTCTTGCCCACACCGCTCGGGCCATAAATGAAAAGCGGGTTGAAGGTCATCTGCTCGGGATGCTCGGCAATGGCCTGACCTACACTTCGCGGCAACTTGTTGCTCGTGCCCTCGATGAAGTTAGCAAAGGTCTGGCGCGGATTGAGCTGCGAGTCGAGGTCTTCTGCAAGGCCGACAGCCTGCGCCAACGTGGGCGACTGGTTGGCAGCAAACTTGCTCGGAGCTGCCTGCGGCATCACGTCGTTTTCGCTTTCCTGAGTCACCGTCACATTGTCGGCCACCTCAACCTCATACGAGAGCGTGACATCGCCACCAAAGAAACGACTGATGGTCACGTGAATGAGCCTGCGGAAGTGCTCCTCCAGATACTCGAAGAAGAACTGGGACGGTATAAATACCGCCAGCTCCTTTCGGGCAGCATCGTACGACTTGAGCTTCATCGGCGAGAACCAAGTCTGGAACTGCTGCTCGCTAACGTTGCTATGGATCATCTCCATGCACCGCTGCCACAATATCTGTTCGTTCTCTTTCACGTATATTATATAATGTATATAGGTTCTCCCCGTTCAGGGGAAATTTCCTGCCTCGGCAACATAGCAAACTGGGGTAAGCTTAGCTCGGCAGAAGGCAAATGTTTGAAGGCCTGTTTTTTTGGCGAATTCGACTGCAAAGGTACTACAAAATCTCCAAATCGCCAAACTTTTTTTATCGCCTCGAAAAGTGTTCAAATCCTTAACTTTCTGTATTTCAACAAACGGCACAAAAGATGCAAAATGTGCACCAATCGCCCCTCTTGCTTTTTTATAACGAATTGACATACAAAAGCTTTATTTTGTCAAACAGCAAGTTTTATACTCCAAACTATGAAATACTAATTCTTAATTCTTAATTCGTTACTAAATCCCTTTTCTCGCGATTTCCGGGAAACGCTATTTCACAAAAGTCTAAATAGAAGGGAATATCGCTTAAAGTGAAAAAACTTATCTTTTCCTACAATAAAATGCCCCCTTCATTCGTTCTTCTTATAAAAGGCATTCGTTGACATCGAAAACCTTTAACCAGTCAACTATGAACTTTAAACTTTAAACTATCAACTTTTAAACGTTACCCCAACCACCCGCCTATGGAACAAACATTACCCCTACCACTATTTCAACCAAGCACAGCAGTTCTGGCAAAGATACGTCAGTTTGCCCGCACCTTTCGTCCGCAACCTTACGTCTTCATCGCATCGGCATGATGGCGTTTGACATTGTAGATTGAAAATTGAGGATTGAAGATTGAAGATTTGCAGCCGCGTTGTAAATGGTTAAATCACCAAATCGTAAATAACAGCCTCCCCCAGCCCCTCCAAAGGAGGGGGGGATAAATAGTTAAATTATTAAATCGTAAATAAATCGTAAATAGTAAATCGTAAAATCGTAAATTTTTAGATGTTATCGCCTTCTTTGCTTGCTGCCAATTTCGCCAATCTCGAGGCCGAGATGGAGTGGTTCAACAAGAGCAGTGCCGACTGGCTCCACATCGACGTCATGGACGGCGTCTTCGTGCCCAACATATCCTTCGGCTTTCCCGTGCTGAAGCATGTGGCGCGCATTTGCCAGAAGCCGCTCGACGTGCACCTCATGATTGTACAGCCCGAGAAGTTTGTTGATGAGGTCAAGGCCCTCGGCGCTTATCTCATGAACGTGCACTACGAGGCTTGTACGCACCTGCATCGTGTCGTCTGGCAGATACACGAGGCCGGCATGAAGGCAGGCGTCACGCTCAATCCTGCCACGCCCGTCAGCGTCCTTGAAGACATCGCAGCCGACGTGGACTTGGTGCTTTTGATGAGCGTCAACCCGGGTTTCGGCGGACAGAAGTTCATCCCGCATACCCTGGAGAAAGTGCGGGAGCTGCGCCGCCTGCTCGACCGCACAGGCAGCCTTGCCCTTATCGAAGTGGATGGCGGCGTCAACATGGAGACAGGCAAGCTGCTGAAAGAGGCAGGCGCCGACGTCCTTGTCGCTGGCAACGCCATCTTCCGTGCCCCCGACCCCGCAAAGGCCTGCGAGGAACTCGCCAGCCTCTCTTCTTGTCAAGACAAAGAAAATAATTGCTTTTGATGAAGAAATAGGCATAATCATTTGGAGGTAATAAAATAATTACCTACCTTTGCAGCAAAAAGTCAGAAACGATGCCTACAGTATTCACCTTATTCGAATACAGATTCTGGTTTTATGGCAATGACCACACACCGATTCATATTCATATAAGGAAAGGCAGTGCTACGGCGAAATACAACATTTTTCCTATCTCGCTGGTCTATAATCATGGTTTCAAACCATCGGAGTTGAAAATGATTGAAGCGATACTGGAGGATAACGAAGAGATTATTGCCCAGCATTGGAACACTTTCTTCAATAATGCGAAATAAGAACGGAGGCTACAATGGAGAAGATAACGAAAATATGGCTGACAGAAGATGCCATCTGGATTAGGACTTCCAGCGGAAAGGAGGCTTGCGAGAAATTCAATGACTATCCGCGCTTGAGGTATGCTACGAAGGAACAACGGGCTAATTACGAAGCCGACGAGTACGGGATTCACTGGGAAGACATTGATGAAGATTTGAGTTTCGATGGTTTCTTCGACAAACGAGAGACGACGCAGCTCTACAAACTCTTCATGGCTCATCCCGAATTGAATGTTTCGGCCATTGCAAGACGCTTGGGAATTTCCCAAAGCCTAATGGCTCAATATATCAGCGGCAAAAAGAACGCCAGCGAAGCCAGAGTTTCGTTAATACTTGATACTGTCCGCAAGATAGGACAGGAACTGATAGCCATTTAGCTTCTCCCCTATGCTTGTCCAGCATCCGATGCTTTGGTGCGCTGTCGCGTTGATGGCGGGCATTGCTGTCGGGCTGAGTCATCCCCTGCCCTACTATCTGCCGCTGCTCGCCGTTGCGGTCATAGCCTGCACTTTAACGAGAAAGACCAATCAGCACCTCCACGACGCGCTGACGCTCTTCGTTTGGCTGCTTCTTGGTTGCAGCAGGGCTGCCATCGTGCCTTTGAGCGA
The DNA here is from genome assembly GCA_946407485.1 of uncultured Prevotellaceae bacterium. GTDB lineage: Bacteria > Bacteroidota > Bacteroidia > Bacteroidales > Bacteroidaceae > Physcousia. Next base: position 10,062 of record CAMJOE010000070.1, on the reverse strand, counting down.
CACAAAACCTGGCTGGCAACAAGGCATTGAACAAAAGGCGAAGTCCGTGCAGACAGCCATGATAGCGAGATTGGAGAGGTCGGGCGTGTCGCCTCGGACGCTTGCCCTCAGCGAGGCGTTGGTGGTGGGCAAAAGAGACGACCTAAGCCGCGAGACGAAGCAGGCTTACAGAGAAGTGGGCGCGAGCCACTTGCTGGCACTGAGCGGCATGCATCTCGGCATCCTCTATGGTTTCCTGTATCTTATCTTCATTCGCTGGGTACGTTTCAGCAAGTGGCGGTGGCACGCCCTGCCCCTCATTCTGCTCGTGCTGTGGGGCTATGCCTTGCTGACGGGTTTGCCTGTCTCGCTGGTGAGAGCGGCGCTGATGCTTTCTGTCCTGACCATCATTTTCCTTATGGGGTACGACACCGACCCGCTGCATCCGCTGGCCCTGAGTGCCATCATCATCCTACTGATCAGCCCGACCGACCTGCTGAGCATCAGTTTCCAGCTCTCCTTCGTTGCCGTCTTCTTCCTGCTTACGCTTTGGCGCCCCATCCACGACATGTTCCCACGGATGCCTTGGGCGGTGAGGCTGCTCGTCGTCTCGTGCGTCGCCAGTCTCGGCACAATGCCGCTCGTGGCCTACTACTTCCACCAAATCCCCATGCTTGGCCCGCCCCTGAGCGTCGTGCTTATACCATTGACGACCGGCATCATCTATCTGACCATCACGGCAATGCTGCTGCCCATAGCGCCTTTGGGTTGGCTTTTAAACAATCTTGAAGCTCTCCAGCAACGCATCATCGACCTGGTGGGCGGCCTTCCTTTCGCCACGCTGACCGGCGTTTATCTTGACGCGACGCTTGTCTGCATGATGTACGGAGCGATGCTGATGGCCATCATCCGCTTGCGAACGAGGGAAAGTGAAGGAGCAAGACCTTAGGGACCTTAAGGGACCATATAATCCTTGATTATTCGCTTATCACTTCAAGGCTTGGACTTCCAAGCATTGAGTACTTTCTTGCCTTTTTCCACATAGATGCCCTGCGGCAGTTTACGATTGACCGTAGTCCGTTGCCCATTGACCATTTGGCCGCCGAGGGTGTACGTGTTGCCTTCTGCCTTCTGAGGACGGTCTGGGGCGATGCCCTTGATGCCTGTGATAATGGCTTCCGACTCGTCGGCAGGATAGCTCACGGCGTAGGTGTCGGAGAAGCGGACATCGGCGAGCCTGGCTGTGCCATTACCTTCTTCGGATGTCATGGCGAGGGGGATGCGAAGAAGTTCTCCGTCGGTGAACGTGTTGAGGTTCATGCTGTAGAGTATGACGAGCAGTTTGCCGTTCGCAAGCATTGCAGTTTCGACGGTGTGGTTGTTTGTCGCTTCGCCGAGGATGGGTGTGCGTCCCGACGAGCGGATGTTGTCGGGCAAGGCGAGGGTAAACATCAGGGACGTCATGCCTGACACGTTTTCAGCCGTGACAACCAGCTCAACCTGTTCGTTCACGAAGGCTTCCAGGGGCTGCAGGCGCAGCCGCTGTGCCGCAGCATTGCCCGCTACGATGGCCAGGGCCAATGCTAATGTGAGTCTTATCTGGGGTTTCATAATCTTGTCGAGTGTTATGCGGTTAGGGCTGATGTCAGAAGGAGTTCGACTCCAGCCGTTCCTTTATGACTTTGATGACGGCGGTGATGTCGGCATTGTCCACGGTGCCGTCGGCATTCACGTCGGCTGGTTCGCTGCCTCCGCCATTGATGAAGACGAAGTCGGGGTCGTCGCTGGTTGTTATCTGCACGTAGGGCGCCACGTTGCCGTCACTGTCCACGATGGCCCTTCCATTGCTGCTGGTTTGCTCAGCGCGACCGCCTCGCGGAGTGGTGATGACGGCGCTTGAGGTCACGTTTATGCCCTTCAGCCCCTTCACGCCGCCGCTGCGAACTCGCAGAGTAGCGTTCCCCATGGTCAAGGCTCCTGCTGCTGTGCTGTTGTTGCCTGTAGTGCCCACGCCGCAGCTGCTGCCCTTGACTTCGACGACAGCATTGTCATGCAGGTACAGCTGCTCTGAGGCGAAGCTGATGCCCTTCGTGGGCGAGCCTTCCACTTTGAGCACGCCGCTGAAGTCGTCGGCACCGGTGATTTGGGTGTATGCGTCAATGAGCAGGCCTGTGCCGTCGGTGTGCAGCGTGTTGGTGCCCTTGAGGTTTATGTTGAGCCCGCTCTTTTGGATACGCAGTATCGGTTCGCTGCTGCCGCTGGGAGTGGTGAGATTCACGTCAGAGAGTGTGAGCATATTGGTGTTGGTATCGTAATCAATCCAGCCACCCTTCATCCCTTCTGCGGAGAACATGCCACTTTCGTTGTTTACATCGTTCATTTGCCTGCCCAATATGTAGATGGGGTACGTCGTGCTTACAGGCTTGATGCTCACACCACTTTCAAGCAAATTCCCGTCTCTTCCGCAGAACCCTTTCTCGCTTTTATTGAAATGGGACCAGCGCGAGTCGCAGCCTGTCATGGTGCAACTCTCGAAGTAGCATACCGAATTTGTGGAGGCCACACTGCAGTTGTTGATGTTTAACTTTGCTGTTGCTTCGCTTCTTCCGCGTAAATAAGCACTGCCAACATGGACATTTTCTAAGGTCAATGTCTTGTTACCTTTTACATAGATACCGAAACTAGTTCCATTGATAATCAGTCTTGAGGAACTTGGAGACTGCCCGCTAATCTTCATGTTGCTGCCTACATCGATACCGCCATAACCCGCATCTGCATCCTTCAGTCTTATGTAATTGCTGCCGGAGAGCTTTACGTTGAGCGTGTTTCCAGAGGAAAGGCCATAGTATGAGATGACATCCCTATCTGTGTTGTATATCTCAACATTCACATTGTTGAGCGTGAGGGTAGATGTGCTGGCGACATAGTCGATGGAGCCGGATGTGATGTGGATTCCAGAACTGCTGCTGTTGAAAGAGGCATCGTAGCGCGGGTCCCAGATGTTGCGCCCCACTGCCAGGCGAGGTCGCAAACGGTGCGACTTCAGATAGTTTCCTGAGCTGTCCAGCAAACGCTTCTTCGTGGTGTTGTATGTAGAGCCGTCGTAGGTGTATGTGACGCCAAATGTGCCAATCTCATTGAAGTCGGTGACGCATGGAGCGCTTCCGGTAGAAGTGGCATCTACAAAGCAGCGCGAGAGATAGAGTTTTTCTTCGCCGTCGCCCGTCAGAGCAAAGTATCCTTCGACCACCATCCAGCACTTCTCAATCCAGAGCGAATTGCCGTTGCGTACCCACACAGCGCACTTGTTGCTGGTATTGGCAGTTATAAAGACATTTGAAAAGTCGTCGCTCGTGATGGTAATGCCCCTGGTGGAGTGAATGCCGTGGCTGGACGTACTTGTCAACTCAGCATTATTCTTTATACAAACAGTCAGATTGTCGATGCCGTAGTTGTAGATGCAGGCCTCCGACGTATTAATTGTAGTATTGTTCAAAGTAAGCGTCTTCGTGCTGCTGTCGTAGCTCACTTTTCCGCTAATACCACTGCCGGTAATGTTTGATGCGTTCGACGAAGTGACCTGTATGCCGGCCACCCTCAGCGGGTAGTCCTCGGCCCAGGCGCGACTGAAAAGAACTCCTCCCACGAGGAGCAATGCAAGAACAGTAATAATCTTCTTCATATTGTTTGTTTTAAGGTTAATTCTATTGTCAGTTAAACGATGACATTTGCAATCATGCTGCAAAGATAAACATTTATTTGCATTTTCACCCACCCCGTTCGTTAATTCTTGTTAAAGGTCATAAAAATAGATTCAACCATACGCGTCACGGCCACACGGGAGTCCGGAGCATGCATGAATACTGGCTTGACGCACCGACCTGCAGGCAGTGTACAAAATCCCTACACGTGGGGACTAGCGTTCCTACACGTGGGGACTGGAGTTCCTACACGTGGGGACTGGAGTTCCTACACGTGGGGACTGGCGTTCCTACACGTGGGGACTGGAGTTCCTACACGTGGGAATTTTCTTCTATTGGTGTCAGGCAAAAAAACACCAATAATATTATTTCCGATTATCTCACGTCAGCCCGGAAGGACTCAGGGCAAATAAAAGTCCTGCTCGCCCCTGACTGCGGCAAGCTCCTTCAGCAGGACTGCATACTTCCTTGCGACGGCTTCTGCGAAGCGACGGCCTTTCTCGGGGGTGGCATGGCGCGGGTCGCCTATGCCCGTGTCGGCTGTGACGCGCGTCCAATGGCGCGGCAGCCAGGCTGTCTTCTCGCGAAGGCTCTGCAGGGCAAAGGGATTGGCGAGGCCGGGACCTGCTTCGGCGAGGTCAGCCAGTTCGGGATGATAATGCATCATCACGGAGGTCTCCAACTCGTCTGCATGGTCGCCCGGGGCGTCGAACCATTCCCCCGCGGGAAGCACCGTGAACCATTCGCTGGAGAGAATGAAGAAGTCGGGATAGTCCACCGCCAAATCGCGTATCATGCTCTTGAAGGTGTTGCCTCCGTGTCCGTTGACAATGAGCAGCTTGCGAAATCCCTGATGGTGCAGCGAAGCCACGGTGTCGGCAAGGACTGCACGCTGCGTGTCATAGCGGTAATGGATGCAGAACTTCAGGTCGCGCTGCCCGGGATTCTGTGCTCCCATAGCCACGGGCGGCAGCACCATCGCGCGAACGCCATATTCATCCAAAGCAAGCTGAGCGGCATCCACTGCCACATCATGAGCAAGGATGGCATCGGTGAGGTACGGAAGGTGGAGGTTGTGGGGCTCTGTGGCTCCCCATGGCAACAGCACGACGTCGTAGTCGAGGGGGCGTGTCACGCCATAAGCTGATACGCTAAGGTCAATCTCGCGGTTCATGGTCTTTCTGGAAATAATGGAAGGGATGGGGTGTTACTTCTTAATTCATAATTCATTCTGGGGAGTTATGATGGGAAGTTATAATGGGGAGTTATGATGGGAAGTTATGATGGGCCAAATGTATCGGCTCCTCATAACTCCAAATCTTAACTTCCTATCTTAACTCCTCTTCATAACTTCTCTTCTTATCTCCCAGTTAATATTCACTCTTCATTTTTTAGTCGTTCGAGAGGTCTGCCAGCATCTGGCGATAGACGGTGAGTACTGTGCTCTTGCGGATGAAGCCGACGAACAGACCCTCTTCGTCCACGACGGGCAGCGTCCAGGCGCCTGTCTTGTCGAACACGCTGACCACCACCTCCATCGGGTCGTTCACGGAGAGAAGGGCCTCGGGCTGCGTCATCAGCTGCGACACGGCGAAGTCCCTGTACAGTTCCGTGCGGAAGACGAGGTGGCGGATGTCGTCGAGATAAACGGCTCCGACGAACTGCATCTGCTTGTTCACGACGGGGAAGACGTGGTTCTTGCTGTTCGAGACCTGCGTGGCGACGTCGCCGAGGTTCATGTCCGGGTAGAGGACGTGGTCGTAATGCTGTATGACGCTATCCATGCTCATGAGGGTGAGGATGGACTTGTCGGTGTGGTGGGTCAGCAGTTCGCCTCTTTGCGCAAGCCTCATCGCGTAGATGCTGTGCGGCTCGAAGTACTTGATGGTGAGGTAGGAACCAGTTGCCACAATCATCAGAGGCATGAAGAGGGCGTAGCCTCCCGTCAGTTCGGCGATGAGGAAGATGCCTGTGAGGGGTGCGTGCATCACGCCGCTCATCAGTCCGCACATGCCCAGCATGGCGAAGTTGCGCTCGGGGATGTCGATGCCCAGCACGTCGTACATGTTCCAGAGACGGCAGAAGATGAAGCCGCAGATGCAGCCCAGGAACAGGCTGGGCGCGAAGATACCGCCGCAGCCACCGCCGCCGTTGGTGGCCGTAGAGGCAAACACCTTGAAGACCACGATGAGGAAGAGATAGACGAGCAAGTGGTCGGAGCCGTAGAAGAGCGAACGGTCCATCGCCGTGTCCCAGTCGGCTTGCCCGTTGCCGTTGAGCAAGAGGGTGATGAGGTCGTAACCTTCGCCGTAGAGCGACGGGAAGAGATAGATGAGCAGACTCAGCATGGCGGATCCCAAAAGGAATTTCCTGTAGCGGCCCTGCAGGCGGCGGAAGATGCCCTCGAGGAAGTTCATCGTCCTTGTGAAATAGAGCGCCACCAGTCCGCAGACGATGCCGAGGGCAAGGTAGGCTGGGATGCGATTGACGGTGAAGGCGTCCTGCAGGTGGAACTCGAAGATGGGATTGGTGCCGGAAACGGCGAAGGTGAGGCCCACAGCCGTCACGCTCGTCACGAGCAACGGCAGGAGGCTGGTCATCGTCAAGTCCAGCATCAGCACTTCGAGCACAAAGACGAGGCCGGCTATCGGGGCTTTGAAGATGCCGGCAATGGCGCCGGCAGCTCCGCAACCCACCAGGAGCATCATGTACTTGTTGGAGAGTCGGCAGAGCTGACCTAACGAGCTGCCTATCGCACTACCCGTCAAGACGATAGGTGCCTCGGCTCCCACACTGCCGCCAAAGCCGATGGTGATGGCCGAAGCAACCACGGAGGTCCAGGTGTTGTGGGGCTTGATGCGGCTCTGCTTGCGGGCGATGGCAAAGAGAATCTTCGTGACGCCGTGGCCAATGTCGTCCCTCACAATATACTTGATGAAGATCATCGTCAGCCAAATGCCGATGACGGGATAGACGAGGTAGAGCCAGTTGGCGCCGGTCTCGACGAACTCGTGCGTCAATAGGTCCTCAATCTGCCCGATGAGCCATTTCAGAAGCAAACCCGCGCAGGCAGTGAAGATGCCGACAAGGAAACTGATGAGCAGCACGAACCTGCCCTCAGAGAAATGTCTGCGGCGCCATCGGATAAGCCATGCTATGGAGTCTCTCGCATTTACCATTGATTTCTGTTTTAGTGAAGAGTGAAGAAGCAAGGCTCGACGCAAGTCAACGAAGAGTGAAGAATCAAAGTTTCCTTTGCCCCCAAATGTAATTCTTATTCTTCACTCTTCACTCTTCGTTCTTCACTCCTATTTTCTTATTATCCTTATCTGTCCGTCAAGGCTCAGCTTGATGATTTGGCTGGGCTTCGACTTGCTTGTGTCGTTCTGGCGCGACTGCATGATGTAGTCCACGCCCTGCTTTATCTCGTCTGTTATCTCAGCAAAGCAAGCGGGCGATGGCTCGCCGCTGATGTTGGCGCTCGTGCTCACGACGGCCTTCTGGAAGCGATAGCAAAGCTCGTGGCTGATGGCTTCCTTGGTGACACGAAGTCCGATGCTGCCGTCCTCGGCGATGAGGCTTGGCGCAAGACCTGTGGCGCCGTCGAGGATGAGAGTGAGCGGCTTTTCGGCAAACTCCACGAGGTCCCAAGCCACATCCGGCACGCGTCGCAGGTATCGCTGCATCCTGTTGGCACTGTCCACGAGGCAAATCATCGCCTTGCTGTCCTCGCGCCTTTTGAGTTGGAATATCCTCTTCACCGCCTCCTCGTTGCTCGCATCGCACCCGATGCCCCAAATCGTGTCCGTCGGGTACAGGATGAGCCCGCCCTGCCTCAACGTCTGCACGGCAGTCTGTATGTCTTCTGCAATCTGTTTCTGCGTCATAAATACTTTATCATTAGTTCTTCTCCATATCACGCCACATGATTATAGTTTCTTAATCTCAGCATCGACCACATATATATCCCCTTCGTCATCAACAAGAACATTCCGAGGCAGCAGGTCCCATGCTTCGTAGGTTCCGTTTGTGAAGCCACCCACTCGCTCTGTCTTTATGAAGCCAAGAGCAGACATGTAGGTGTCAATCATTACTTGCGTAGCAGGACGTGCATACTTAATCAATCGCTGCCTGAGAACAGGCATGACGGAGCGGCCCCCAAAACCAGTGAAACCATACAAAGAATAAGATGTATCGTAAAAAAGAGTGTTGTGCCAAATTATCCTATTCAATAAGGCCAAGATGCTTCTGCTATTCAAAAGGTTATTGACTTTGTAGATGATGTCATTCGACACATAGGTGTCGTTTTCATTGCCACACGGCCCCGGCTCACCAAGATTATTAATCTTTTCTATAGGTATCCAGCATCCGTGCTCTTTAGCAAACTGCTCGGCACAATATTGTTCGACCGCAAGGGCATTTACATTGCCTTTGCCATCTCGAAGTTGCGCTTCATATAATTGGCAGCGTCCACGGAGTTCATTGGCGACTTCTGCGATTCTGCGATTTTCTTCAGTTTGCGCTCCGTCGCTTCCCTGTGAAACTGGTTTAAGTAAATCATAACACATGCTATTCTTTGTTTCTGCTGCAAAGGTACAAAGAATTTAAGAATTAAGAGATAAGAATTAAGAATTATTGGCTTAAGAATTAAAATTATGAGCCATTTATTAAGAGAATTGGAGTTTTCCTGAAAATAATCATCATCGGTTAAGTCTTTTTCGCTATTTTTGCGTCATATTAGTAAAACGAAATGATGGGACTACTGACATTCTGGCATAACGACAAGGCTGTCGAGCGGCTGATGGAGGCCGAGCGGCAGGCGATGCTGCAATACGCTTGCTACCGACTCGGGAATCTCGACGATGCGGAAGATGTCGTGCAGGATGTGTTCGTCAGGTTTTACCAGTTGCAAAGCGAGGGCGGGACGGGAATCAAGAATCCCTCGGCCTACCTCTTCCGTATGCTGGCCAACCTTTGCATCAGCCGTCAGCGTGAAGCCGGACGCTACGTGACGGTTCCCCTTGCCGGTCAGCCCGAGCCTGCAAATCCCGAAGCAGAAGACTTCGATTGGGAGTTCCGACGCATCAACCAGCTTTTGGCGGGCATCCCTGAGGAGCAGGCTGAAGTCATCAGGCTCCGCTTCTATGGCGACAAGAGTTTTCGCGAGATTGCCAACATCCTTGGCCTGACGCTCACGACCGCCAAGTCGCGCTTCGCATACGGCATGGAGAAAGTGAGACGCGGGATGCTGGCATCTCATTCAGTATAAACCTAAGAACATTTCAACTATGGACTGCAAGGAATTCAGAAACATCGTGGCCGACCTCTTTGACAAGGACGTCGAGCCGAGCATCAGAGCCAAATGTGAAGAGCACATGGGCGAGTGCAGAGCATGCAGGAAATACTACGAGGACATGCTGGCGGCAGCAGAGGCGCTTCGCCCAAAGTATTCGCCTGTAGCAGAGAACAAGGAAACAGGTTCTTCACTCCCCATGCCACACTCTTCACTCTTCAAGGTAGCTGCATCGCTCGTCGGCATCCTCATGCTTTCAGGCATCGCTCTTGCTGCCTACCATGCAAAATCTGCTGGTCAGGCCGTCATCGAGCCGCTAAGCATCCATGCCATGCCAAAGATTACCAAGGCAGAATGGGACAGGCACATGAAGCTGCTCGACAAAACAGGGGAGCCGACGGACACAACCGGTTACGGCGACCTAACTGTCTATAATGACCTCTACGGCTGTAGTTGCAGTTGGTATTGCGGCGGCAGCGTGAAAAGCGTGGCGGCTTCAAGCCATCTGCAGCGCATCGGGGCGTTCAGCTACGAGGCCGGGAATGCCCACGACTTCAACCACGAGACGGTTTGGGCCACCAAGGGGAAAGGTATAGGTGAGAGCCTGACGTACACATTCGAAGGCGGCTGCCCTCGTATCACGAAGGTGAAGATTCTGAGCGGGCACGTCAAGAACGAGGAGATATGGCGGGCGAACTCGCGGGTAAAGAGGCTGCGTATGTACTGTGACGGCAAGCCCATTGCCACACTTGCCTTGCAGGACAGCCGCACGCTCCAGACTTTCAACGTGGGCACGCTCGGCTACCACGACAGCACGAAGCCCGACTGGACGTTGAGGTTCGAGATTCTCGACGTCTATCCCGGCACGCGCTACGACGACACCGTCATCGCCGAACTGTACTTCGACGGAATCGACGTGCATTGACCTACACAATCCTTCTTTTATGTGACCACGAATTGCACGAATTGGCTACGGCTTTAGTAGCTGGGGAGAATTCTTCAGAACTCGCTTGTGAAGTGGAAGCGGATGTGCTCGAAGTCCTGTTGGGCCATTTGCAGGACGTAGCCTGAGTCGGCGAGGAAGACGTC
>CAMJOE010000069.1:0-14822 GCA_946407485.1 uncultured Prevotellaceae bacterium | reverse complement strand
CGTCCCACATCACGACCTTGAAGCCGCAGTAGCGCAGCACTCGGTACTGCACCATGCCGATCCATCCGTGAGGCGGACGGAAGAGCTTCGAGTGGAGAATCTCGTTGGCTCTCATGATGTTGGACAAGTACGTCCAAGGCGTATGGCGTGCCCCGGAGAGGTGGTTGAAGGTGTGATTGCCGATGCCGTGCCCCCTGAGGCGTACCTCGTCGAGCAGATGCGGGTACTTCGCGGCGTTGTCGCCCACCATGAAGAACGTCGCCTTCACGCCGAAGCGGTCGAGCGTGTCGAGGATGAAGGGCGTGGCCTCAGGGATAGGTCCGTCGTCGAAGGTAAGATAGACGGCCTTCCTGTCGGGGTTTATCCGCCAGAGAGCGTGAGGATAGAACCAGCGGAAGATACGTGGCGGTTGCTCAATGAACACGACTGCTGTCTGTTGTTTTTAGAGTGTGTCGTCTTCGTAAGGTTCTTCCTCTTCGTATTCTTCCTCTTCGGCCTCGACGTTTTCGTCAGCACCCATGCCGACAGAACCGTAGAAGCGAGCCTGTATGAGCTGGTTGTAGATGTCGAGCTTCTTGGCAAGCTCCATGACCTTGTCGCTGCCCGCGCTCTCCAGGACGCTTATCGCGCTGTGCATCTGGTACATGCTGCTCAAGCATTCCTTTTGGGAAAGCAGGAGCATGTTGCCGGGCAGGTTCAAGTACCACTCCAGGTACTCCGACGCTTTATTCGCCACGGCGAGCGCGATGTCGTTTGCTTCCTTCTTGCCGCCAATGGTGTTCCAGACGCGTGCCAGTTCGAGCGAGCCGCTCGTATAGTTGTGAGGCACTGCGGTTGGCGGGATGGCCTGCTCGACCTTCTCGACGACCTTCTTCGCCATATCGTTTTTGCCCTCTTGGACGAGACGCGATGCCAGCTGCGCGAAGATGCGGCGATGGGTGGAGCACATGCGGGTGACGGTCTCGTCGAGATAGATGCCCGGCTTGTCGATGCCTCCGAAGGCAAAGCGCGTCATGAGGTTCTCGTACATCTTCTCCGTGTCGACGTTCATTCCGCTCTTGGCCGTGTTGAACGGCGTGATGCGATAGACAAGGCCTTCCTGCACGAAGTAGTCGTCGAGGTGCCCGTAGTTGTCCGGTCCGACAGTCATGGCGACGTAGAGCGGCCGCTCCCAGTTGCATTGGGCTATCATCTCGTACATCATCATCTCGCTCTTATAGACAGCGCGCTTGCCCTTCAGGCTGATGTGCATCTTGTCGGGGATGCTGTCGCCCGCTATCATCATGCCGCTGCGGCGGACAGCGTCCTTGTCGACGGTGAGGACGATGCTGTCGGTCGGTATGAAGCGCAGCTCGGGGTTGTCGCTGAGCACCCAGTTGTCGATGATGCTCTTCAGCTCGAACGGGTCGTCACCCAGCAGGTCGCGAAGCGTCTGCGGGTCGTCCTTGTAGGACTCTACGAGGCGCTCCAACGTGCCCGGTCGAATGGTGACGCCCTCGCGAGTGCCTGCCACGTACTGCAAGCGGCTCCAGTGGATGGGCACTGCCGGCGAGTCGTAGGCGGGGCGCTTCATCTGGTCGATGTACCAGTCGGTCTGCAGATAGGATAGGTTGCAGACGCGGGCATCGGTGCGGAAGCCTTCCGTCTCCTGTGCGTACCAGAGGGGGAAGGTGTCGTTGTCGCCGTTGGTATAGATGATGGGGAAGTCGCCCTTCGACAGCGACTCAAGGTAGTTGCGGCCGAAGTCGCGGCAGGTGTAGCGTCCGCTGCGGTCGTGGTCGTCCCACGTCTGGCCCGCCATCTGTATGGGCACAAGGATGCAGATGCAGCTGATGACTGCGCAGGCCATCTCGCTGCGGAGCAGCTTCTGCAGGTAGTAAGCGATGCCTGCCACGCCGAGGCCTACCCAGATGGCAAACGCGTAGAACGAGCCGGCATAGGCATAGTCACGTTCACGAGGCTGCATGGGCGTCTGGTTGAGGTACAGCACAATGGCGAGGCCCGTCATGAAGAAGAGGAAGAAGACGATGCCGAATTGCTTCTCGCCCTCGCCGTTGTTCTTCTCGTCGTTCTTGAAGAGCTGCCAAAGCAGACCAATCAGGCCGAGCAGCAGCGGCAGAGCGTAGAAGACATTGCGGCCCTTGTTCTCGCGCAGGTCGCTTGGCAGTTTGCTCTGGTCGCCGAGGCGCATGTTGTCGAGGAACGGGATGCCCGTAATCCAGTTGCCGTGTTCCCATTCTCCGTAGCCTTGTATGTCGTTCTGTCGTCCTGCGAAGTTCCACATGAAGTAACGCCAATACATGAAGTTGACTTGGTAGCTGAGGAAGAAGCGCAGGTTCTCGAGCTGCGTCGGCGTCTTGATTTGCACCATCTCTCCACAGCGCTCGTAGGTCTTGACGGTTCCCTTCACGCCGCCCATCCAGCTCTCGTAGGCGCTGGCATGAGCCTCGCTGTACATGCGGGGGAATAGCATGTTCTGCTGATAGACATAGTCCGTCTTGTAGCGCTGCACCTCGTAGCGGTCGGGCTCGTCGGGTGTTTGCTTCTCCTTCCTTTGATATACGGGAGCGCCCTTCTTGCTGACGGGCACGCAGTAGTTTCCGTCGGGCTTGAGCTGGACTTGGCTGGTGTAGGCGGGTCCGTAGAGCAGCGGGCGGTCGCCGTACTGCTCGCGGCTGAGGTAAGTGCCCAGCGTGAAGATGTCCTCGGGCGAGTTCTGGTCCATCGGCGTATTAGCGGAGCTGCGGATGACGATGACGGCGTACGAGCTGTAGCCTATCATGATCATCAGCATGCAGAGCAGCGACGTGTTCATCAGCCGTGCGGAAACGAGGGGCTTGCCCTCTTTCTTCCAATTGAGCGCGACATAGAGAAGACCCAGGACAATCACGCCGAAGATGATGCTCGTCCAGCCGTAGCCGTAGAACGGGATACCCAGCATGCCCACGCTCAGCAGGTAAGAGACGATCATGCGGATGCGGCTCTTCTGCTTGATGGTTTCCCAAATGCTCCAGAGCACAATGCCGACGAGCAGGGCGATGTACACGATGACGCCCGTGTTGAAAGGCATGCTCAGGGTGTTGACGAAGAGCAGTTCGAACCATCCGCCTACCTTCACGATGCCCGGCACGATGCCGTAGAGCACGGCAGCAATGAGCAGTCCGCTGCCTACCAGCGACAGCATGGCGCCCTTCAGCGTGGCATTCTTCACCTTTCTATAATAGAAGATGAGGACGAGGGCAGGCAGACAGAGCAGGTTCAGCAGGTGGACGCCGATGCTCAGGCCGGTCAGATAGGCGATGAAGATGAGCCAGCGGTCGCTTCCGGGCTCGTCGGCGTGGTCTTCCCACTTGAGCATCAGCCAGAAGACGACAGCCGTAAAGAGGCTGCTGTAGGCATACACCTCGCCCTCTACAGCGCTGTACCAGAAGGTGTCGCTGAAGGTATAGACCAGGGCGCCGGTCAGCGCGCTCGCCTCGACCGTGATGAGCTGGGCCAGGTTCTGCACTCTGCCGTTCTCCCCGACCAGCTTGCGGGCCAGGTGACTGATGCTCCAGAAGAGGAACATGATGCAGGCGGCGCTGAAGAGGGCGCTCATCATGTTGACCATCAACGCGACTTTCGTGGGGTCGCTCACAAACTGGGTGAAGAGGTTGGCGGTCAGCATGAAGAAGGGTGCCCCAGGCGGGTGACCGACTTCCAGCTTGTAAGCTGTCGTTATAAACTCGGGGCAGTCCCAAAAGCTCGCGGTGGGTTCCACCGTACTGCAATAGACGTAGGCAGCGATGGCGAAGGTGAGCCACCCCATTAGGTTGTCAACTAGTCTGAAATGCTTCATTACGTTTCCTTATATATATAAGATGAGTAAATTCTGTGCAAAGGTACGACTTTTAATTCATAATTCATAGTTCATAGTTCATAAATTCTGCTTTTCTTAACTCTAAATGCAGATTGCTTACATTTTTTTAGGGAAAAGTTTGCAAGAGTCGTAGGATTGTTGTACCTTTGCAGCGCAAAAACGGAAAGGACATCGTTTTTGGGCGCTTAGCTCAGCTGGTTCAGAGCGTCTGCCTTACAAGCAGAGGGTCGGGGGTTCGAATCCCTCAGCGCCCACAAGAAAGAGCAAAGTCGGAAGGCTTTGCTCTTTTCTTATGGGTCGATGGGCTGAATGGGGTCGGCCGATGGGCTGAATGGGCTTAATGGGTCTAATGGGCGGAATGAAGACGCGACACGCCAACTCCGAAAACGACACACTAGTAAATCGTGATTTAGACACTAGTAAATTGCGAACGACACGTTAGTGAATTGCCAATTACACATTAGTAGTTTCAAAACGTGTGCTGCGTCAGGAGTTCCCCCTAAAGGGGGGTAGGGGGTCTTCTGCACTCGGGGATTACAGTTCTCCCAGTTCGCGGCTGATTTCCTGCAACTCCGCCTTGATGCTTTGCAAGCGTCCGATAATCTCGGATGTGTCGCTTGCTGCCTTGCGGTTCTTGCTCAGGACTTGCTTCGCCGCAGCAATCTTCATTCCTCTCACCTTGAGCAGGTTATAGACGAGACGCACCTCCTCGATGTCCTCTTTCGTGTACATTCGCACGCCCCGGCCGTTCTTCTTGGGATTGATATTGGGAAACTCCTTCTCCCAGAAGCGCAGCAGCGACTCGGCCACATTGAATTGCTCGGCCACCTCGGCTATGCCGTAGAATTTCTTAAGTTCTTTGTTGGGATTGTATGCCATGACAGAATAATTCCTAATTAATAATTCATAATGCGCAATTTCGTTGCAAAAGTATAAAAATAATGTCAAAAATCAAAGCGCATGGCGTATAATTCATAATTATTTCGTACATTTGCACGCATTTTAACGCACGAGAGAGTGAATTCTAAATCGTAAATCGTAAAATCCTATATCATATGATGACAGCAAATGAGATACGCGACTCGTTCCTCAAGTACTTCGAGTCGAAGGGACACAAGATTGTTCCGTCTGCACCGATGGTCGTGAAAGACGACCCGACCCTGATGTTTACCAACGCCGGCATGAACCAATGGAAGGACATCATCCTTGGCACGCGCGACCCCGAACCTCGTCGGCGAGCCGACAGCCAAAAGTGTCTGCGCGTCAGCGGCAAGCATAATGACCTGGAGGAGGTAGGGCATGACACCTACCACCACACGATGTTCGAGATGCTGGGCAACTGGTCGTTCGGCGACTACTTCAAGGAGGGCGCCATCGACATGGCTTGGGAATACCTCGTCGACGTGTTGAAACTCGACCCCCGAGACCTCTACGTCACCGTCTTCGAGGGTTCGCCCGAAGAAAACCTCAAGCGCGATGACGAGGCCGCAGGCTTTTGGTTGAAGCACGTGCCGGCTGACCACATCATCAACGGCAACAAGCATGACAACTTCTGGGAAATGGGCGACACGGGTCCCTGCGGACCTTGCTCGGAGATTCATCTCGACAGTCGCTCGGCAGAGGAGAAGGCCAAGGTGCCCGGCCGCGAACTCGTCAACAAGGACGACCCGCAGGTTATCGAGATCTGGAACATTGTCTTCATGCAGTACGAGCGTAAGGCCGACGGCCACCTCGAACCGCTTGGCATGAACGTCATCGACACCGGCATGGGCTTCGAGCGACTCGTTCGCGCCATCCAGGGCAAGCAGTCGAACTACGACACCGACGTCTTCCAGCCCATCATCCGTGCCATCGGCGACCTCAGCGGCTACCGTTACGGCGAGAAAGAAGAGACGGATGTGGCCATGCGCGTGGTAGCCGACCACCTCCGCACCATTGCCTTCAGCATCGCAGACGGTCAGTTGCCGGGCAACGCGAAGGCAGGTTACGTCATCCGCCGCATCTTGCGCCGCGCCGTACGCTACGCCTATACCTTCCTCGGACAGAAGGAAGCCTTCATCTATCGCCTGCTGCCCGTCCTCATTAAGGAAATGGGCGCGACCTATCCCGAATTGGAAGGGCAGAAGGAGCTCATTACGAAGGTGATGAAGGAGGAAGAAGAGAGCTTCCTGCGCACACTTGATACCGGCATCAAACTGCTGGACGGGGTGATGAAGGAGGCAAAGGCAGCAGGCCAGACGGAGATTGCCGGCGAGAAGGCATTCACGCTCTTCGACACCTACGGCTTCCCCTTGGACCTCACCGAGCTCATCTGTCGCGAGAACGGTCTCACCGTGGACGAGGCGGGCTTCAACGTCGAGATGCAGAAGCAGAAAGAGCGTGCCCGGGGTGCCGCCAAGGTAGAGGCAGGCGACTGGCACATCGTAAATGACCAGGTTACTGAGCAGCAGTTCGTCGGTTACGACGAAACCGAGTGCACTTGCCACATCGTGAAATACCGCGAGGTGAAGCAGAAGAAGGGCGTCGTCTATGAAGCCATCTTCGACCAGACGCCGTTCTACGGCGAGATGGGTGGTGAGGTAGGCGACTCAGGAGTCATCGTGAACGGGACGGAAATCATTAGGGTCATCGACACGAAGAAGGAGAATGGCGTTAGCGTTCACCTCCTGGAGCGCATTCCGAAGAATCCCGCTGCCGAGTTCATGGCTTGCGTGAATGTGGACCGCCGTCATGCCATCGAGGCCAACCACACCTGCACGCACCTGCTCGACGAGGCGCTGAAGGAGGTTCTTGGCAGCCACGTGGAGCAGAAGGGCTCGCTCGTGACGCCCGATTACCTGCGCTTCGACTTCTCGCATTTCGAGAAGGTGACGCCCGAACAGATTCGCGAGGTGGAACATCTCGTGAACGAGCGCATCCGCTATGACTTGCCTTTGATGGAGTACAGAGATACGCCCATCGAGGAGGCCAAGAAGCTCGGCGCCATCGCACTCTTCGGAGAGAAGTACGGCGACAAAGTGCGCGTCGTCCAGTTCGGCTCGAGCATCGAGTTCTGCGGCGGTTGCCACGTGAGGAGCACAGGCCACATCGGCATGGTTCGCATCATGTCGGAGAGCAGCATTGCCGCCGGCGTGCGCCGCATAGAGGCTATCACGGGCAAGGCCGTCGAGGAGCATATTGACAAGCTGCAGGACATGATGACGAGCTTGCGCAGTCTCTTCAACAACGCTCCCGACCTGGTTGGCACCATCCAAAAGGCCATCGCCGACAACGCCGAACTCAAGAAGCAGGTGGAGGACGTGATGCGCGAGCGTGCAGCCGAACTCAAGAAGCAGATGCTCTCTGAACAAAAGGAGATAAACGGCCTGAAGGTCCTGAAGGCCATTACGCCTCTGGGCCCGGAGTTCGTGAAGGACATCGCCTTCCAGCTCCGCGCAGAAGTGGAGAACAGCATCGTCGTGATCGGTTCCGTGGCAGGCGGCAAGCCGTTGCTCACCGCGGCAGCCTCGGACGGCGCAGTCGCTGCGGGCGTCAACATAGGCAAGAACATCCGCGAGGCTGCCCAGTTGATGCAGGGCGGCGGAGGCGGTCAGCCCCACTTCGCCACAGCCGGCGGCAAGAACGCCGACGCCATCCATCTCGCCGTGGAGCGCCTCATCGAGCTCCTCACGGTATAAGGAACCGAGGCTTATAATATATATAATGTAGGAGTGCGACGCGTCGTGCTCCTACTTTTTTATACCGGCGTTGGCCGATGCTACACGTGGCGTTGGCCGATGCTTCACGTGGCGTTGGCCGATGCTACACGTGGCGTTGCCCGATGCTTCACGTGGCGTTGGCTGATGCTACACGTGGCGTTGGCTGATGCTACACGTGGCGTTGCCGGACGCTTCACGTGGCGTTGGCCGATGCTATATAAAAAAAGCCGCCCGGCGGCTGCGGGCGGCTTGTGATGCGATGTGGCGAATCGGGGCGAGTCGCCAGTCCGGGGGTCAGTACCTGAAGGTGACAAAGACGCGGAAACCTCTCAGCTTCGTCTTGACCTTGTCCACGCCGTCCGCGCCAGTATAGAACGCGGCGAGCGGGTCAATGTTGTGCATGCCGAAACGCGTCTCGACACCTACGCCGATGACTTTGTACGAAACGGTTGCTCCACAGACAAAGCGCGTGGCATAGCTCAGGTTGTAGTGGTCCTCCGTAGTGGAGTAGATGGCCGAGAACGTAGGTGCGTAGCGGAGATATGCGTTGACGCTGAGGCCGCCAAGAGGCGTGACCGTCACGGACGGACCGACATGGACCGCTGCCTCCGCATGGTGGAACGTGCCTTTCCTCCACAGCACCTCCGGCTTGTACTGCGCGTAGGTGAGGTCGAACCATGTGGCATCGATGCCGAACTTGATGAGATTCAGGATGGGCTCCTTGTGCAGGTAGAACGTCTTGCCCACCGCGAAGAATGCACCCCAGTCGCTTGTCATCTGCCCGAAGTCGTCCTGATCCAGCTTCGACTCTGCAAAGCCTAAGTTGAAGTAGCTGCTACGCACTCTGGCGGGCTTCTCATCATCTCTGGAGTAAACAGCCATGCAGGCGAAGAGCGCTGCAAGAAGGAGAATTGTCTTTTTCATGTGGAATGACGTGATAGAGAGTGTTTAGATGTCGTCGAGCATGATAAAGGGAGCCCAGAAGTGCGGCTCGGGATAGGTGGCGCGAACCTTGGCCTGTGCCTTCATGAAGGCATCCTGGCGTGGGAGTCCGCTGAGGATTCCCTCGTAGAATGAGGTCATCATGAGCTGCGTGGCCGCATCGTTGACGCTCCAGAGGCTCATGACGAGCGTGTGGGCACCAGCCTTCTTGAAGCCGCGTTGCACACCGAAGACGCCGTCCTCACGAAGCATGCCCGTACCCGTCTGGCAGGCAGAGAGGACGGTAAGCTGGAGGTCCTGCAGGTTGAGCTGTGCGATTTCCTGAGCCGTCAGGATGCCGTCGTCGATGTCGGTCGGGAAGTCCTGCGGATGCTGCAGCTTGTTGTTGCAGCCCGAGAAGAGCAGTCCCGAGTAGCAAAGCGGGTCGGTGGGCATCGCGCTGGCAGAAGTCGATGACTTGAGCCAGTCGTGTCCGGCGCTGCCTTCCACGGGATAGGAGAATCCGTGCGTGGCGATGTGCAGCAGCGAGACGTCGTGGCCGTTGAGCCGTTTGAAGCTCTCTTCCGTTCCGCTGAATTCCTTATAGCTTGTGAAGTCTTTTCCTGCGTTGAACAAAAGGCGTTCGATGGCATTGGCCTCCTCCTTCGCGCCCGGCAGGTTCTGCACCAGATCGCCGCGCTCAGCCATTTCGACGATGGCCAGAGAGTCAGCCGACTGCTGTTCCGCCTCGTACATAGCCATGAAGTCTTCGTCGTCGTCCACCACTTCATCGTCGCCCATGTCGTGGAACTCACGCATCTGAGCGATGGACATATTCTCATAGTCCAGTCCGCCGTAGATGACGATTTCGCCGTCGTCGAACTTGTCTTTGTCGGCTCTTCGCTGTGCCAGCATCTTGGTGGAAGAGAGGCGCGAGACGCGCATTTTGTCGGAGATGCGTGTGCCGTCGTCGGCCATAGGCATGTACTCGATGCCCCATTGGTAGAAGACACCGGTGGGAGCGAAGTAGATGTGCGTAGCGCCGTCGATGTTCTTGAGCAGTTCGCCCCAGACGAGTTTGCCGAGCTTGGCGTCGCTGTAGATTTTGTTCTGCCACTCCGACTTGCTAAGCAGCTCGCTGACTGTTTTGCCGGCGGGGTAGCCGAGCTCTTCCATCTCGCTTCGGAAGAAGAGGCGGCATGCGCGCGGTGCTTTCCATTTCGGACGCAGGATGAGTGCGAGGTACAGACGGTCGGGCTTGCCACCATAGGTGATGTCTGCTTCGAGGAACTCCACCGCCGCTTCATCGGGCTTCAGGGAACGGCAGACGGAGTCGGAGGTCAGCGAAAGGTTCTGTGTGAAGTCACCGTAGGCCTTGCACTGGCTGACGATAGCGTACTCGAGCTGCGCGATGTTGTGCTTCAGTCCGGGTATGCGTTCCCGTCCCTCGCCTGCCTTTGCCTCGTAGCATTGCTGCAGGTCGGCGCGCAGCATCTGTAGCTCGTCGTACTGGCTCAGCACCTTAGCGTCGGCCGATTTCTGCAAGAGGCGGCGGAAGTCTATCTCGCTGTTCAGCAGGATGCCCTTCGTGAAGAGCTGGGCGTTGTAGATGTCGGCCAGCAGTCCGGCAGGCGTCTTGTCGGGCGTCGTGGCAAAAAGCGGCGCCGTCTGGTACAGGTAGCTCTTCCCCTGCCAAAAGAGTTCGCGTTGCTTGGTCGACTGGAAGGAGAAGTTGTTTCGTACTTGCTGCGTCTGCTGCGTGATGGCACGGTGATAGTAGTGCGCCACGCTGTCCATCTTCCCGGTCCTGTGGTAGTACATGGCCAGGTTGTAGAGCAGCATGGTGTTGTCGCCGTGCTCCGGTCCGAGGATACTGGTCTGCAGGTCGAGCGCCTCGCGAGTGAGGTTGATGGCCCCCTTGACGTTGTCGAGCTTGTCTTGGCAGAGGGCGCGGTTGCAGAGCGCACTGGCGTATGCCGTCGACTTGTCGAGTTCCGACATGCGCAGCAGTGAGAGCGCCTGCTGGAAGACTTCATCTGCCTCCTTGTATTGTCCCTTGCGGAGGAGCGACATGCCTTGCTGGTTCTGAGCATCTGCCTCGGTCTGGCTGTAGCCTTGCTTGCGGCTTATCTTCAGAGAAAGAGCGGAGAGGCTGTCGGCCCGCTGCTGCTGGCCGAGGTGAGAGTAGTAGTTGCTCAACGTGTAGAGCATGAGAGCCTGCTGCAAGGAGTCGCCGCGCGCTTCGTATCTGCGCAGGGCACGTTCGCCCCAGCTTACTGCCTCCTCGTAGCTGCCCAGGTCGGCCTGCATGTGTGCCTGTGTGGCCAGGGTGTTTGCGAAGTTCAGCGTCGTCGTGTCTGTGACGCCGGCAAAGAGTTGCTGCTGTTGCTGGTGAGAATACTCCTGCGCCTGGTCGCTGCGTCCAAGGCGGGCATTGGTGGCTATGAGCTGCTGGAAGCATCCCTGATAGACTTTTCCGTTCTCGCCTTCAGTCTGCAGAAGCAGCGGTTTGGCCTTTTCGTAAAGCCCAAGCGCCTCTTGGTAGTGCTGGAGGTGAAAGTGACAGTCGGCAGCGTTCTTCATCAGGACAGCGTAGTTGTGCTCTGATGTGCGGTTCGCGTCTTCGTAAATCTGGAAGGCGTCCTTGGCATAGTCCAGTGCCTCGTCATATTCTCCATTGCTCGCTTCTGCTACAGACGCGGAGAGCAGGAAGTCGGCATATCGCACCGGGTCTTTCTCTGCAATCTTCTTGCCCGTCTTCTGCAATTGCTTGGCCAGTTTGCTTGCCTTGTCCGGTTTGCCCTGATTGTTGTATGCCGTGATCATCATGGCAGCGACGGAGAGATACTCCGGCGTGTCTTTCTCAACCTTTGGGAAAGCCTTCTCGTAGCATTCTGCCTCGCGGTTCACATCGCCTGGCGCACCGCGGTATTTGTAGTACATCGCCAGCTGGCACATGGCCGTGGCGAACTTGCTAT
The DNA here is from genome assembly GCA_946407485.1 of uncultured Prevotellaceae bacterium. Lineage (GTDB taxonomy): Bacteria > Bacteroidota > Bacteroidia > Bacteroidales > Bacteroidaceae > Physcousia. The sequence continues at coordinate 3,366 of CAMJOE010000069.1, read as the reverse complement.
GCTCTTTCGCCTTTTGATAGGCCTCGACGGCCAGCTCCAGGTCAGAGATGGCTTGGTTGATGTTCTGCTGACGGAAGCAATAGTTGCTGCGGTCGAAATACGAGAGCCCTAAGCGGTCGTCGTTTTTCTTAGAACGTTTGTCAAGCCTTGCCGTGATGACCTCGTCCATGAGCTGCTGTGCCAGAGGGAAGTTGCCTCTGGCCGCAGCAGAACGTGCTTTGGCATGTTTCGCCTCAGCATAGAAAGGCCCATAGCAGTACTTATCGCTGGTGCAGAGCGCCAAATACTTGTCGGCGAGCTTGTCTGCCTCTTCTTGCCGCCCTTTATTGACGGCATCGTAGAGGTCGAGCGCCAGATTGGTCATCTCTCGCGTCACTTCCTGCGCCGGCAGTACCGTGCAGACGAGGGCGAGGATTAAAAGGGTGGTTAAGCGATTCATGTCTTACTTCGTTTCCTCTGTTTTGGTAGAGTCAGAGCGTATCTCACGGTCGATGGTAGCGACGCCGTCAGGCAGTTTGTCGCCAGACGTGACGAGCTTGATGATGCCCTTGAAGGCCTTCTCCGGCACATTCTTTTTCTTGCTGTTGTTGAGGAGCTCGGCAAGGGTGAACGTACCCGACTGCATGATGGTGTACTGACGAAGCTTGCCCTCGTTGTACACGACGAGGCGTCCGTTCTCGGGAATGGTGAGCATTGCTCCGAGCGGAAGTTCGTCGCCAGGCGTGACGGCCAGTTTCTTGTTTCCCTGATAGAGGATGACAGACTTGCTGACTTCCCCGACGAGGAACGTCTGTACAGATGTCTGAGCGAAAGCGCCAGCTGCAAAGGTCAGCAGCATAGCGAGAATTGTCGTGCGAATAGTCATGTGTTTCATTTTGTTTTGTTTTAAGTCATTACTCATGTTATTAAATTAATACATGCGTTTGTATAGCTTTGGCCACGCATGCTTGATTGTAATGCGTACGATGTCGGCTGATACGGTGGTGAGTGCCATCACGGTGAGCGTCGGCGTGAGGTCGAAGTTGATGCGCCACTTGTCGAAGAAGACAAAGGCAATGGCCATGTAGCACGCCAATACGATGAAGATGAAGATGGACGTGATGAAGATGGTGCGCAACACATCTGTCAGCAGCTGGTCATCTTTCAGTTTGAGAACCCCGTCCTTATACGTCATGATGATGCGAACGCCGAAATAGGCGAACACGACGGTCAGCAGCCAGTAGAGGGTGCCTGTGATTGGGGTCTCCTTCTTCATCTCGAGCATGGTCTTCATGGCATAGCACAGCACCTCTATCCCATGCAGTTGTCCCAGCGGCGTATAGAGCATGTCGACGGCATCGTGTACGCCTCCGAACATGACGACGTGCCCCGTGATGTATTGGGCATAGTGCTGGATGGAGTCATGTGGAATGACGCGGAAGACGGTCGGCTCGAAGTCGATGGCTTTCTTGCGAAGGGTCTTATAGTCGAAGGGCTCGCCGTGTATCACTTCCATCATGCGTGCGATGACGGAAGGATATGCTTCGCCTCGCATCTCGAGACAGAGGGGGATGTTGCGCGTCATGCGTCGGTCCACGTTGACAAAGCCTTCGGTGACGCCCAGGTCTTCGGCGAAGAAGGAGTGCGCCTGCCGTGTGAACTCCTTCCCCTCGGGGTCGGGGTCTGTCATCTTGAAGGAGAAGACGGCATTCGAGATGGTGGCTGCCACGCTGTACAAGTGCGCGTCGCCGACGGGCTCTTTGGGGTGCTCGAAGACGATATCGATATCGATGGCAGCAGGCCCAAGGGCATCGACCTCCTCAAGAGCTGTGGCGATGGAGTCGCGGTTGTGCAGCTCGGTGACGTCCACGATGACGATGGTGTTGCTGGTATCAGCGGGGGATGCCAGCATCATGTCGTAGAAGATGTCCGTCGTGGAGAAGCCTTTCATGCCCTGTGCCACGGGATTGAACACATCGAAATGAAGCGCGACATAGCGCAGCATGCCGATGAGCAGGAAGGCAACGGCCGTAATGGCCATCTCCCGAGGTCGGAAGATGGCTTTCAGTATCTTGTATAATATGTCTATAAGGAGTCGCATATTATATTATAAGGTATGGCTTCTTATTCTTTACCGATAACGACGGACACGCGGTTCTCGTCGTTCTTGTTGAAGGGTTGCACGGTGTCACCCTTTGAATCGGTAGTGATGCGGCTTGCCTGCACGCCTCTCTTGACGAGCTCTCTCGTGACAGATTCTGCGCGTTGCTTAGCGTAGCGGGCGTTGATGTTTGCGTTGCCGGTACCCTTGTCGGCGTAACCTGTGATGGTAACCTTTGCAGAGGGATGTTCCTTGAGCCAGTTTGCCACTTCGGCCAGCTTAGCCATCTCGGTTGCAGGTATCTTCGTCTCGCGCAGACCGAAGAAGATGTTGCGAGTGATGGTGTTGTCCACGACGACGGGTGCTGGTGTGGGAGCCGGTGTGGGAGCAGGAGCGGGCTTGTCGATGTTGACGTTTGTATTGGCCGAACCTGTCTCGGTGCCTGCGCCGATGGTGGTGGGATCAACGATGATGTTGGAGTTGGGGTCGCCCTTAAGCTTGTGGGGCAGGCCGAACTTGTAGGACACGCCGAGCTGTGCCGTTATCTGCCAGTCGTCGGTGTTTGAATGTGTCATTCTCCTGTTGTAGATGACGGCATTGAAACGGTCGTGGAGGCTGTTGGCGCTCAGTTCGAAGTTGACGCTCAGATTGCGTGTAACCTTTACATCCACCATGCCGCCTACGCGGAAGTTATGGCTCATGCGGTCTTTTGTGTTGTAGTCAGAAAGACCTGGCACGTCGTCATTGCCCCAAACATAGTTGAGGCCGACACCACCGATGAGATAAGCATTGATGGGATGGTAGTCGTTCTTCGTGAAGAGATTAATCACGTTAATCATAAGGTCGAGGTCTGTTGTGGCGTACTTGTAGTTGAACTTGTACTTGGCATCTTCGCTGGGAACCATATACACGCTTTTATCCCACATGCCGTTTAGGTGCAGGCGAGCACCGACGACAGGTGTGAAGTGCACACCGAAGCCGACGCTGGCCGTAGGTGTAATAAGCTTCCAGTTGTTGTAGGAACGAATTGGCGTCACCTGCGCACCGCCCTGCAAGTTGATGAAGGCTAATGGATAAGACACATAGTTGTCGGGTGCTTCCTGGGCCTGTGCGGAGAAAGCGGATGCGAACAATGCTGCTGCGAGCAATGTTGCCAGTCGTGTTTGAATACGTTTCATTGTGGTTTGTGTATTTATTTGTTTTATGTTGTTTTGTCTCGTTTAGCGATTCTTGTACATCTCCTCGTAGTACTTCTCGTAGTCGCCGCTTGTGATGTTGTCCATCCA
>CAMJOE010000068.1:0-14829 GCA_946407485.1 uncultured Prevotellaceae bacterium | reverse complement strand
AACAACAACGACTGCATCGAGCGCTATTACTATTGGAACTTCGAGCGCGACCCTTCGAAGCTCTACAAGAACGGCAGCCTGACTGCAGCCGGCAACTACTATGCCAGCATCACTTCGGGCGTGGGCTACAATGGCAAGTACGACTTCGTGCCTACTACGCCGCCTCAATATGGGCCAAGAAACTTCAAGCAAACCATCCTCGATACAGGCCAGACACGCCTCTCCTGGTACGATGCCAACGGCGAGTTCAACCAGCTCATGGAGGTTCAGATGAAGGATGCCAATGGCCTTTGGGTCGTGCTCGATACGATTCATCAGAAAGAGGCTGCCTCGAACTATACCTACACGATTGACAGCGACGACGAAAGCATCCTCTATCGTCTGCACCTCATCGACCTGTTTGGCAAGGAATACTATACCAACAACGAGATTTGCGTGGGCGATGCCTTCGAGATTGACGGCCAACTCTACTATGCTGGCGGCAATGTATTCCCGAATGGCGACTTCGACCTCGGCTTTACTGCCTGGACCAGCGGCTCAGGACAAATGCTTGCCGAGCCTCAGTTCCAGGTTGTAGGCGACGGAGGCTTTGGCGGTGGCCCGTATTTGCAGTCGCATCTCAATGGCAGCACCAACAACAAGGCAGCCATCAAGACTGCTGTCAGCCTCGTTCCCGCGCAGAACTATATCTTCCGCATTGCTTCAAGGAACGGCAGCAAATCCATGTCATTCTATTACTCTGAAAGTGGAACGGCATTGACCAAAGTGGCATGCAAAGCCACAGACGAAGCCGACTGGCACGAGGACATCTCCACCTTCAACAGCGGCGAGTACGCTTATGGCATCCTCTCCTGCCGCAACCTTGATGCAAAGGCTCAGATTGACGGCGTACAACTGCGGCAGCTCTTCCCCACGAGAGAGGAGGCATTTGCAGATGCCGTTGCCAAGACAAGGCTCAGAGCCGAGGCACAGAAGGCTTACAACACAGCCTATCCCTTCCTCAACGACGACCTCGATGCTCGCCTGAATGCAGTTGCTGGCACCGATGCTGCTGCTTTGGCGGAGGCGGAGGCCATCTTGGCAGAGCACCTCTCCGCTATCAGGAAGAAGGAACAGACTGGCATCCTCACCACCACTCTGCAGACAATCTTCGAGCGCCCCTGTCCCGACTACCAAGACATGCTCGGCCTGCTGGGCAACATGAACGAGGCACAAACGGCTGTGGGCCTGATTGGGTCGTACACCTTGCTGGACAGCATGATGCATGAGAACCTCGCCTTCTCGCTATCGAGCAAGCAACCCAAGAACCCATCCTTCGCCGGCGAGAAGTCCGATGGCTGGGAAATCAAGGCAGGCACCTTCAAGGACGGCGACCAGAAGGCTACCACCAAGTTCGGCAAGACCTGTTGGAATGCCTGGTGGAGCACGACAAGGCAGGATGCCACGATGGAAATCCGGCAGACCGTCAAAAACCTGCCCGAAGGCTACTATCAGATGGAATGCAAGGCGCTGACCGAGCACTTCTGCATCTCCGACCAGCACGGCTATCTCAAGAGCGGAAGCAGAGAGGCTGTCACGCCTACCATCGGCAAGGCATACTACGACTTGCCCATCGAAAATCACTGGGACACGCTCACCACCACACCCATTTACGTGGAGCCTAATGGCTCACTCACAGTCGGCTTTGTCAGTTCGAAGCAAGGCGCGAAGACAGGCTGGTGGCACAAGTTCGGCGAGCCTGATGCCACAAGCGACAATCGCGAAGGCTGGTGGTGCGCCACAGACTTCGTGCTGATGTACCATCCCATAGATGATGTGACAGGCATCTCTGAGTTCCCGGAGTCTGCTGAGTTCCCTGATGCTTACTATGACTTGAGCGGTCGCAAGCTTGGAAAAGGCAACCTTCCAAAAGGCATATATATTAAGGTAGAGAACGGGAAGGCTGTCCTCCGTGCACGATAAGAAAACTTCATCGACGTTTGAAACAAAGCTCCCCGAACTTTCAAGTCGGGGAGCTTTCTGTTTATGGTTTCCTGAAGATAACAGGAAGCAAGAAACGCGAGCGTACAGCCTCGCTCCCTTGCCGTGGTGGAGGAAAATATTGATGTGCCGGTTTCCATTTCGGCATTTCCCTCACGACACGAATAGCCTCTTCGGAAAGCAAAGGATCGGGCGATTTCATAACCTTTATACCATCGAGCGAACCATCCTTTTCAACGATGAAACTTACGACGACTTTGCCTTGAGGCTGGTTGGAAGTATAGCCTTCGGGGTATTTTATATGCTCCTGAAGCCACTTCATGCACGCTTCGTCGCCACCCGGGAACTGTGCATTCTCGAAATAATCAATAAATAGTCCGTCATCATCGCTTGCTTCCTTCGAAATTTCGCCACCGATAAACTTCACCTTTGAAGCATCGCGAGGTTTGGCATCGGGCTTCTCATCGGGATAGCCGACGGCAATGACATAGAGCAACTTATAGCCCTCTGGGATGTCGAGGCGTTCGAGGAAGAACTTCGCCTTATCGTTCGTGAGGAGGAAACGAACGGGACCTGTCTGGATGCAAGTGCCGAGGCCGAGCGACTGAGCAGCCAGCATCATGTTCTCTCCCATCAGCCCAGCATCGAGGTCGAAGCCTCCATCCTTCGGAGCACAGACGCAAATCAGGTTTGGAGCTCCGCGAAACATGTTCTTGAAGTTAGGGTCGTTGTTCACCGCCTCAGGGTTCGCCTGCTTATAGACCTCGCTCACCTCGGCAATCAGCTTCTGGTCTTCGATAATCCTGACAGCCCAATACTGCCAGTTTCTCGCGCTCGGAGCATTAATGCCGGCTCGGGCAATAGCTTCCAACTTGTTGTGCTCGACGGGTTTGTCGAGGTACTTGCGCACAGAACGGCGAGCCATAATCGTCTGCATCACTTCGTTATCGAACTCATTCTGGGCAGCGAGAGAGAGCAAGCCCAACATTGCCACAAGGCACAAACACAATCTTTTCATCTTACACTTAACAATTACTTAATGTACTATTTAGCCATTTACAGGTACAATTTATGTACAATTTAGCCATTTACTTGCTGCAAAGATAAGCATTTATTCTTAAACTTCATTCCTAAAAGAGAAAAAAAATCCTCGCTGTTGTTGTTTTACAGCGAGGATTTCGTATCAGGATGGTTTATGTCTTACCATTCTTCGTCCCAAACGTTGACAGAGCCTTTGGCAGCACCGCCTTCAGGACCTTGGTAACCGTCACTGCTGCCACCGTCTGACACTCCTGTATTACCATCTACTTGGCTGACAGATATGATTTGGCTGTGCTGCAGCACTACTGCAAGCATTTCGGGCTGAATATATGTCTTTTTCATTGCTTCTTCTAAATTAAGAATTAATAATTAAGAAATAAGGATTAGAAGAGAATCTTCTTACCGTTCACGATGTTGATGCCCTTCTGCATCTTCTGGAGACGCTGGCCAGCGAGGTTGTAGATAGCACCTTCTGTTGTCAGTTGTCCGTTGTCAATAGTCATGATTGCTGTTGCATCGTCTTCGTCGCCGAAGTTCACGATGAAGTCCTTGACTTCAGTGCCGTTGTCAATCACGAAGTAAGCACGGTTTGCACCGAGTGTGAAGCCGTTGCTTCCAGGATAGTAAAGCTTATTGTTTGAACCCAAGAAGCGGATGTTCTGGTTATTTGCTTCCAAGGCAGTGCTTGAGTATGTGCCCTTGAAGGTAACGTTGCTGGATACGACATCATTCGTAATGTTCTTGATGGTTACGCCTTCAAACTTGGGACTTGTCTTAGTAGCGCCCTTTACGAGGAATGGTGTGCCTGCAGGGATGCTCTTTGTATCGGCAACCAGCGGAGCAAAGTTGATGGTCAATGTGCTGCCCGTGCAAGATGCATCAGCAAGTTCACTCACCTGAACGCTATTGCCAATGGCCTTCTTCAATTGTGCGACAGTTACATCGAAAGGCAAACAAAGGGTGTTCCAGTAATTGGCATTAATGCTGCGGCCATCGAGGGTTACATTAGCATAAGCACCTTTGTTTCCACTGAGAATGGCGGAATTGTCGCCAAGGTTTGCGAGTGAAACCTCCACTGCAGGAGCATCGCTCAGATATGCTTTACCTGCGTTTTCACCTTCTGTATAAACAGCAATATGGAATGCTGTGTTATCGCTGGTGAAGTTAGTAGCATCGAAGCTTCCGTTCTCACCGTTAACGGCAACGATTGTTCCTGCGGTGTTAGCTGCAGTGGTGACACCAATAGAAGCTGTTGCAGCCAAGGCACCAGTTACGTTTATTGCATTATTAGTATAAACATTGCCTGTCTTGTTACCTGTAACCTTCACATCGCCCTGAACATTGAGAGTACCTGTGTTATATACGCCGGCACCTGCTTTTGCATAGTTGCCGGTAACGATGACACCTTCGAGTGTCAGCGTGCCGTTATTGAAGACACCTCCGCCGTTACCATTGTTGTGACCGCCACGAATTGTACCGTTCTTAATGGTCAATGTTCCTGCATTCGAGATTACATAGCCATTTGTTACAGCTCCTACGATATCCTTGGCACGGTCGAGAGTGAAGCCGCCTAAGTCGAGAGTAAATGTCTTGCCTGCAGGAACGCTAATAGCTACGTCCTCTGTGCCAGCAGTTAGGCTCTTTGACAGTGTAAAGGAAGTAGCTTCTCCATTGATAGCTTCTTGAATGTTTGCCCAAATGATGTTTCTGATATTCTTATAATAGGTATTGTTGTAGAGAGGACCATTTACAGTCTCATAAACAAACTCACTGGGGTCAGGTTGTTCGGCAACGACCTTTGTTCCCTGCGCGCTTTCCGGCTCGCTGAAGGAAACGGTGTAATAGCAATCCGTAAGTTTCGCAACAGCACCCTTACCATCTTTGTGTACAAACTCGCTGGAACCAAAAAGATTAGCTGCATTAACCTCCGAGGGAACGAAGAAACAATTGGTAAGTTTGGTAAGATTATCGCCCTTTCCCTTATCCAGACCAATGAAGCCCCCAGAGTATGCGAAGTCAGCACCTGTGAGCTTGCCGCTGAACACGCAATTGGTAATGGTGGCACCGTTTTCTGCAATACCTACGAAACCAGCCTGGTTGGCATACTTGCCGCTGCCTTGGTCGCCGGAAAGATAATTGCAATTCATGTTAACTGCAACCTCTACGTTTTCAATGGTGACTCTGCCGACAAAAGATTCAGGACCAGTTGAACCGACCAAGCCGCCTGCAAACGTACCTGTGGTAGTAATCTTACCTGTGACCTTCAAGTTCTTAATGGTTGAATTAAGGGTGTAAGCGAAGGGAGCGGTGTAGTTGGGATTAGTCTCAGCAGAGGTCAGGTTCACGTTGATTGTGTGACCGTCTCCGTCGAATGTACCAGCGAAACGTCTTCTTGAGTTGGCATTGCCTGCTGTCAATTGGCAACCAATAGTTGTTTCGATGGCTGTGGCATCATCACCCTCGGCAGGAAGGTCGCTTTCCAGCTTGAAGGTTGCGCCTTCGGTTGACAAGCCATCAGCAACCCATGCAGCAAGACTGTTCCAGTCTTCAATGGAGTAAATGAGGTAATTGCCGTCATCGTCCATTTCAAACAAAGTGTCAAGTGTCGGTTCTTCGCCTTCAATCTCAGGATTGTCCTGTGCTTTCACGCTTTGTCCCAGGGTTACTGCGAAGAGCAGCAAAGCGAGACGGAAAATGTAGTTCTTTTTCATTTTGTTTTGTTTTTGTTCTTATTTAACTTTTCTATTTATCTATACTTTTTATTTACTATCATAATTTATTAATGCGTGTACGCGTACATGCATATGCGCAAAATCGGGTGCAAAGTTATCGTTTTTTATGTTATACAACAAACTTTTTAACAAAATAATTATTAATTCGGCAGAATTATCGCATAATAATGGGGCGAAATGATAAAATATGCATATCTTTGAGAGGTCTCACTCGAAATGATGCAAGAAACAACTTCTCACGTTAACTTGCCCGACTTCTCATGTTAACTCAATCGACTTAACACGTCATGTTGGTTGAATATTCATGTACATTCAATTGCAAGTTCATGTACATTCAATTGCATGTACATGTAGTTGCAAACTATTAGAAGTGTTAAGTGGAGCAGCGAAGCACCTCAATCGTGGTGGCGCGACTGGTCAAATTGGGCAAAAATAAAAGGGCTCGCAACCTTAGTCGTAAGCCCTTGACGGTTTCTGTAGCGGGAGTGGGTCACGATCCCACGACCTCCGGATTATGAATCCGACGCTCTAACCAGCTGAGCTATCCCGCCAAACCTACTTGAGAAATGAGCGCTCCCGAAGTATAGAGCATGTCACCTTCTCTCGTTTTGCGGGTGCAAAGATACAACAAAATATTTAAAGTGAAAAGTGAAAAGTGAAAAAATTTTCTCTTTCCAAGCTTTTTTATTCCTTTTACCTTATATATATACATATAAATCGTATCTTTGCACATAATTAGCCTCTCCCGCAGACGGGGAAGAGCACTATGGACCATGAATAATGAACTATGAACTACGATATAGTCATAAGTAAGGATCTGAAGCAGGATGTGGAGGATGCCATCAGGCGCTGTCCGCACGACCGCCTGTTCGTGCTGACCGACACGACAACGGTCGAGCTGTGCTGGCCGCTCGTGAAACCTCTTTCTTGTTTCGAGACGGCACAGTTGATTACGATAGGCGCGACGGACGAGAACAAGACGCTGGAGTCGCTGGCCCACGTCTGGAGGGCACTTCAGGAGGGCGGAGCCTCGCGCCACTCGCTACTCGTAAACGTGGGCGGCGGCATGGTGACGGACCTCGGCGGCTTTGCCGCAAGCACCTTCAAGCGCGGACTGGCCTACATCAACATCCCCACGACGCTCCTGAGCCAGGTGGATGCAAGCGTGGGAGGCAAGACGGGCATCAACTTCGGCGGCCTGAAGAACGAGATTGGGGTCTTCAATAGCGCCCGGACGGTCATCCTATCAACCGACTTCCTGCGTTCGCTCGACATGCAGAACCTGCTCAGCGGCTATGCCGAAATGCTCAAGCACGGCCTCATCAGCGACTATGAAAGTTTTATGGAACTGCTGAGGTTCTGCCTCGAATCAATTGACTACAATCTTCTTGGCAGTTTGGTTGCAAAGAGCGTCCGCATCAAAGAGCGCATCGTGGAAGAAGACCCGACGGAGAAGGGCATCCGCAAAGCTCTCAACCTCGGGCATACTGCCGGCCATGCGCTCGAGAGCCTTGCCTTGGAACGCGGAAAGCCTGTCCTGCACGGCTATGCCGTCGCCTGGGGCCTCATCTGCGAACTGTACCTGAGCGTCGTGAAGTGCGGCTTCCCGAAGGACAGATTCAGGCAAACCGTCCAGTTCATCCGCAGCCATTACGGCAACTTCCCGCTCGACTGCAAGCAGTACGACCGCCTCTTCGAGTTCATGAAGCACGACAAGAAGAACGAGGCAGGCATCATCAACTTCACCCTGCTCGCTGACATCGGCGACATCCGCATCAACCAGCAAGCCTCGAAGGAAGAGATATTCGAGATGCTCGACTTCCTTAGCTTCAATTCATAATTCACAATTCATAATTCTCAATTAATGGAATTAAAGAAACACCTCAAAAAGTATATAGCATGAAAAACTTCACATTTACTTTCCTCCTTTCGCTGCTCGTCGGTTTGGCTGGTGCTGCAGACCTGACGAACGCAAGATGGTACACAATCAAAGTGGGCAACGGCGGCTACCTCAGCACCAAGACGAGCTACAGGGACGGCGTCTATCTCCTGCTCAGCAGGACAGTTGAAGACACAGAAGACTCTGGACTCTGGACTTTCATCGGCAACGAGACGGATGGCTACTCGTTCTACAATAAGGCCCGTGGCGAGAACTACGTGCTCGGCATGAGCGGCACGGAAGCAAACGGTCGCGCCAAGATGGTGAAAGAAGACAATGCCACAAACGTCACGAAGTTCGACATGGGCAAGAACGGCGAGGGCTTTTGGATAAAAGACCATGGCTCGGCCAACAAGTACTGGAACAAGCGCGGCAACTACCTCGCCTATTGGGACAACGCTTCGGGCAGCTCGGACACCGGCTCGCGCTTCATCTTCACCATCCAAGGCATTCCCGACGACTTCTTCTCCAACGACACGCAGGAGAATTTCTACTACGTCACCTTCGCCAACTCCGACCTCGTGCTGCAGGATATGGGCGCTGCGAACAACATCACGACACAGGGCCGCAAGTACGGCGAGCAGTCGCAACTGTGGAAGCTCGTCGGCAGCGAGGGGAATTTCCAACTCGTCAACAAGGGCTCGGGGCGCTATGCATACTACGACGGAAGCCGACTGAAGACGCGTCAGGCCGCTGATGCCAATGGCTTTACCATCGAGGCAACAACCAACACGAACTACGTCGGCAAATACGAGATAGCTTGGAACGGAGCCGCGGGCCAAAGCAACCGCTACTTCAACCAATGGGGCGGCACGGGCGTCGGCAAGGAAATCGGCCTCTGGATGGCTGCCGACGTGAACAACATCCTCTACCTCATTGCCCAGGCCGACGTGCTGCCCAATGAGTTCTGCGTCGGAGAGAAAGGCACAAGGCCGACCGACATCCACGACTTCTCGCTTTGGTACGACACGCCAGCCACGGCCACAGGCGTAGCCGACACCTGGATGGAGTACGCTTTGCCGATGGGCAACGGACAGATAGGCGCCACCATCCGAGGCGGCATCATGTGCGACGACATTCAGTTCAACGAAAAGACGCTCTGGAGCGCAACAGCCACGAACTCTGCCAACCAAGGCTACTTCCAGAACTTCGGCTCGATACTCGTCAAGGACAAGAGCGGCACGTTCTCTGCCGTCGATTCCGAAAACAAGCCCGTCGAGAAGTACAACCGCTTCCTCGACATCATCGACGGCGTGGCCGGCGTGAACTTCGAGGCAGCCGACGGACAGACAGCTTTCCATCGCCGCTACTTCGCCTCGGCCACCGACAAGGTCTTCGTGGCACATTATGAGGCAGAAGGCAACGAACCTCTGGCGCTCAACATCAGCTATGCGCCTGACAAACAGATTAATGCGGGCGGCGTGACCTACACAGCAGAAAGCGACGGGACGGCTTCGGCTACGTTCAACGGCAAGATGCAAATCGTGAGCTACGACACGCGCTTCAAGGTAAAGACGGACGGCACGATGAGCGTAGGCAGCGAGGGCATCAGCGTGACAGGTGCCTCGTGGACGGACATCATCATGGCCGCCGCCACAGACTACGACGCGAGCAAGGCTGGCTGCAAGAGCGGAGCGACGGCATCCGACCTCTCGGCAACCGTCATTTCGCGCATCAACGAGGCTGTCGGGAAGGGCTACACGACACTCCTTGCCGACCACAAAGCCGCGCACAGCGCCCTGATGAACCGCGTCAACCTGCAGCTCGGAGGCTCCTCCACGATGACGACAGAAGACCTCATCAAGTTCTACAACGCTTCCACGCAGAACAAGACGAGCAGCGACGGACTCTTCCTCGAGGCTCTCTACTTCCAGTACGGACGATACTTCACCATCGGAGCGAACCTCGACACAAGCATCCATGCCCCGTCGAACCTGCAAGGCATCTGGAACGACCGCAGCAACACGTCGTTCTGGCATTGTGACATCCACGCGGACATCAACGTGCAGATGAACTACTGGCCGGCCGACCCGACAAACCTCTCGGAGATGCATCTGCCGTTCCTCAACCACATCCTCGACCTCGGCGCTCCCGGCTCGAACTCGCCCTGGTATCTGTTCGCCAAGCAGCTGAAGAGTGGTGCACAAGGCTGGACGGTGGCCGTGGAGAACAATATCTTCGGCGGCACATCGACGTGGAGCAACAGCTCGATGAAGACACTCGGCGCCTGGTACTGCACACATCTCTGGCGCTACTACAAGTACACGATGGACAGGGAGTTCCTGAAGAAGGCTCTGCCCGTGATGTACCAGAACGCGCTTTTCACCAAGTCAATCGCCACAAAGGACAGCAACGGGCGCTACGAGATTAAAGGCGAGTTCAGCCCAGAGCACGGGCCTATCGACGTGACGGCCTTCGGTCAGCAGACGAGCTACGAGGTGCTGGACGAGGTGATGAAGGGACACGCAGAGCTGGGCAGCGAGTCGCCCCTGACGGACGCGCAGATTGCGGCCATCCAGGACCTTTACGACAACTTCGACCGCGGCCTGTGGACTGAGACGTACAACGGCAAGACGTGCATCTCGGAGTGGAAGAACAATCGGCTTTCCGACCCGGGGCATCGCCACCTCTCGCACCTCATGTGCCTCTATCCCTTCTCGCAGGTCAGCGCTTTCGACGAGAGCACAGAGGGCAAGCGGCTCTTCCAGGCTGCCTACAACGGACAGATAGCCCGCAACGGCGACGTGACGGGATGGTCGATGGGCTGGCAGACGAACACCTACAGCCGTTGCCTCGACGGCGACCGTGCCCGCAAGAACCTCTCGCTCGCCCTGCGCCACTCGGGCAGCTACGTCATCGAGATGGGCAACTACGGCGGCTGCTACTACAACCTCTTCGACGCCCACTCGCCTTTCCAGATTGACGGCAACTACGGCTGCACAAGCGGTATCGCCGAGATGCTCCTGCAGTCGTACGACGACATCATCACCGTGCTCCCTGCCCTACCCTCAGCCTGGACGGAAGGCAGCGTGACGGGCTTGAAGGCGCAAGGCAACTTTACCGTCGATGAGACCTGGCAGGACAGCAAAGCCACGCACATCGCCATCACGAGCCACGCGGGCCAGCCTCTGCGCGTCCGCTACGACAAGCTGAAGGACGGCGACTATGCCTTCCGCCTAAACGGAGAGAGAGTGACGCCCGAGAGCGAAGGGGCTGTCTATATTATTAATAATGTAAAGGAAGGCGACATCGTGACCATCGACTATGAAGACCCGAACGGGATAGAGACGGTTCGCCGCCCTTTTGGCGACGGAGCAGAGGCAAAGCTCTACAACCTCGCAGGACAGCAAGTCGCAAACAGTAAAGCGAAAGGCGTCATCGTAAAGAAAGGGAAGAAATTCATCAAATAAGTGAGGCACACTTTATTCGTCATACTCATGGGAATGTTCTTGCGCTTATCTGCGCAGGAACATTCTGTCTTCCTCGGCCTGGAACTTGGCGGCAACAGGGACGACTTTGTTGAAGCGCTCGAGGACATGGGTTTTGAGTTTGAGGAAGAGGATGACGAATGCACCACTTTGTCTGGCCTCTTCGATGGTGTCGGGGCAAGAATTGAAGTGCAAGCCACTCCCCTGTCACACACCGTGCATCTTGTCACAGTCTATTTCGTAGAGATAAAAGGGAACGAGATTGGCTTGCTGATGAAAACCAAGCAGATACGCAAGCAGCTGCGCCGGAAGTACAGCGCATGGGATTACACTCACGAGCAGGGTCTCGAAGAGTGGTCCTACACCTTTGCCCGCATCTCGCTGGGAAAGAAGCGGCTGCAGGGCGACAACTTCAAGACGCTCTACGTCCAATGGCAAGACCGCAGCGGCTGGGAAACCTTGCAGCGGGAGAAGGAGTAATGGTCAACGGTCAAGTCACCTAAGCACGACCTTTTTGCCTTCCTTAATATAAATGCCTTGTTTGGGCTTGCTGACTCTGCGGCCGCTCAGGTCGAAGATTGACTCGGAGTTCCCGGAGTTCTCGGAGTTCTTGGAGATTCCTTTTATTCCCGTTGCTTCAATCTCCTCAATCTTGTAATATGAGCGAGTCTCGTCGGAGGGCAGGTAGCAGCTGAAGGGAGCCAGCGTCACGTTGCCTGTGGCTCGATAGATGTTCTGGCCGGTCGTCTTCATGTAGTAGCCCTCACCAGCTTCCAGCGTCTTGCCTGGGAATAAGCCAATCAACAAATTCTCAAATTGCGTACTTGCCATGTTCTCCAGTTCCGTGAGGGGCAAGGCCACCAGCGTAATATTTGCTCTCGGTTCTCCCTTTATGATGACGGGCGTTCCGTAAGGCACCATCTCGCCAGCCTGTGCAATTGGACGGAGCATGACTGAGGTCGATACTATCTCTGAGGCGATATAGGCCGTGCAGCCCTCTGGCACTTTCCACGCGAAGGGCAGGCAGACAGCCACATAGCCGTTGCTGCCCAGCGTATAGCTCTTTTCCCTCGTACTGAGGATGTTGGCCAGGCTCTTCACCTCGGTCATCTTGAGCGCCCTGCCATAGATGCGCACCATGGCTATGCTGCCATTGAAGGGATAGTTGCCCAGCGTGGTAGCAGCTTCGTACGTTCCCTTTGCGTCACCACCTATAGCGAGCCAAGTCGTTGGCGTCCACTCATATACGGGGCATTCCTTGAAGGTCAGCCAGCGTGTGCCGGCCAGCTCGCCATTGATGTAGAGCCTCGACGTGAAGTGCGGCCGGTCGAAGACAAGGACATAGTGTGTGTAGTCGGGTGTGAGGATGCCGTCCTGCGTCCAGCTCCACAGCGTCTTGGACGATGAGCCGTCGGCCTTGCTGCCTTGCGTCACGGTGGCATAACCCACATTACCTCTGCTGTTCATCTGCATACTAAAGCCAAAGCCGTTAAGGAAACCGAGCGGACGCGTGTTGGATGGCGGCAAGGCGTCATTGTTTCGGCAGAAGACCTCGACGCTGTAGGCCTCCGAGAGCGTGTTCATCAGCAGCGGGTCGTTGCCTGCGTTATACTTGAAGAACTGCGTCTTCGTGCCGTCGAACTGTGCCTCATAGAGGTTGATGTCGGCATTGAAGCCCATGGGCACCTCGCCTGTCATCTCGACGGGTTTGTTGCGATATGAGGGCGCGAGATTGAGGGCGCTGTCGGGCATAAACTGCAGGTCGAGAAGGAGTTCCGCGCCATGCGAGGGGCGAGGCTCCGTGAATCGCTTCACGTCGTCGTTGTAGAGACCGATGGCGGCATTCTGCGAGAGCGCGCCATTATAAATGCGGGCGAAGACGAAGCTGCAGGCAGCCGAGTTCTCCGCGCCTCGGTTGTAGTTGCCCGACGTGGCATCTCCGCCCAGGCATATCCACATGCCCTTGCGTCCGCGGGTCGAACCACATTGCGGCATCGTCATGTCCGTGCCGGCTCGCGTCCCCGTGCAGGCGAGCTTGCCGTTGATGAAGTAGCGGATGATGTGGCTCGTCCTGTCCATCGTCAAGACCAGATGGTAGAACTTGCCGGCTGCGAGGATTGAGTCGCCAGAGATGCTCTTGACTGTGCTCTTCACGCCGCTCTTGTTCTGATAGCAGAAAGTGCTTGCCAAGGCTGAGTTGTAGAAGGCCCAGCCGCCTTTCTCCTCGTTGCCCAGGAAACACGTCCGGTTGATGCCGTTCGACTCGTCGGCCAGTCCGTCCAGCCGCACGAGCATCTCCCAGGTCACGCTGCTGTTGAAGGCATCGGTCAGGGGCGTATTCTCGTCGTAGGTGGCATAGAAATAGTCCGACGCCTTTGCCTTTGAGCAGCCATAGTAGGTGTCGCGCTCGGCATCATAGTAGGTCGTGGCCATGCCGTGCTTGCCCACCTTGGCCTCGTAAGTGCCCTGATTGACAATACCTTCGGCCGTGAAGCTCAGGTCGAGCAGGCGCTCTGCCTCTTCCACCTCGGAGTCGCGTTTCAGGTCTCTCGTGATGATGCCCTGCGACACCATCTTATTGTAGATGTGCGTAGCCAACAGCGTAGCGCCAGCCGTCGAGGGATGCAGTCTGTCGAGCGTGTATTCATTCCAGTTGCTGCTCCACGGGACGGTCGTGCAGTCGATGAAGTACTGCCCGAACTGCTGGGCGATGTGGCGTATGCTGGCATTGGCGTCGGCTTGGCTCCAGCCCTGCGAATTCTTGTCGTTTATGCCGTTTCCGCGCGGGAAGATGCTCAGGCAAATCACCTTCGTCTGCGGATACCAGGTGGTGAGCTTCCAGAGCAGACGCTGGTAGGCCCCGCGGAACGAGACGGAGTCGGTGAAGTTCTCCGTGCGGTACTGCCCCAGGGGCACCTTCGACGTGTTCCAGTCGTTCGTGCCGCCTGCGATGAACACGAAGTCGGGCGCACCGGCTCGGCCAAGCGCCTTCATGCGATGGTTGCTGAGGAACGGGGCGTTACTGCCCAGCACGTCGCAGGCCACACGCGAGCCGCTCCACGAAGCGTTGGCCAGGAACGTCAGGCCCGAGAAGCGGCTCAGCTGCATCCACCACGTGTCGCCCACCTGGATGCCGTAGTTCTTCTCGCGGTCGGCAGAATAGTATATGGCGTAACCATCTGGAATATAGTCATAATACGTCGAGATGGAATTGCCCAGCACGGCGAACGTCAGGCTGTCTGGGTTCTGCGCAAAGGCCTTCGAAGATTGTAAATTGAAGATTGAAAATTGAAGGAGTAGGAACAGAAAGAGGAACTTTTTCATAGCAGCTATTGGGGGGTTAGATAATAGTGTTCGGGCGGTCGAAGCATGAGGTTTCAGTGCTTTCCGTGCATTCTGTGGGACAAAATTACAAAAAAACTCCCTCACCTGCAAGAGATGAAGGAGAAAAGTTGGGCACTCTATAAAAAAAAATATTAGTGTCCGGGGATAATTACCCCCTCTTCCATTTAGGTCCTTTCCCGTCGGTGTTTCTGACGAATAGCAGCTTATGAGAGCTTGCCAAAAGTCTCGAAGAGACGACAGACCACAGACGGGGGTGTTCTCCGCCTGTGGTCTTTCGCACCTTGACTATCGTCGACCTTTGGTTCGGTACTTTTCCCCGACAGCAATGATATCACAGCCTTTTTTATTCGCTCTGTTGCCCGAT
>CAMJOE010000067.1:0-15082 GCA_946407485.1 uncultured Prevotellaceae bacterium | reverse complement strand
CCTTTTTGTTTGTGGGCATAAATAAATTGTCTTTCAACCGTAACAAGCGTAACAAGCGTAACAACCGCAACAAGCGTTTTCAAGAGATATTATTCATGGCCATTCACGGGCAATCTCGTGATAATTACATGTTAACGATTTAACCTGATAAGTGGAACAATTCTGTATCTTGAATCATTTTAATATATTGTCGTCGAGTCGGGTGGGGGATTGAGTTTTTTTGCTAAAGTTTGCTTTCGACTGGCATTTTCTTGTCGAATCATTTGCGCTTTTCGGAAATAAGCCTTATCTTTGCGGCAGAAAGACAGCGAAATGTGCGGAATTTAGCCTTCTGTCCCCAAACGTTGTCCGGCATGTATTATGAGCAGATATATTCGACACATAGTTGCATTCGTAATCATCCTTTTCTTGGTTGGCGCCTATCTCTATATCACTGGAAACGGCCAAAAAGAAATGAGTGACGACAATCGCCGCGAATTGAATATCCTGAATGGACTCATTAAGAAAAAACTTTTCTTTCGCGACAGCCTGAAGTATCGGATGGACTCTGTCATGCTGCAGCTCCATAAACATACTGATTACAATGACGATTTCAGGTATTACACCAACCGCCGTATGCTGCAGGATGCTCAGATGTTCTCGTATGACTATGCCAGCGAGTTCTCTCGGAAGATGCGTATGCTTTCCGACAGAATAGGCGATGGAAACTTGAAGGCAGAGTCACGCATCCTCTCCAGCTTCAACATGGCGCAGGCCTGTCTGTTTGTCGAAGCGCTGGACATGCTGAAGTCTGTCGATTTGGAGTTCCCCAATGTGAACGACAGCATTCTCGGCCTCTACTATTTTTATTATGGCATAACCTACCAGCGCCTTGCAGTATATGTGAATGACTCCATCAATGCCAAAAGATACAACAATCTGGGCATAGAAATGTTCCGTAAAAGTCTGGACTATTCAAAAGACCAGGGAATGAACAATTTCGTTTTGGGAAGAGTGTATGGCAGGCAAGAAAAGTATGATGTGGCACAAAAGTATTTCGAAGAGGCTTTGAAGTATATCAGGAAGGATGACAACATCCTCTACACGCTCGCCAATGCCTCTTTGGGAAAGTGCTTCAAGCATCAGGGCAAGCACGAACAGGCCACACTTTATTATATCGAGGCCACCAAGAATGACATCCTGAATGCCCAGAACTCGTCCATCGCTATCATCGACCTTACAGAGCATCTTTTCAAGCAGTATCATCTGACTCACAATGTGAGCAAATACGTAAACATTGCCATAGAAAACGGCGAGTTCTATGGGATGCGTTCGCAGATTACTCACATCGACAAAATCATTCCAGACATTACGAAAGAGAAATCCAGGCAGAGTGCCATCCTGATTGTCTTCCTGATTGCCACAGTCTCCCTTTTCTTCTTGTATATTCTGTATATTCTGTTTCGCAGCGAGAAGAACCTGAAGCTGCTGAAGAATCATATTGATTTGACGGAAAAAGTGAATAGCGAGAACACGCTCCTTCAGGGCGAGAACGAAAGCCTGTCCAGAGCCAACACATTGTTGCGCGACTCCAATCGGCTGAAAGATGCGTATCTGGGGAAGCTCCTTGAGTCGAACAGCGAGCTTACGAACATGTTCGAGGAGTTTGCCATCAAAGCAGAGCAGAAACTGAAGAAGGCGCAATACGAGCAGGTACAGAAATCCATTAGGGAACTGCAGAAGAGTTTCAGCAAGAAAGAGCAGCTGGATAGGCTTGACGAGCTGCTTATGTCTATGTTCCCGACCTTCAGTGCCGATTTCAATGCGCTGCTTCTGCCTGAATATAGAAAGCATGAAGGGGATACGCTCCTGACTCCCTCCATGCGCATTTTTGCCCTTATTCGGCTTGGGATAACAAGCAATCACCAGATAGCACGCGTGTTGAACTACTCATACAATACCATACTGAACTATCGGGTTCGTACTCGAGCAATGGCCATTAACGCCGACACTTTTGAGCAAGATGTCCAGGAAATAGGCTTATAAGGCATTCTTTTGCTTCGCTTCTGCTTCTATATTTCATATATATATCACCCATAAAATATACTCTTGAATATTTGTGTATATTATTTTAAATTAGTAATATATGCGCTGTATTGTGCTATATTTCGAGTATATATTTTTGTAGCCATGTATAAGTTAACGTAAAAACAACTAACTTTGCAGCACAAAACCTATTGATTTAACTAAATATTAATGATGAAACAATAAGCAGTTTTAAGGTAAAAAGATTATGAGGAAGTATGCATTGACATTGTTGCCGCTTGGAGTGACTTCTGCTATGGCGCAGAAGCCTAACATCCTTGTCATCATTGCCGACGACATGGCTCGATGCGAATTGGGCTGCTATGGAGGACAGAACCTTGCTACGCCCAATATCGACCGAGTGGCCAGCGAAGGTATGCTTATGACCAACAACTTTGCTTCGATGGCAATAAGTGTGCCGATTCGTGCCTCAATGTATACAGGTCTTTATCCCGCCCATCATGGTTCGTTCTTGAATCACAAAGCCACATATCCGAGGGTGAAGAGCGTGACACATTACCTCTCCGACCTCGGCTATCGTGTAGGCAGGGCGGGAAAAGACCATCCGGTGAACCAGCCCAAGGTGTATGGCTTCGAGAAGATACCTGGCTTTGTGGTCGGATGCACAGTCTCGCATCCTAAGAAGTCCACGCCCGAAGGCATTCTCGAGTTTATGCAGCGCGACAGCAGTCAGCCCTTCTGCCTCTTCGTTTGCAGCATCAACAGTCATATGCCTTGGGATGCTGGTGACCCGTCGGAGTTCAATCCTTCAGACCTCAAGTTGCCTGCCAATTGTGTGGATAACGCAAAGACACGCAGCGAGTTCTGCAACTATCTGGCCGAGATACGGCTTTTCGACGACGAGGTTGGCATGACGATGTCTGCCCTTAAAGAAGCAGGAGCGGACGAGAACACTCTCGTCATTCTGCTTAGCGAGCAAGGTCCGCAGATGCCTTTTGGCAAATGGACATGCTATCGCTATGGGCAGTCGAGTGCGATGATAGTCCGCTATCCGGGAAAAGTGGCAGCCGGGAGTACGAGCGACGCACTTGTTCAGTATGAAGACATCCTGCCAACCCTCATCGAAGCGGCTGGAGGAGAACCTGTTCAAGGCCTTGATGGCATCAGCCAGCTTGATGTGTTCTTAGGGAAGCAAAGTGACAAACGCGAATGGGTATATGGCTTGCACAACAATAATCCCGAGGGACCGTCGTATCCCATTCGCAGCATTCAGGACAAGCGATACAAGCTTATCGAGAACCTCTTGCCGGATAGCTCCTATTATGAGAAGCACATGATGAGGGAGGGCGACAACATGTGGCAGTCGTGGCTGCAGACTGCACAGACGAACGAATGGGCTAATTGGCTTGTCAACCGATTCGTCCATCGTCCCGCCATCGAGTTTTACGACCATGAGACAGACCCCTGGGAACTCAACAACCTTGCAGATGTTCCAGAACACAAAGAGCGGATAGAGACGATGCATCGTGAGTTGCATCGCTGGATGGAAGAGCAGGGCGACAGAGGAGTGCTGATGGACACGAAGAATCCCGAAGACGCGTCGCTGAAGACGCCGCAGCCCGTCAGCTCTTTCGAGGAGTTGAATGCCATTCGAGAGGATTTGACAAACAACTATTACCTTGCTTGCGACATAGAAATACCCGAAGGAGAGGAATGGGCGCCAATCGGAGCGTCGGACAAAGACGATGGCGATCCAGCACGTTTTTCCGGCATCTTGGACGGCAGAGGACACACCATAAAAGGTCTTAAGATTAAGAATGTCACAGCCTTCAAGGGGTTGTTCGGACGAATGGAACATGCGACGATTAGGAACCTGATTCTCGAAGATGTGGACATCACCGGCAAAGCTCCGACAGGAGGCATCACCGGAGCCATGATAGGAGCTTGCACCATGGAACGTGTAGCCGTGACGGGCAAGATTACAAGCGACAGCGAAGTGGGCGGTTTGGCTGGTCGGGTGGCGCGAGATGGCACGAATACCGAATACAACAGCATCCGCGACTGCTATGTCATGGCTGACGTCAAAGCCACAAGAATGAGCACAGACATGAATGCTCCATCTTGTGCAGGAGGCATCGTGGGATTCATACATTCCAACAACGGCACGAGTGTTGCTAAGCTGGATATCGCCCGAACCTATTTCGCAGGCAACGTCTCCACCAGTCAGAACAGCCACAAATCCGGTTGTGCTGCGGGCGTGATAGGCTTCACAGACAACAATCGGAATGTTCGCTTGCAGGATGTGCTGGTGCTGGCAAACAGCATAACTGGAGCGACGCCTAATTACTATTATTCCCGCCGGCTGCCAGCTCCGCCCAATAATGTCATAGAATATATGTCCGGATTGTATGTCAGGAAGGGAATACAGCTGGTATATTATGACGATAAAGGAGTAGGCGGACAGATTCCTGCAGGCACCATTCGCGAGATGGACGATGCTGTGTTCCGCACAAAAAGTTTCTACACCAGAACGCTAGAGTGGGATTTCGACAACATCTGGACGATAAAAGAAGGAGAATACCCCGTTTTTAAACTCGACACATCAGACAGTTTGACTCCGGTTAGAACAGATAAGAGTTCCTCCAGCCTGAAAATACGGAATATCTATGACTTACAAGGCCGCCTTCTGAACTCGTTCAGTTTGCCGGGACTGTATGTCGCAAACGGGAAAAAGGTGAGTATAAAGTAATTGAATGAAATTTAATAAGTTGCAAATATATGTGGGACCTTGGAAAACTTGGCACGTTAAGTTGCCCAACTAAGCACGTTAAGTTTGCCAACTAAGCACGTTAAGTTTACCAACTAAGCACGTTAAGTTTGCCAACTAAGCACGTTAAGTTTGCCAACTAAGCACGTTAAGTTTTCTCACCAACCACATCAAGTTCCAAAACTAAACATAAATAGCCACTAAAAATAACATTATTCTTCAATACAGACTATGCGACACAAATATCAATGCGCCTTGACAGCCCTGCTTCCTTTGGTAGCTAATGCCCAAGGACAGACACAGCGTCCCAACATCATGCTCATTGTTGTTGACGACATGGGCTATTCCGACCTCGGATGCTTTGGCGGCGAGGTTGAGAGTCCTAACCTTGATGCGCTTGCCGCTTCGGGTATGCGTTTCACCCAGTTCTACAATTCCGGTCGCAGTTGTCCCTCGCGAGCTCAGCTCATGACGGGTCGCTATGCACAAACCGTAGGCATTACCGGCATGGGACAAAGCCTGACGCGCGATTGCGTGACCATTCCCGAAGTGCTTCGCGAAGCTGGTTATCACACCGGAATGAGCGGCAAATGGCACCTCTCGCTCACCAAAGGTATTGGCAACCAGGAAGACCAGATGAAGTGGCTCTCCCACCAAAGCACCTTCAACAACCGTCCCTTTGCTCCCATCGAGACCTATCCCTGCAACCGTGGTTTCGACCAGCATTGGGGCACTATATGGGGCGTGACCGACCACTTCGACCCCTTCTCGCTTGTTCATAACGAGGAGCCTATCTTCACGGAAAGCATTCCGGAGGACTTCTACTATGCTGATTTCGTGGCAGATAAAGCGATAGACATGATGGACGAAATGACCTCTGACGGCAAGCCGTTCTTCATGTATGTTGCTTTTCAAGAGCCGCATTGGCCGCTTCATGCTAAGCCTCAGGACATCGCGAAGTACAAGGGCAAGTTCGACGACGGCTGGGATGCGCTTCGCGAGCGTCGCTATCAGCGAATGCAGGAACTTGGTCTCATCAATCCTGACGAGATGCCTATTGCCCAGAATGCTTCCGGGCGAAAGTGGGAGGACGAGACCAACAAGGCTTTCCAGTCGGCAAACATGGAGGTGCATGCTGCCATGATTGATTGTGTGGACCAGAATATCGGTCGCATCATCGCGGAGCTGAAGCGTAGAGGCATCTTCGACAATACCCTCATCATCTTCACTTCCGACAATGGAGCCTCGTCCGAGAACTACACAATCGGCGATTTCGACCGTCACGACCGCACTCGCGATGGGCAGATGGTAGTGCGAAACTCGCCGACGCCAGGTGGTCAGCTCACCTACAACTATCTTCATACCGGTTGGGCTGGAGCGGTCAATGCGCCTTATCGATACTGGAAGACGACCCAGTTCCATGGAGGCACGGCAGCTCCCACCATCGTTCATTGGCCTGCTGGCATGGCTGAGGAAAAAGAGGGAACCATTATGTCGCAGCCTTGCACCTTCCTTGATGTGATGCCGACTTGTTTGGAACTTGCCGGCGCAGCCTATCCCTCTTTCTATAACGGCAACAGTATCAAACCGATGTGCGATGAGGCTCGCAGCTTCGTGCCATTGCTGCAGGACAAGGAGAGCTGGGACGATGAGCGCACTCTCTATTGGGAACACGAAAGAGGAAAAGCTGTCCGCAAAGGCAACTGGCGGCTTACAGCCCTCGCAAATGGTGGCTGGCAACTCTTCGACCTCGCCCACGACCTCTCCGAGACCAATAATGTGGCAGCCGAACACCCCGAGAGGGTGCGCGAGATGAAGAGTCTCTGGAACACTTGGGCAAAGAGTGTCGGCCTGAATGTGCCCGATGATATTCCCGAAACAAAGACCGAGCTCATCTTCCATTACCCTTTTGACGACAACTTGGCCGACGCCTCGCCTTCCAAATACGCGCTTACTCCCAGTCCGGGCGGCATTTCTTATGGTGCCGGAAAGTTCGGGCGGGCACTCCATTTGAATGGTAATGCCCAGTATCTCGACTTGAACCAAACAGGCATTTTCGACACGGGAGTCACGCAGACCACCTTTTGCGCGTGGGTTTACGACGAGAATACTGCGGCGCCGAATGCAAGCAATCAGGCAGAAGACGGCATTTATATTCGCGACGAAATCATTCTTGCCCAAAAGGATAATGCAGGCACGGGACGCATCTACCTCTATGCCCGAGCAGAAGCTCCCGTTGGTGGCGGCAGCCCTTCCTTCTTCTACAACAGCTTCCTGAGCGGCAGTCAGCATCGGGCAACCGTGGGTTCCCTCCAGCCGGGCACTTGGCAACATGTCGCCATCGTGTGTGACCCGGTCAGCCAAAGCCTTACATATTATATTAATGGAGAGCGCGACTGCACCGTTTCGACGGGAGCTTTCGAGGCCTGCACCGGCGGTTTCCGCATCGGAGGACACAAGACGGGCAAGAGCTACTTCAAGGGATACATCGATGATGCCTGGTTCTTCAAGGGCCTTCTCACGCCCGAACAGATCCGTCAGATTCGCGACAACACCTTCGACCCCACACCATATTATCCAGATAGCAGTGGCGGTGACTCCGCCGCAACCGACTGGCCTCTGAAAGACCATGCTTACACCATCCGCAATTTCTCGGGCACGCCTGCTTATATGGTTGATAATGTGGAGAGCGACAACCGCATAACATGCGAGGGTAGTACAAGTGATGCGGCCTATTGGATATTCGAACCGACCGATAATGCTCAGTGCTATTATGTCCGCAACCTCGTGACGGGACGTTACATACAAGGTTATACCAAGACTTCTGGACAGATGATCAGCATGGGTAATGAGAGCGTAGAGTATTACGTGGCAGCCCAAACAAACGAAGGCGGCAGGTATGGATTTGCCTGCACCTCAGTCACGCCACACGACTTCTCATCCGGCACCATCGGACTTAACCTGCGAGCAGAGAGCAATCAGGCAAACTGCTATGTGCAGACCTATGCCGCTGCAGCCGGCACAAACCATCGCTCCTTTTGGACGCTTGCTCTTGTGCCCGATGACATAGCCTCAGGAATAAACGACCTTCAAACTCAACATATAGTAAATAGTAAATCGTTAAATAGTAAATGGATTGACCTGCAGGGCCGTTCACTAAATGACATCGGGCATCCCGGAATCTACATACAGAACGGCAAGAAAGTTGTTCATCGACATGCTATAAACAACAAATAATCAATAACCTTTTAATCACATCATTATGAAGAGGACTTTACTTTTATTGCTGATGCCATTGCTGAGCTTGGCATCCGCCATGGCTCTCGAAATCAACGAGAACCTGTACTACACTATCTCCTCGCGTAACAATCATGACGCTTACATGAAGGACACGGGGAAGGACATCCTGCAATGCAACGTGGGATTGGACACCTATTCTTATTGGCGTTTCATTCCGACGGGGAATGAGGGCTGCTATTACGTTCAGAACCTCTACAGCAAACGCTACATCCAGGCCGTGGCAGAGTCTGCTAATGTGGCGGTGAACATGGGAACAGAACCAGTTGAGATTTTCATCATGTCTGCTCCGAGCGAAGGTACCGATTGCTTTGGCATGACTAGTTCAGACCATGTTAATCTTGCCTTCAACAGCTCTGAATGTTATGCTATGAACTGGCACGAGGACAACAAGATTGTTCAGTCGTACATGGCAGCAATAGGAACCAACCACAAGAGCTTCTGGTTCTTCCGTGAGGCAGAACCGCCATCGTGCCTCATTGGCTCACACGATTTCGAGAATGGTATATGCAACATCTGCGGTGCCCTCGACCTCAATTATGTTGAGCAAGCAGAAGACGGGTTCTATAAGATTAGCGACGGATACCAATTGGAATGGTTCTCTGCTATGGTCAATATAGGAAAGAACGATTTGAGTGCACGCCTGATGAACGATATCGACATGCAAGGCATTGAGCATACGCCCATTGCAAAGAACGTTGACCTGCGCTGGCGTGGTACCTTCGACGGACAGGGGCACAGAATCAAGAACCTTGTCATCAACCGGCCGACTGAAAACATACAGGGCCTCTTCGGTTATTTGCGTGGCAATAGCGACAGCAACACGCGTGTATGTAACCTCATTATTGATAAGAGCTGTAGCTTCACGGCTTACCATCAGGTGGGAGCCATAGCAGGTTGCAGCCAGGGCAATAACGGACTCATCACCTTGGAGAACATCGTGAACGAGGCCGACGTAACTGCAGAAGGCGGCACAGATGCCGCGGCCTTAGTAGGCGGTCAGACTGGTAATGCTCCGACATGGCGCATTCGCAACATCGTCAATACAGGTGCCATTACCAGCACCGCCGCCGACGGCTATGCAGGTGTAATAGCTGGATATTACGGCAGCAATGCACAAAACATCCAAGAGAACATCATCAATCTGGGCGTTGTAACTGGTTTCAATGCTGACAACCAAATGGGACGTCTTTCGGGAACAAGCATCAATCTTATTGATATTAGTGGAACAGAAGGTGCAGGTCAAGGTTTGGACCATGACTTTACAGCCGAGGATGTAGCGAGCGGTCGTCTTTGCTATTATCTCAACGGCAATCAGTCCAATATCATCTTCTTTCAAACCCTCGGACAAGATGCCTATCCCGTTCCGTTTGCAACGAGCTTGCAAGTCTATATGCAAGGTACGTTGCTTTGCGACGGCACTCCCGTTGGCGACGAGGGAACGTATAGCAACTCCAACGAGGGCAGTATCGTGCCTCCCCATACATTCGTTGATGGCGACTTCTATTGTACTGTTTGCGGAGCTTTCAACGATAACTTCGTGACACCCGTGGATGGGGTGTTGCACATGAGTACGCCACTTCAACTGCAATGGTTGACTGAATATGTTGCAGCCGGACACGAAAACCTTGAGGTTGTCATGGACAATGACATAGACATGGATGGCGTGGATTTTAATGGCATTGGTTCGCTTGCCACTCCTTTCCTCGGACATTTTGATGGAAAGTATCACACCATCAGCAACTTGGTGATGGATGGTGTAGACCACGACTGGTCGGGCTTCTTCAACTTTATCCGTGGCGGCTCCACCATCGAGAACTTGCGCCTCGACGAGAACTGCTATCTGACAGGCATGAAGGGGACTGCTCTCATTGGCGGTTGCGGCATGGCAGGAAATGTGCTGCTGCGCAATCTGGGATTTGAGGGCACATCTGAAAGCCCCACTACATGTGCAGGTGCTGTGCTGGGAGCAAACTTCCAGAGTATCGCAAAACTGACGGTTGAGAACTGCTACAGCACAGGCACAATATCCGGTGGTGCAGAGAGTGCTGCCCTGATAGCTTGGCTTGGCAACAATGGTGCTGTCATCAGCAATTGCTGGACTTCGGCCACCGCTTCAGGCATTCAGGGCGAGGACAAATATGCTTTCCGTCACGACAACGCCATCGTCACCAACTGTTTCAGCTTGTATGGCACTCAGGCACAACGCTTCCTTGACGTCGAAATGGAAAGTGGTTCGCTCTGCTATCGCCTCAATGGCGACCAAAGCGTCATCCGCTGGTTCCAGAACTTGGATAATGGCGAAGAAGTGGATTACTACCCAACTTTCTTCCCAAATCATGGCACGGTGGTTGTCAGGGCAGAGATGCGTTGCGATGGCACCTACGACGAGGAGTCTGCCTATTTCTCCAATAGCGGTGAAGTGGTCATTCCGCCTCATACTTTTGTAGATGGCTTCTGTCAGGTATGCGCACAAGAGGATGCCGACTATCCCTTCATTCGCATCTTTGCCAATGCCGACCACGACGCTCCCGGCGGCTACATCAACAATCAGAGCAACGACGGCTCCGGCCTTGCCATCAACAACAGCGTGGCAGAGCATTGGAACCAGAGGTGGTTCGATTCCTACCAAGAACTGACTGGCCTCGAGCCCGGTCTCTACAAGCTGCGCGTGCAGGGTCTCTCCCGCGTGAAAGCCTGGACGAATACCGATTGCGTGGCTTATGAAGATGCAGAACTGAACCCCGACTATGTGCAGCTCTACCATAATAGCCAGTATTATGCCGAGGTCAAAGGCCTTCGCATAGGCAATCTCTTCATGGACATTGCCAATGGCAGACAGGAGAAGGCAATAGGCACCGGAGGCCAGGCTTACCACGAGGCGACGGGCTACTATGTGCCAAATTCATTGGCTGCTTGCCGTGATTACTTCAAAAAAGGTCTTTATTGGAACGAACCCATTTACTTCGTAGTCCAGAGCCAACAGGATACAGTGAAAGTCGGCTTGGAGAACCGCATGTATCTTCAGGGCAACTGGACCGTTTGGGATACATGGCGACTGGAACGCGTAGCCAATGAGGCGTCTGCTATAGAGTTTATCAGTGCTCAGCAGAAAATGAACCTGCAGGAACTTGACCAGCTGGAAGCGCAGACGAGCCTTGTGGAGGATTATCAGGCGGCAAGTGATGCGCTCGAACAAGTTGCGACCTTAAATGAAATGTTGATTGTTGCTGACCAGCTTTCGCGCCTGCCGGAACAAATCCGTCTGAGCCACTTGGCTTATGCCGACTACGTTTCTGCAGTCGAGGCCGCCATTAGCGACCTTGAAAGCCGCGAACGGCTGAATGGCCATTATGCCGATTTGCTTTATAGCTACATCAACGACAATGAAGAAGAGGTCGAAGGCTTGCCTAATGGTACCTACAAGCACATTATCGAAGCCAAGACGCTCTCTGTAGAGGAACTTGCAGCAGAGACGGCCTTTGTTCAGGAGCTCCTCAACCTTGCCATCAAGAATAGCATAACGGAAGGCTCGGACCTTTCGAACCTCATTTATAATGCAGATTTCGCAGAAGATGGCAACTTCAAGGGATGGGAGGCAAAGACAACCCAAACGGGTAATGGCTGGAATTTCTCCAGCCGCACAGGTTTCCTCGACATATATCCCGTGAGCGCCAGCAAGAATACCGCCTTCTATGTCTATCAGGATTTGGAAGAAGGTCTGCCTAATGGCCTCTACGAACTGATTGTTCCTGCATACCAGCGCACAGGCGATATTGGTCTTGGCGACCAATCCGGCTGCGAACTGGTGGCTGCCGACATCTTCATCAACGACTTCCATACACCCGTTTGGAACCTCTACAAATGCGCTCTTCCATACGATGAGGCCATCAATGGCATAAACTGCCGCTTCGACCCCTCGAACGACCCCGATGCTCCGCATAATGGCGAGGAGACACATTCCTACGACAGAGATACCGGTACTGGGTGGGTGCCCGATGGCCGATATGCAATGAGCATCGCCTTCTCAGCCGACCGCTTCATCAATCATGCATACGCTATCGTCGATGACGGGTCTTTGCGCATTGGCATTCAGAATACCGGCATGCCTTGGTACGAGGGCGGCGTGACCGCTTGGGGCAAGTTCCGTCTTGTATATCGTGGGCAGAATCAGAATGCAATCCAAGCCATGATGGAGAATTTCGAAGAGCACCTCGCAAACTTGCGCTTGGCTCAGGAAGAGCAGAATTTCTACATCAGCACAGCTATCCTGAATCGAATCTCCTCTCTCATTGATGAGGCAAAAGCAGAAAACAACACAGGAGCAAAGTTGGAACTCGCCAAGCAAATCAATGCGGAATTCAATACCATCAACAGCAGTTATGCTGTATATAAGGATTTGAGCGGATTGATGGAATACTGCTACAATCAGGGCGATGCTGTTCTTGAAACAGATACGGATTTGAGCGATGCATTATATGAAAAGGGTGACGAAATTCAAGAACATTTGATAAGCGGTGACCTTACCGACGAAGAGGTGAAACAATATGAGACAGACATCAGGGACGATGCATCGATTGGCGGTGGCTTCTACGTTCAGGGCGACTTGCTGGATGCGGAAGGAAACGAAATAGCCTATGACTCAAAGAGCAATGCCTATCCTCTTCAGCGCCAGGCAAATGGTACCTATACGGGAACATTCGAGACTCAGAATCGTGCCAATCTCGTTCATGCTGATGCTCGCGCCGGCATCTATTTCACTCGTTTCGACCAGACCTTCAAGTCTAACCAGCAGTATAGAAGATTTGTCACGCCTCAGTACAACACCCATCCGCTCATAGCTGGCGCCGGTCAGGACTATCAGATGATAGGCGCGAAGATGCGTGTGACGCTTAATCCTGCCGACAGCACTGTGGTGTTCGACCCAATTAAATACGCATGGCACGACCGCGTATTCGTCTGCGGTTCTATCATGAACAAGGACGGCCAAGAGCATCGCTGGAAGAACGATGAGATGGCGCCGCTGGAGCATGTGGGCGATGGCCTGTATGTCGGAACGGTACGCTTCTTCGAGGACTATGTTTATCCCGGTTATGCTACCTTCATCATCATGGCAAGTCGTTCTACTCTCGAGGATGTGGAGAACAGCACGGTGACGCGTCCGGGCTGGTTCGAGGCAAGTTATACTTCGGCAGAAAACGATTGCTATCTGACTTTGGACAGGCTGACAAATGATTTGGTACGCGGCTGGGGCAACCAGCATCGTTTCCGCTTTGAATGGCCTGCAGGCGACGGCCCGACTGACTATCTCGTCGTCTTCAATATGAACACCCGTTCCATTGGTGTCAAGTTCGATGACGGCAGTGGCTATGATGGCATTCAGACTATCACCGAAGCACCTCTCAGTGCAAACGGCATCTACAGTCTTGCCGGTCAGAAGATGTCCGCACGTCAATTGCCAAAGGGCATCTACATCGTGAACGGCAAAAAGATAGCAATTAAGTGACGACAAGCAAACTGATATGGGTACCTGGCTTGGTCTGCTCTGCTGCATATGCGGGGCAGGCCTCGCCGCGTCCCAATATTCTGGTGTTCATAGCCGATGACTTGGGAACTAACGAGATTGGATGCTATGGAGGCGAAAACCTGCAGACTCCCAACATAGACCGCCTGTCAAAAGAGGGGATGATGCTTACCAACAACTTCTGCTCTATGGCAGTGAGCGTCCCCATCAGAGCTTCCCTCTATACGGGTTTGTATCCGCAACATCATGGTTCTTTCCGCAATCACAAGCCCGTGACTCGCGGCCTCAGAAGTGTGGTACATTATATGTCCGACCTCGGTTATCGAGTTGGGCGAACAGGCAAAGACCATCCAGTAAAGCAGCTGAAAGTGTTCCCTTTCGAGAAGATTCCAGGCTTTGCTGTGGGCTGCACGATGTCGCATCCTCCTGTTTCCACTCCCGATGGCATTCGTGAGTTCATGAGCCGCGACAAGTCGCAGCCCTTCTGCCTCTTTGTTTGCAGCATCAACACCCATGCTCCTTGGGACTCCGGCGATGCCTCCGAGTTCAATCCCGATAGTGTGCATCTGCCGCCTAACTGTGTGGATAATGCCGTAACCAGACGAATGTTTTGCGACTATCTCGCAGAGATTCGCATGCTCGACAATGAGGTCGGGATGACGCTTCGCACTTTGGAGGAAGCAGGACAATTGGACAATACGCTTGTCATCTTCCTTGGAGAGCAAGGCCCCAAGATGCCTTTCGGCAAATGGACTTGCTACCGTTATGGTCAGCACAGCGCCTTTTTGGCTCGCTATCCGCAAAAGATCAAGGCAGGTTCTGTCAGCGATGCCCTTGCTCAGTACGAAGATGTTTTGCCCACACTTATCGACTTTGCCGGAGGCGCTCCCATCGATACCTTGGATGGCCGCAGCCTCTTGCCTATCCTGTTTGGCAAGAAGAAAGCAGAAGTCAGGAAGTGGGCATACGGCATTCACAACAATCATCCGGAAGGCCCTGCGTATCCCATTCGCAGCATTCAGGACAAGCGCTATCGTTTCATCATGAACCTGATGCACGAGAGGCCGTATAGCGAGAAGCACATGATGAAGCCCGAAGATACCAACGATATGTGGGGCTCGTGGCTTGTGACGGCTCAAACCGACGAACGAGCATCTTGGCTGATAGACAAGTTTGTTCATCGTCCTGCACAAGAGCTCTACGACCACCAGACAGACCCTTGGGAACTCAACAATTTGGCCGACTTGCCTGAATATGCTGCTCGAGTAGCAGAGATGAAGACTGCCCTGCTCGAATGGATGGAGCAAATGGGCGACACAGGCATCGGCATGGATGTCTTGGAATAAAGAGATGCGCTACACGATGCGTCAGTCAACGCTACACGTTGCATCAGCCAACGCTACACGTTGCATCGGCCAACGCTACACGTTGCATCGGCCAACGCTACACGTTGCATCAGCCAACGCTAC
>CAMJOE010000066.1:0-15097 GCA_946407485.1 uncultured Prevotellaceae bacterium | reverse complement strand
CGAGGGACGTCATGCCGGCATCGCCGGTCTTAGTATAAACCTTGCTCATTTACGATTATAGTTATTTACGATTTGACGATTTACTATTTACGATTTATTTACGATTTAACTATTTGGTAATTTATTCCCCTTTCCTGCTTTCCCTCTCTCTTTTGGAGAGGGTGGGGTGAGGCTGTTATTTATGATTTAGGCATTTACGGGACAGAGTTATGGGTCTAAAAGTTTACCTTATAGTA
Organism: uncultured Prevotellaceae bacterium; assembly: GCA_946407485.1. Classification (GTDB taxonomy): domain Bacteria; phylum Bacteroidota; class Bacteroidia; order Bacteroidales; family Bacteroidaceae; genus Physcousia. The sequence goes on along the minus strand of CAMJOE010000066.1, from coordinate 14,861 downwards.
TTGCTTGTTATACTTCTTGTCGAAGAATGCGATGCCCAGGTCGTAGAGGTCGAAACTGACGACCGAGGGAATGCTTTTGAACCACTCCCGATGGCGATGCAGATTGTCGAGCAGAAGCACAGAGTGCTCGCCCAGATGCTGCAACGCCTCATCGTCGGGTTCGCGGAGCAGGCACATGCTCACCTCCCCCGTCACGGGCCGGCACTTGATTCTCGCCCGCTTGCAACCGCTCTGCAGGTAACACTTCTCCCACCAGGCATCCTTGGGAAGCAGGATGGACTCCGGCTGCAAATGGTTGGCCAGGCGCAGCAGGAGGTGCAGGCCTCTCCGTTGCCTCAGCCGCTTCGAGAGGGGCAATGCTCTGTCCAGCTCCCTGTAGGCATAGTACGGGTGACGCTCGTAGATGACATCCGTGATGAAGCGGAAGGCAAAGGGGCTGTGCACACCGTAACCTTTTCGATGACGGAAACGGGCAAGCCAAACGAGAGGATTGGTCACTTTTTGCATAATCGGAGCACAAAAATAAGCATAATTTCTGTAACTTTCAAGCATAGACGACATTTTTCTTGCTTTTCTTTTGGTCATATCGCATAATAAATGTAATTTCGCTGCGGAAACATGAGATTTATATCGTTTTCGATGACTCGTTTCAAACTTTTCCTCTGCCTGATGCTCACTCTTGGGCAGGCATTCGCTCGCGTTTACGAGGCGGCCGACTTCTTTGTGGCTCCGCAGATGTGGGACAACACCGGGCGGCTGCAGGCACTCGTCGATAAGGTTCACGCCGAAGGAGGCGGCACGATACAACTCTCTACGGGCGAGTACATCTTCCGCAGCACGGTGCGGTGGCGCTCGGGAGTCTGCCTGTCGGGCGTCTCGGTGCAAAGCACTGTCCTCAAGATGGTGGGCACGACGAACTGGTCGCTCTTCATCGGGGAAAGCACGAAGCAAGGCAACTTCCCTGCCATCGAGAGCGTTCGCTTCGAGCACTTCACCGTCGATGCCTACGGGATGAAGCCCTCCAACTACATCACCGATTGCAAAGCCTTCAACATACGCCCCCTCACGGATGCCGTTTTCGACGACCTCGTGCTGAAAGGGACACCCGCCACGGCCCTCGGCGTTGACTTCCTGAATCGCGTATTAATAAATAATGTACGCGTGATAGAAGGCGGACGACTTTGGACGGAAGGCAAGGGCGGAGGCAGCGGCATCGGCATCGGCTTGCGCGGATATGAGGACGAGAACTTCATCATCACGAACTGCATCTGCGTGGGCTGCGGCAACAACGGCATCTTCGTCGAGGACCAGTCGCGCTTCGGAAACGGCGTGAACGGGCGGCAGCCGATGACTGAAGGCAAAGGGCAAATCATCCGCGGCAACATCGTCAAGAATGGCCGCAACCACGGCATCAGCATCCAGGGAGCGCGCCACATCAGCATCCTCGACAACCTCTCCTACGGCAACGCAGGAGCAGGCTTCTACGGCAACTACTTCATGAGCGACGTCCTCATCAGCGGCAACCAACTGCTCGACAACCGCTGGGGCATCTATATCTGCCCGGCAAGCAACGTGAAGGGCTTCGACGGCACGGGCGAGTTCCGCGACGTCACCATCCGCGGCAACGTCCTCCGGCGCAATCGGGAAGAGATACTGATTGACGTGAAAGAGGGCATAGAGATTAAAGATTAAGGAGACGACGCTTCCGAGCGTCGCACCTTAAGATTAAAGATTAAGGATTAAAGATTAAGAATTAAGGACTAAAGTTTGAGAGAACATATTGTTTTATTAACCCAATTATTAACTATTAAAAGCAAAGATTATGAGAAAGTTATTTGCAATGGCAGCAATTGCTGTTATGTGTTTGACAGGCTGCACCGGTAACAAGGTGGCAGAAGACCTCGACTTCGAGAAAGCTACTCCCGAAGCTATCGTAAATGCTCTCGCAGAGAAGGTTCAGGCTGGTGATGCAACAGCCATCACAACTGCTCTCGAGACCGTTCAGACTCAGTTGAGTAAGCTGGTTGATGCCGGCAACGTTGAGAAGGTTACTGAGTACGCTGCAAAGATTAAGACGTTCATCGAGGAGAATGCTGAGGCACTGAAGAGCTTCAACATCGACGTAACTCCTCTCACCAAGGTCTTCGACCAGGTTCAGGCTTTGCCTGGCGCTGCCGTTGATGCCGCCCAAGGTGCTGCAGAAGATGCCGTCGAGAGTGCTCAGGAACAGGTTGAAGGTGCTGTGGGCGACGCAGTAGATGCTGCTCAAGGCGCTGTGAACGATGCCGTTGATACTGGCAAGAAGGCTGTAAACGATGCTGTCGATGCAGGCAAGAAAGCCGTGAACGATGCCGTCGATGCAGGCAAGAAGGCTGCCGACGATGCTGCCAACGCTGGCAAAGCTGCCGTCGATGACGCGAAGGCAAAGGCAAACCAAGCCATCCAAGACGCAGCCGACAAGATCAAGCTGTAAATGGACAACGGACTGCAATCTGTAGTCGAGTGATTAACAACAAAAGACCCGGGCCCTGCGCAAAGCAAGGCTCGGGTTTTTCTCTTTTTAAATCTTAGTGGTCACTGGGGAAGTAGTCGGTGGCCTGAGCCCTGACTGACACTCCGCAGTGCAGACGGTCAAAAAAATCCCACACGAGGGAATCGCTTTTCCTTCGTGTGGGATTTGACTTTCCTTCACGTGGGATTTGGCGTTCCTTCACGTGGGATATTTTTTCCTACGCGAATTGACTATCATTCCATCGTGAGCTTACCGTCTTTTGCATCGACACGGATGGGGCGGTTGCGGTCGAGGCGGCCTGCAAGGAGCGACTTCGAAAGGTCGTCGAGCAGGAGACGCTGGATGGCTCGCTTGACAGGACGGGCGCCGAAGTCTGGGTCATAGCCCTCGTTGGCCAAGAGGTCGATGGCTTCATCGCTTATCTCCAAGGTGAGGCCGTTCTCGCGAAGCATCTTCTGGACACTCTCAACCTGCAGGCGGACAATCTGCTTCACTTCACCCCAGTTCAAGGGATGGAAGACGATGATTTCGTCTATTCTATTCAGGAACTCGGGACGGATGCCACGCTGTACAAGCATATCGCGCACATCTTGCTCTCCCTTGTCGAGGTCGGCTCCAGTCAGCAGGTTGCTCGTCATGATGATGATGGTGTTCTTGAAGTTGACGGTGCGGCCCTTCGAGTCTGTCAACCGGCCGTCGTCGAGCACCTGCAGCAGGGTGTTGAATACGTCGGGGTGCGCCTTCTCTATCTCGTCGAAGAGCACGACCTGATAGGGTTTGCGACGGACGGCCTCCGTAAGCTGACCTCCCTCGTCGTAGCCGACATATCCTGGAGGTGCGCCGATGAGACGCGTCACGCTGAATTTCTCCTGATACTCGCTCATATCGATACGCGTCATCATCGTCTCGTCGTCGAAGAGGTACTCGGCAAGGGCCTTGGCCAGCTCCGTCTTGCCCACGCCGGTCGAACCGAGGAAGATGAACGAGCCGATAGGTCGCTTCGGGTCTTGCAAGCCTGCACGGCTGCGGCGGACAGCATTGCTGACGGCAGCGATCGCCTCTTCCTGACCGATGACGCGCTTGTGAAGCTCTTCCTCCAGATGCAGTAGCTTCTCGGTCTCGCTCGTCTGCATCTTCGAGACGGGAATGCCAGTCCAGCGGCTTACTACGTCAGCAATATCGTCGGCAGTAACCTCGTCCCTCAATAGTTTGTTGCTGACGGCAGAACTCTCGGCGAGCTGCTTTTCGAGTTCGGGAAGCTTGGAGTAGCGAATCTCGGCAACCTTAGCGTAGTCGCCGTCGCGCTCTGCCTGCTCAGCCTCGTTGCGCAGTTGCTGCATGCGGTCCTTGAGCGTCTGAATCTGGTCGGCCTGGCGTTTCTCGTTCTCCCACTGGCCTCGCATCTTCTGTTCCTGTTCGCGCAGGTCTGCTATCTCTTCTTCTATGTTGGACAACTTCGAGTCCTCTCCCTTTAAGGAAGAGTTAGAGAGGTTCTTTTCTCGGCGGATAGCTTCGCGTTCAATCTCAAGCTGCTTCAACCGACGGCTGATTTCATCGAGTTCCTCAGGCACAGAGTCGCGCTCCATACGGAGCTTCGCAGCGGCTTCGTCCATGAGGTCGATGGCCTTGTCGGGCAGGAAACGCTCGGTGATGTACCGCTGCGAGAGCTGTACGGCAGCGATGACGGCATCGTCCTGAATGCGGACCTTGTGGTGGTTCTCGTAGCGCTCCTTCAAGCCACGCAGTATGCTGATGCTCGAGAGCGTGTCGGGCTCGTCCACCATGACGGTCTGGAAGCGTCGCTCCAGCGCCTTGTCCTTTTCGAAGTACTTCTGGTATTCGTCGAGGGTAGTGGCGCCGATGCTCCTCATCTCGCCTCGGGCAAGTGCAGGCTTCAGGATGTTGGCTGCATCCATCGCGCCTTCGCCTTTGCCAGCACCGACCAGGGTGTGAATCTCGTCGATGAAGAGGATGATGCCGCCCTGACTTTCCGTCACTTCCTTGACGACGCTCTTCAGCCGCTCCTCAAACTCGCCCTTGTACATTGCACCTGCAACGAGCGCGCCCATGTCGAGGCTGTAGAGCTGCTTGTTCTTCAGGTTCTCGGGCACATCGCCACGCAGGATTCTGTGCGCCAGACCTTCCACAATGGCCGTCTTGCCCGTACCCGGTTCACCTATCAGGATAGGGTTGTTCTTCGTTCTGCGAGAAAGAATCTGCAGTACGCGACGTATCTCATCGTCTCGGCCGATGACCGGGTCAAGCTTGCCGGCACGGGCTTCGTCCACGAGATTACGGGCATACTTCTGCAGGCTCTTCTCTTCTTGTTGGTTTTGATTGTTCTGTATCATAGTCTTATCTCCTTTGCCCATGTCTCACAAATAGCATGCAAAGGGAGAGAAGCAAGACAATTTGACGCAGAGCATGACAAAATGACCTGTTTAAAGGGTAATCAGGAAAAGCAAATGGCAAAAAACGGGAAAAAATCAAAGCAAAAAATGTATCGAGGAATATTTTCCCCTCAAAATATTTTGCCGTATGAATAAATATTACTATTTTTGCGGTAAAATCAAATGAAATGTTTGAATCACTATATAACACTATATACCTTAAACTATGGTCTGGGGACAAGAAGATGGGCCCTCAGAAGAATGTATTCGTGTCAAAGAGTTGCGAGATATTTGGCGATACGGTATATGACCTTAAGTGGTCTCTGAAGTATATTCACAAGAACGGCAAGACCTCCCACTCTGTCACCATATCAGAAAGAGCCAGCCGGTGGAACCTGAGAAATACAATCCGCAGGATAGAGAAGCATGTGCTTCCCAAGGAGGTCGATGCACTGATTAGCAAGAACACTCATTCTGCCTGATAAGCCCTCTCCCGATTCGCCGGAGGGGGCTTTTGCTTTACTCAGCCCAGCAACCCGCTGGCGTGGAAATGTGAAGATATACTTCATTTTTCAGCTTTCACTTTTTATTTTCAATTATTTGTTGTACCTTTGCACCCAGAAACAGACAGTGAACCGGCTTGTCGCTGCTCCGCTATGTTCTCTTGAGGGCAGAGCAGAGGAGAGGAAAGTCCGGGCAACACAGGGCATCCCGCTTCCTAACAGGAAGAGGTCCGCAAGGGTCAGTCAGTGCAGAAGAGAATGACCGCCTCGACCATGAGGTAAGGGTGAGAAGGCGAGGTAAGAGCTCACCAGGCCGGCAGCGATGCCGGTGCTGTGCACTCCGGGAGTTGAAAGTTCATGTAAACCGGCGAAGCTTCGCTCCGACGCGAGTCAGCGAAGAGAGAGGGCGGCCCGTCCGAGCCGGAGGGTAGAACGATAGAGGGCAGCGGTGACGTTGTCCGTAGATAAATGGCAAGCAGCCCACACGGGCTTACAGAACCCGGCTTACAGGTTCACTGTTCTTTTCTTTATAGTCGCTTGGGAGTGTAGTCGTTTGGTCGCGTGGGTTACCCGACAGCCATCGGCCACCTCACCCAAACGACTAAACCACTAAACAACTATACAACCAAACGACTAAACGACCAAATCACCAGAATGGTAAGTATTGAGCATATATGGAGCGTCAACGAAAAGCGGCTGAACAGCTTTCAGCGGCTTGGCTTGACTATCTTGAAGCGGTTCGTCATCACCTGGGAGTGCATCACGAAGAACCACATCATGAGCTACGCATCTGCCCTCACTTACAGTAGCATGCTGGCAGCCGTCCCTGTACTTGCCATCGTCTTCGCCATCGCCCGAGGCTTTGGTTTCGACACGATGATTGAGACGAAGCTGAGAAGTTCGCTTGAAGGCAACCCGGATATTGCCGACACGATACTCTATTTCGTCGAGTCGTACTTGCAGCACACGAAGGGCGGCGTCTTCATCGGCATCGGTCTGGTATTCCTGCTTTACACCTTGCTCTCGCTGACGGCAAACATCGAGGAGGCCTTCAATACCATTTGGTACGTCAAGCGTTCGCGAACAATCTATCGGCAAGTCATCGACTACATTGGCGTCTTCCTGCTACTCCCCTTCGTTGTCGTCATCACGAGCGGCCTGAACATCTTCCTGCAAACATTCCGCACGCTATTGCCCGACACACGGCTGCTGAGCAAGACGATGACTTTCATCCTGCATGTCTCGCCCGTTGTCTTTGCCGTGTTTGCCTTTATGGTACTGTTCACGCTGATGCCCAACACGCGAGTCAAATGGAAGAACACCATCTGGCCAAGCATCCTGACGGGTACAATTTTCATGGCTGTAGAGTGGCTGTACGTACATTATCAGATTAAGCTGAGCGCTTACAACGCCATCTACGGTTCGTTTGCAGCCATACCTCTGTTCATGCTGTGGCTGCAGATATCGTGGTGCATCTGTTTGTTCGGAGCACAGTTTTGCTATGCTAACCAAAGCCTGCACACCTACGCATTCGAGCGCATCAGCGATGAACTGAGCCGCCGCTACCGCGACACGCTCATCCTCCTGCTCATGAGCCGTATCTGCAAGCACTTCGCTTCCGGACTGAAGCCTTTCACCTCCCATCGCTTGGCAGTTGACACACATTTGCCCGACAGCCTGGTCGGCATCCTGCTCGGAGAACTGACACGAATGCAACTCCTTGTCGAGGCCCGCAACGAGCCGGGCGACGAGCCGCACTACCTGCCGGCCATCGACATTCATCGCATCACGGTGGGAATGGTCACGCGCCGCATCGACTCCTTCGGCATAGAGAATCCCTCGCTTGTATGGCAGACGGGAACGCCGGAATGGGATGCCCTGCGCAGCCTCCGCAACGAGAATGAGAATGCCCTGCTAATTGACCTTTAGCAATGATTTCTTCTTCATCCCAATAGCAGAACCTCACAGAAATGCTCTGCGAAGAGGCCTTCGCAATCAGGGCGTGAGCGGAAGAGGCCGAAGATGGTGCTGCCGCTGCCGCTCATCGAGGCATAGACTGCGCCTTGGGTGTAAAGTTCCTGCTTTATTTCAGCAAGCAAAGGATGACTGGCGAAGATACTTTCCTCGAAGTCGTTCGTCATTTTTCCCGCCCATTGTCCTACGGGCAGCTTCGCCGTTTCGAGCAAAGAGAAAGCCGGCAAATGAGGACGCACGCCTGCGTAAGCTTCGCGCGTCGAAACATGCACCTCAGGCTTCACAAGCATTAAGTACCACCCACTAAGACTCAGTGAAATAGGCGTAAACACATCACCTATTCCTTCAGCATACAGAGGACGGGGATTGACAAAGAAAGGACAGTCTGCGCCAAGCCTGCCGACGAGTCTTTCCATCTGCTCCTGAGAGAGGGAGAGGCCGAAGAGCTGGGAGACACTTCTGACCATACAGGCTGCGTCGCTACTGCCGCCGCCAAGACCTGCTCCGCTGGGAATGACCTTGCGGAGGTCGATGCTGAGCGGAGGCACAGAGAAGCCCTCCTGCCTCAGCATGCGCACGGCTCGCAGCACCAGGTTGTCCTGCACCTCGCCCTCCAAAGGATGCCCGCCCAGCGTCAGTTCGTCTTCACCGTCACTTTCCCATATCGTCAGCTCGTCGTAGAGCGGCACGGGATAGAAAATGGTTTGCAGGTTGTGATAGCCGTCGGGCCGCCGCTCCACGATGTTCAGGCCGAGGTTAATCTTACAACAAGTCTGTGTGCAGTATGGGTTATTCATCTCTAACAATTGTTACTTCAAAATGACTTTAAGACCATAAGACTAAGTCGAGTCGTTTTCTCCATTTTTATTCGCAAAGATACCACTTTTTTGTGCAAAAACAAGCGCAAAATAAAGTTTTTTATGCAAATAAGCAAAATCCTTCTATATATAATAAGGTATATTGCAAGAAAAAGTGTATCTTTGCATGATTTTGGACACGAATGGGCAAAACGGAGACCATAAAGCACGAAGGCATCGTTGAAAGCATAGGAGCCGGCAGCTGTCAGGTGCGCATCCTGCAGGCATCGGCTTGCAGCAGTTGCAGCGCGCGAAGTCTCTGCCGAAGCAGCGAGAGCAAAGAGAAGGTGATAGAGGTCAGGGGGCACTACCCTGCCCTGCACATCGGCGATGCAGTCACCCTGACCGGCTCCGTCCGTCAGGGACTCCGGGCAAGCGTGCTGGCATACGTCGTGCCGCTCATCCTCATGCTCATCGCCCTCATCGCCGGCACTCGCCTTGGCGGCGACGGCATCGGGGCGCTGGCTGCCCTGCTCACCCTCGCCCTCTACTACGGCGTGCTCTACCTCCTGCGCGACAGACTGGGCAGAGCGTTCGAGTTTGAAATCGACAGCAAATGAATGGTCTGAGTAATCCGAGTAATCTGAATAATCCGAGCACTCTGATGACTCTGATGACTCCGATGACTCTGATGACTCTGTCATAATCGAAAATAGTAAATCTTCAAATAATAAAATCAACATGGTGAATGTAATTCTGATTGCAGTATGTGTGCTGGGACTCATCGGACTTGCCTCTGCGGTGATTCTGTTTGTAGTCTCTCACAAATTTGCTGTGCACGAAGACCCCCGCATTGCGCAGGTCGGAGCCGTTCTGCCTCAGGCCAATTGCGGCGGCTGCGGCTATCCCGGCTGCTCTGGCTTTGCTGCTGCCTGCGTGAAGGCCGCCGACGGGGGCAGCCTGGAGGGCAAGCTCTGCCCTGTAGGTGGACAGCCTGTCATGGAACAGGTGGCAGGCATCCTTGGTCTGGCCGTCGAGGCAGCTGCCCCGAAAGTGGCTGTCGTCCGCTGTAACGGCACATGCGAGAACCGTCCCCGTCAGGCCCAGTTCGACGGAGCCAGGAGTTGTCGCGTCCAGCAGATGACAGGTATGGGCGAAACGGGCTGCGGCTATGGTTGCCTCGGCTGCGGCGACTGCGTAAGCAAGTGCCAGTTCGACGCGCTCCACATGAACCCCGAGACCGGTCTGCCCGAAGTAGACGAAGAGAAGTGCACGGCTTGCGGAGCCTGTGCAAAGGCTTGCCCGAGAGGCATCATCGAGATTCGCCTGAAAGGGCCGAAGGGACGTCGCGTCGTCGTTCTCTGCAACAACAAGGACAAGGGCGCCATCGCCAACAAGGCATGCAAAGCCTCCTGTATCGGTTGTGGCAAGTGCGTCAAGACCTGCGAGAAGTTCGAGGCCATCACGCTCGAAAACAACCTCGCCTACATCGATGCAGAGAAGTGCAAGATGTGCCGCAAGTGCGAAGAGGCTTGCCCGAAGGGAGCCATCCACGGCTTCAACTTCCCGCCGCGCAAGCCCAAGGCAGAGGAGCCAGCAGCTCAGAGTAATCAGAGTAATCAGAGTAATCAGAATACTCAGAGCACTCCGAGCACTCCGATCAAAGAAGTAGAACCCTCTAAGGCCGAATAAAGATATGAAGACATTTAAGATAGGCGGTGTACATCCCGCAGAAAACAAGCTGTCCGCTGCAAGTCCCATACGCGAGGCGGCTCTGCCAAAGCAGGCAGTCTTCAGCATGTTCCAGCATATCGGCGCTCCTGCCAAGCCTGTCGTCAAGAAGGGCGACGAGGTGAAGGTCGGCACGTTGCTGGCCGAAGCTGGTGGTTTCGTCAGCGCTCCCATCCATAGCAGCGTCAGCGGCAAGGTCTCGAAGGTTGACGTAGCCCTCGATGCCAGCGGCACTCGTCGCATGGCAGTTTATGTAGATGTAGAAGGCGACGAATGGGAAGAGAGCATCGACCGCTCTCCTGCCCTCGTCAAGCTGAGCAACCGTCCCGAACTCGACAGCAAGGCAATCGTCGAGAAGATAAAGAACGCCGGCATCGTCGGCATGGGCGGCGCCACATTCCCCTGCCACGTCAAGCTCTCGCCTCCTCCAGGATGTAAAGCAGAATGCGTCATCATCAATGCCGTGGAGTGTGAGCCATACCTTACGGCCGACCACCGGCTCATGCTCGAGCATCCCGAGGAGATTCTCGTCGGCCTGCAGCTCATCATGAAGGCTGTCGGCGTCAACAAGGGCTATATCGGCATCGAGAACAACAAGCCCGATGCCATCGCATTGATGACTGAAAAGGCGAAAGGCTATCAAGGCATCGAGGTAGTGCCCCTCAAGGTGAAGTACCCGCAAGGCGGCGAGAAGCAGCTCATCGATGCAGTCATCAGCCGTCAGGTTCCTGCACCTCCTGCCATTCCCATCAACGTGGGAGCGGTCGTGCAGAACGTCGGCACAGCTTTCGCCATCTATCAGGCTGTCATGAAGAACAAGCCGCTCATCGACCGCATCATCACGGTAACGGGCAAGAGTGTAAAGCAGCCAAGCAACCTCTTGGCTCGCCTCGGCACTCCCTTCCAGCAACTCATAGACGAATGCGGCGGTCTGCCCGAGGATAGCGGCAAAATCATCGGCGGCGGCCCCATGATGGGCAAAGCGTTGCTCAGCCTCGACATTCCTATGACGAAAGGCTCAAGCGGTCTGCTCATCATGAACGACAAGGAAGCCCGCCGAGCCCAGCCCAGCCCTTGCATCCGTTGCGCCAAGTGCGTCAGCGCATGCCCGATGGGATTGGAGCCCTACCTGCTTAGCAAACAAAGCAAGCTGGAGGATTGGGAAGGCGCCGAGAAGAACGACATCACGAGCTGCATTGAATGCGGCAGTTGCCAGTTCACTTGCCCGAGCCATCGCCCGCTGCTCGACATGATTCGCGTCGGAAAGTCAACCGTCATGGGTATCATCCGCAGCCGAGCCGCAAAGTAATTGAATATTGATTATTGAAAATTGAAAGATATGGCTAATAGATTAATAATTTCCCTTTCACCTCATGTCCACGGGGGCGACTCCGTTCAGAAGAACATGTATGGTGTCTGCATCGCACTCGTGCCTGCACTTCTTGCAAGCCTTTGGTTCTTTGGCCTCGGCGCTGCCATCGTGCTTGCCACTTCGGTGCTCTCTTGCGTCTTCTTCGAGTGGGCCATCACGAAATTCCTGTTGAAGCGCCCCGGCTGTACTATTTGTGACGGCAGCGCTGTCCTGACGGGTTTGCTGCTGGGCTTCAACCTGCCGAGCAACCTGCCCATCTGGCTCATCATTATCGGCGCCCTCGTGGCCATCGGCATCGGCAAGATGACCTTCGGCGGCTTAGGGCAGAACCCCTTCAATCCCGCCCTGGTCGGTCGAGTATTCTTGCTCATCAGCTTCCCCGTGCAGATGACGTCATGGCCCGTTGCCGGTCAGCTTACTGCTTATACCGATGCTGAGACGGCAGCCACGCCGCTTTTCATCATGCAGAATGCCATCGCAAGCGGCGACCCCGCAGAACTTCAGAAACTGCCCGATGCAACTCAGATGCTTATCGGTCAGACGGGAGGTTCGCTGGGTGAGGTCAGCGCTTTACTGCTCCTAATCGGTTGTGCCTTCATGCTTTGGAAGAAGATTATCACGTGGCACATACCCGTCAGCATCCTCGGCACGGTTGCCGTCTTCTCGGGCATCATGCACATCGTCAACCCGATATATGCCATGCCGCATGTCGTGCTGATGAGTGGCGGCTTGATTCTCGGTGCCTGCTTTATGGCTACCGACTACGTCACCTCGCCTATGACAGGCAAGGGGCAACTCATCTACGGCATCTGCATCGGCTTGCTGACCGTCATCATCCGTAACTGGGGCGCTTATCCCGAAGGCATGTCCTTCGCCATTCTCATCATGAATGCCTTCACGCCTCTCATCAATACATATTGTAAGCCAGAGCGTTTCGGCGAAGTCATCAGAAAGGAGGAAAAGAAATGAAGAAGCTTAATTCTACGTGGTACAATATGGCCCTCGTGCTGACAGGTATCTCGGTTGTTGCCGGTGCTGCCCTCGGCTATGTCAACAGCATAACCGCTCCGACCATTGAGGCGCTCAAGGCTCAGCAAGAGAAAGAAGCAGAGGAGCAAGTTCTGAACGGTCAAGAAGGAACTGCCATCAAGATAACTGACCCGAAAGGTTTCGGCGGAGCGCTGACCGTCATGGTCGGCCTTGCTCCCGACGGCAAGATATTGGGCTACAAGGTGCTCGAGTCGAGCGAAACGCCGGGACTCGGTGCCAAGGCTCAGGATTGGTTCCAGAAGGGACAGAAAGGCGACATCATCGGCAAGCAGGCAGGCAATCTGACCGTCAGCAAGGACGGGGGCGAGGTGGATGCCATCACAGCTTCGACCATCACCAGCCGTGCATTCCTGCGTTGCATCAACGCTGCCTATGAGACGCTTTCCAAGAATAATGCCGACGGGCAGAGCGGCGCAAGCCAACAAGTAAACAATTAAAGATGAATCCTTCATCTTAATTCTTAATTCTTCATTTATTATATATTATATAATGTATAGGAGGAAACTGAAATGAATAACATGAAAGTCCTGCTTAACGGCATCATAAAGGAGAACCCCACGTTTGTGCTCCTGCTTGGCATGTGTCCGACGCTCGGAACGACCAGCAGTGCCATAAACGGCCTCTCGATGGGACTTGCCACGATGGCTGTCCTCATCTTCTCCAACCTCATCATATCGCTCATCAAGAACCTGATTCCCGACAAGGTGCGCATTCCCTCGTTCATCGTGGTGATTGCGTCCCTCGTGACAATCCTGCAGATGCTCATCAAGGCCTACGCCCCCGAAGTGGACAAGAGCCTCGGCCTCTTCATCCCGCTTATCGTGGTGAACTGCATCATCTTGGGTCGTGCAGAAGCTTTTGCAGCCAAGAACGGCGTGGTGAGCAGCATCTTCGACGGCATCGGCATGGGTATCGGCTTCACCATTGCCCTTACCCTTCTGGGCGCTGTCCGCGAGTTGCTGGGCACGGGAAAGGTTTTCGACACGACGCTTTTCCCCGAGAGCTACGGAGCCCTTGTCTTTGTACTTGCCCCCGGAGCCTTCATCGCGCTCGGCTATCTCATTGCGATAATGAATAAAATTAAGAATTAAAAAGAAGAAAGAAGAATTACTCTTAACTCTTATCTTTTAATTCATAGCTCTTAATTCTTAATTAAAGACACAACTATGGCATACATACTTATTTTCATCACGGCAATCTTTGTCAACAACATTGTCTTGTCGCAGTTTCTGGGCATTTGTCCCTTCCTTGGAGTCAGCAAGAAAGTTGATTCCGCCCTTGGCATGGGAGCAGCGGTAGCTTTTGTGCTCACGCTCGCCACCATCGTCACCTATCTCATTCAGACGTATGTGCTCAATGCTTTCGGCCTCGAGTACTTGCAGACGATTGCCTTCATCCTGGTGATTGCAGCTCTTGTGCAGATGGTTGAGATTATCCTGAAGAAGAGCGCACCTGCGCTTTACCAAGCGCTTGGCGTTTTCCTGCCGCTCATCACGACCAACTGCTGCATCCTTGGCGTAGCCATTCTCGTGGCAAACGGCACCTATGCGACGCAAGGCCTCGAGCCCAATCTGCTGACCGGCGTGGTCTTCGCCATTAGCACGGCCATCGGCTTTGCCTTGGCACTCGTCGTCTTTGCAGGCATTCGCGAGCAACTGGCCATGATGGACGTGCCCAAAGGCCTTCAAGGCATGAGCATCGCCCTCATTACCGCCGGTCTTCTCGCCATGGCATTCATGGGCTTCAGCGGCGTAGATAACGGACTGAAGGTGCTGTTCGGGCTATAAAGACCTCCAAAGCCCCCTCAGAGCCCCCCTCTAACTCCCCCTCTAAGGGGAGAAAATAAATAGTAAATCATCAAATAGTAAATAAATCGTAAATTGTAAATAGTAAAATAGTAAATAAACAAGATGAACATTCTATTAACAGGTGGTGCAGGCTACATTGGGAGTCACACCCTCATCGAGTTAGACAAGGCTGGCCACAGCGTCGTAGTCGTTGATAACTTCTACAACTCTCAGCCCGAAGCCATCCGTCGCGTCGAGCAAATCATCGGCCACAAGGTCATCTTCGTCGAAGCCGACATTCGCGACCGCGCAGCTATGGATAAGGTATTCACAGAGCACAAGATTGATGCCGTCATCAACTTCGCTGGCCTGAAAGCCGTCGGCGAATCCGTTGCCAAGCCCCTCATGTACTACGAAACGAACATGAACGGCGTATTCGTCCTCGTTGACGTCATGCAGAAGCACGGATGCAAGAACATCATCTTCTCCAGCAGCGCAACCGTTTACGGCGACCCTGCCATCATCCCCATCACCGAGGAATGTCCCAAAGGTCAGTGCACGAACCCTTACGGCTGGACGAAGTCGATGATTGAGCAGGTGCTGATGGACGTTCAGAAGGCCGACCCCGAATGGAACGTCGTGCTGCTTCGCTACTTCAACCCCATCGGCGCTCACGAATCGGGCCTCATCGGCGAGAACCCCAACGGCATCCCCAACAACCTGATGCCCTACATCACGCAGACCG
>CAMJOE010000065.1:0-15171 GCA_946407485.1 uncultured Prevotellaceae bacterium | reverse complement strand
TAGGCATGTTGCCGCCGAAACCGCCGTCCGAACTTGGGAAGCGCTGGGCATACACCTGGTTGTTGGCATGCGGATAGGTGCCGAGGTCGTGGGCTGCGAAATCGAAGCCCCAGCGGTCGCTTTGGCAATAGTCGAGGATGGAGGTGCACATGCCCTTCATCAGGTCTGTGTTGTAGAGCAGGAAGAGCGGTGCAGAGGGGTAGGTGAGGTCCACGGTGTTGACGCAGCCGTTTGAGTTGTTCTCCTTCGAGAAGAAGAGCAGGTTGCCCTTGTTGTCCTCGAATATCTTGTGCGCTGCGATGCAATGGCGATAGGATGCGCAGAGCAGCTCGGCGTACTTGGTATTGCCGGAGGCGAGGGCGTCGTCGTAGATGATCTTGTCCTGCTGCTTGCAGCGCGTCATGATGTCAGCGTAGCCCTCCTGCAGTTCGGCGAATGCCTGCTGTATGGTCTTGCCGTTGCGGGCCCAGTAGCCTTTGTAGTTCTTGTCCATGTATCGCATATCGTACACTTCGTCGTAGCCGAACATCATGTAGCTGCTTGCCTGGCTGACGGTGCCGAAGTTGTGTACGAAGGAGAGCTGCGGCATCTCTCCCTCCTCGCTGCTGCGGAATGGCGTGGTGCTTTCGGGCAGGGCGCCGGTGGTGCGGAATGTGGTTGAGGTAAGGTCTTGGTCGGCAACGGAGATGGTGCCGTTCACGTCGGGCAGGTAGAGGTAACCCCAGTCGATGGTGATCAAGTCGCCTGCCTTGCCCAGCACTTTCTGGTCCACGCTGCCGCTCTTGATGTACTGTCGGCCGGCGTCATCGCTGACGATGTTCGTGATGGTGGCCTGGCCGTTGTTGTTCACCGTCATCTCGGGCGTCGTGCCATAGTAGAACTGCACGTCGTGCTCCTGTCCGTCGTTGCTGCGCACCTGGTAGGAGATGAAGTTGATAGGTGTGGACATGAGTTCGATGTCGTCCATCAGGAAGGGTGCCGTGAAGACGACATCGAGATCGACGCTGCCGCAATTGAATGTGTAATAGGTGCTGGTGGGCAATACGTAGCATGACTTCTGCGTAGCTATCTTTTCGCCTGTCGTGCTGGCATATAGGCCGATGTCGGCCAGGGCGCCTCCGTTCGTGTTCTTCACGTGGAAGGCGAGGATGTTCTCACCCTCGTGGAGCACCTCCTTGTCCTCGTCGGTGAGGTTATAGACGACGTTCAGCGCCCACGACTCACCCTTGCTGAAGAGCTTGCGTCCGTTGATGTAGCCGTCGCAGACGTCGTCGTGGGAATAGATGACGGCCAGTTCCTGCTCCAGGTCCTCGGCAGTGAGGGTGATGTGGCGGCGGATGTAGCAGTTGCTGTTGGTCGATGTCCAGGGCGTGTTGACGTTAGGATACTCGTTGGGCGAGCCGAAAGCACCCATCTTCGTCTGCCAGGAGGCGTCGTTGTATGTCTCGCGCGTCCAGGTCGAGCCACTCAAAGAGCTTGACGACGTCCTGTATTTCGTCTCCCAAGGCCCCTCGTCGGCCATCGCTGCGATGGCGCGATAACCGGGGTGGAATCCCAGCTCGTTTTTGTAGAGACCGATGTCGGCCAGGGCTCCGCCCTTCGAGTTGTGGACGTGGAAAGCAATGACGTTGTCGCCCTCCACGAGAGCCTCGCGTGCAGCTCCCGTCAGGTGGACCTTGACGTTTTGGTTCCACTTCTCTTCCGTGACGTTCACGATGCGCACACCGTTGATGTACGCCTCGCACTTGTCATCGTGGGAATAGATGACCCAAAGGTCGCTCTTGAGGTCTTCTGCCGTCAGGGTGACGTGGCGGCGGATGTAGCGGTCGGTGTTGCTGCCTGTCCAGTCGACCCGGCAGTAACTGTACTCGCTCTTCGTCCCCCAGGGGCCTGTCTGAGTCTGCCAGCTGTTCTCGCCGAAGTCGAGGTTCATCCATGTGTCCGTCATCGATTCGGTGAGGGTGGTGCGAACCTTGGCGCGATAGCCGGCCTTGCTGCCCAATGCAGCAATCGACATGAGCTTCGTGTTGCGCTGTGCTCCCATGAAGCGGTACACTTTGCCATCGACGCGCAGCAGGCCGTCCATGGCTTTCTGCTGGTTATCCCAGTGCTTGACGGTGCCGTCGGTAAGCCTGTCGTAAGGCGACCAGAAGGAGAAGTACGGGTCATTGACCAGAAGGGGAACGCTGGGCAGACGGAGCGACGTCTGCACGTAGGGTTCGAAGCAGTCAGGTGTCTGTGCCTGCACGAACGTGGCTCCTGCGAAGGCAGCGAGCATGAGGAGTAATTTGCGCATGATTGTCTTTGTGATTTTGTCGTTTATAGCATTTTGTCGGCAAAGGTAACACTTTTTTTGCAATACGCAAGGCGTAGTGAAGAAAAACATACCTTATTATATATTATATAACATGCTGCGGCACGTTTTTCAATATTATTTTGTATCTTTGCGCCCAAAACAACACACTAAACCATGAATACCAAAGAAAAGAAAGACATTCCCGTTCTGCTGCTTACAGGCTACCTGGGCAGCGGAAAGACCACACTGCTCAACCGCATCCTCTCCAACCGTCGCGGCATACGCTTCGCCGTAATTGTCAACGACATAGGTGAGGTCAACATCGACGCCGACCTCATACAGAAAGGCGGCATCGTAGGGGGGCAGGACGACAGCCTCGTCGCCCTGCAGAACGGCTGCATCTGTTGCACCCTCAAGATGGACCTGGTGCAGCAGCTCTACGATATCATCGCGCTCAGGAAGTTCGACTATATCGTCATCGAGGCCAGCGGCATCTGCGAGCCCGAGCCTATCGCACAGACCATCTGCTCGATGGCACAGATGGCACCCGAAGTCACGAAGAACGGCGTCCCCTATGTCGATTGCATCGTCACCGTCGTTGATGCCCTCAGGCTGAAGGACGAGTTCGACTGCGGCTCCGATCTCACCAAAAAGGACATCGACGAAGAAGACATCGAAAACCTCGTCATCCAGCAGATTGAGTTCTGCAACATCGTCCTCCTGAACAAGGCAGCCGACGTGGAGCCGCACGAGCTGGAGCGCATCCGCCAGATCGTGCGAGGCATACAGAAGAAAGCACAAATCATCGAGTGCAACTACGGCGACGTGGAGCTCGACAAACTGCTCGGCACAAACCTCTTCGACTATGAGAAAGTGGCGACCAGCGCAACGTGGATTGCCGAACTTGAGGGGGAGAATAGGAATGATGAGAGAGAGGAGAATGATGGGAATGATGGGAGCAATGAGAACAATGAGAAACACCACGACCACCATAGCTCCCATGACTCCCATCATTCCCAAAGCTCTCACGAACACCATGACCACCATGAGCATCACCATCATCATGACCACGACGAGGGCGAGGCAGAGGAGTACGGCATCGGCACGTTTGTATGGTGCCGCCGACAGCCCATGAGGCTCAGCGAGTTTGATCAGTTCGTGGCCCGCCTCTGGCCGAAAGGCATCATCCGGGCAAAGGGCATCTGCTACTTCAAGGGCGAAGAAGACATCTGCTACCTGTTCGAACAGGCCGGCAAGCAGGTCAAGTTGCAGAACATCGGGCAGTGGTATGCCACGATGCCTGCCGCCGAGCTGGAGATGATGAAGCAACGCGACCCCAATCTCCGCCGCGATTGGGACGATACCTATGGCGACCGAATGCAGAAGCTCGTGTTTATCGGACAGCACCTCGACAAGGAGGCCATCTCGACACTGCTCGACGCATGCCTCGTCGAGTAGCATCGTGCCAATCGTTCGCTTTGCCGATAACATACAACACCACATAATTAATCCTTTTTATTAACTAAAAACAACACAATCCATGAAAAGAAGAATTACCTCTTTCGCCGTGTTGGTGCTCTCTCTGCTTATGGCGGCTCCCATGCTTGCCGACGAACAGAGCCTGACGCAAATCGGCGAAGTCGTGACTGCTCCAGAAGCTGGACAGTACTACGTTATCCAAGGCAACGGACAGGCTGGCCAGATAACCTGGCTGTTCGACAACGACGGCGCGCTCTCTGCAACAAATTCTACAGAAGCTCCCACTGGTCCGGAGGCTATGAAGTACGTATGGACCTTCGAGGTCACCGACGATGGCTTTGCTGCCCAAAACCTTACCACCGGTCGCTACATCCACATCGCAGGCACAAGCAATGGCGGCGCTGTGCAGATGCAGACAGAACCGTCCTACTTCTCCATCGAGGTGGACGGTGACTACGTTGCCTTCAAGAATGCATCCGACCAGTATATCGACATGCAGTACAACGGCACGAATCCTGCAACCTGGGGTGGTGGCGTGGCCGGCTCCCGTCGCCTGAACATCTACATCGCTACAGTGGAAGGCGTGGACGACTTGACAATCGCCAAGAATCGCCTCAACTCATGCTTCGGCAAGTATTCAGACTACCTGCCCGACTTCGGCCAATCCTCTATCGATGACATGCGCGGCACGGAAATCGGCCAATACAATTTCTCCGACGAGGACCGCAATACCTTCGTCCAGAACATGCAGCTGGCGCTTGCCATCCTGCAGGAAGAGGTCGACGACGTCACCGTCGAGCAAATCTATGAGATTATCGATGCCATCGAAACGAGTTATGCCAACATCATGGCTTCGCTTGTTGAGCTCACCATCGCCGACGGCAACTATCGCCTCGTCAGCGCTCTGGAGTGGACCAACACCACACGCGTCGATACCGGCGAGGTTGACGAAAACGGCGACCCCATCTACGAGGAAGTCACCATTCACCCCTTGAAGGCTATGTACGCCACACTCGACGAAGGCAAGGCCATGTGGGCAAACATCGACAGCACCGACTGCCGATACCTCTGGAACATGACCAATAACACGGAGACAGGTCTCGTCAAGATGAAGAACATCGCTACAGACGGCATCCTCGCCAGCAGCTCTCAGAGCACTCAGGTCCTCTTGGCAGCAGACAGCGAGACTGAGATGAAGTTCGAGTTCATCCAGCGCAGGGAAGACGGCAAGATTGTAGTCGCCATGAAGCCCAGCACAGGTGGCACCTACGCTTATCTGCACTGCAATAACCACGGCGGTGGTTCAGGCACAGCCAGCAACATTGTAGGCTGGACATCGGGTGCCGGCGCAAGTCAGTGGATACTTGAACCCGTAAGCGACGAAGAAGTGGCAGAACTCATCGATGCCTACGCACCCATCAAGGACCACGAGCTCCTCGTATCCATGTTCCAAGACCTCATCGCCGAAACCGAAGCAGCAATCGCCCAGGCAAAAGACGACCAGTATATCACACATCGCAGCGAGGGTCTCATCACGTCACCCGACCAGTTCAGCAGCCCCTTCACTGAAACTCGCGAAGGCAGCAGCTTCAACAATGTCCTCAATGACGATGTAAACACATTCTGGCACAGTGACTGGAACAGCAGCGTGCCCAACCATACGCACTACTTCAACATAGCCTTCGCAGAACCCATTGTAGGCGACATCCAGTGCTTCATGCGTCGTCGTAACGTCGTTAACGACCACATTACCGCGCTTGGCCTTTTTGGTGCCAACGACGAGAGCGCACTTGAGGACGAGACAGAAGAAAGTTGGACGGAACTCGGCTCATACGACCTCTCCGCTAACGCTTCATCCGGCCAGACGGTTTACTCCAACGCCATTACCTTCACTGAAGGCTACAGGTATCTCCGCTTCTACATCGATGGCACAACAACAGGGCGCGGCTACGGCCATTTCGCAACCTTCCAGCTTTACGAGCTCTCTACCATGGGCAACACTCAGTGGAGCCAGATGGGCGACTACGCAACAGCCATCGAATCTGCCCTCGAGACAGCTAAGGCCGTTGACCTCGACGAGATGGACGACATGACTGAGTACAACGCACTGAAGGAGGCACTCGACGCATTCAAAGCTGTCCTGTGCGACCCCAGCGCCCTTGCTGCTGCCATCGCCGCAAACAAGGACGTGGTCAACCTTGTCGCCATTGGCGAGAACCCCGGCTTTTGGAGCTCAGACAGCGACGCCGGCATCCTGGCAAGCAAATTACAACAAGCCACAGAGTACCTTGCAGGCGGCTACTACATCCAGGATAAGCTTGACGAGTACACAACTGAAATCCTGAGCCTCGCAAACGACTTGATGTCTAAGGCCAATCCTGTTGAACCCGGCAAGTGGTACGCTTTGAAGTTCGACAGCCTTGAGAACTACGAGGCTCACGGATGGAATAAGGCCGACCCGGCAAACGACACGCTCGGCGACCTCTTTGACAATTACGCCGCTCCTGCCAACAGTGGCGAGGAGGGCCTCGAAGGCTTCTCTTCTCTCGAGGAAGTAGCAGTCGGCCAGAGCGTTCGCTTCATCAACGAAGACCTCATTCAGGAGATGGACCAGATTGCTTTCCGTTTCGTTGCACAGGGCGACAGCGCATACGTCATCCAGCATAAGAGCGGCCTCTACCTGGGTGGTGCCAGCCGCAGCACGAACTTGACTCTCGGCCTCACGCCCGCACTCTTCAACGTGAAGGCTGTAGGCTATGGCAAGGTCATCATCGAGGTTCGCAACCTCAAGGGCGAGGGTTATTACACGGAGCCTGTTTATCTTCACGCACAAAACGCTGGCCACAGCCTCGTCACATGGAATGACGCAGCAGTCAGCTCGAAGAGCGCTCTCTACATCGAGCCCGTCAACGACTTCGACGAGGGCGAAGCAGTTGCCGAGAGCGTCATCATGAATACGAAACCCAACAGCATCCAGTTCATGTGCTATCCCACTGCCTTTACCGTAAGCGGTGCTGAGATTTATGCTTATCAGGGCGCCTTCGAAGCTGAGGCAGAGGAAGGCGCAGAGGAAGGCGAGGCGCTCGCTCACTATGCGTTCAACAAGATTGAGCAGGCGGAGGCAGGACAGCCCGTGCTTCTCGTTGTCGGCAATCGCGAAGACTTCGTATCGGACAACCCGGATGAAGAGCCTGCACAAATCCACATCACACCTATCGGCGAAAGCTTTGCCATCGAGCCTCAGGCTGTAGGCGGCGCTCACGGCACCTTTGCTTACGAATGGGTTGACGAAGGCACTGTCGTTGTTGGAGGCGGCCAGATTGGAAAGCCCGGCAACACGCTCGTGCTGGCTGAGGGAGAGGATGGCACCGACTGCACACGCGACATCTCTGCCAACACAGGTTACATCGTTTACGGCGAGAACGTCCTGACTAACGATGACGACTTCGACCTCATTATCACAGCCGAAAGGCCCGAAACAAGCGTACAAGGTGATGCCAACGGCGACGGAGGCGTTGACGTGGCAGACTACACGTACATCCTTAACCTTATGGCCGACGAGCAGTTCGACGTAAGAGGCGATGTCAATGGCGACGGCCAAGTGGACGTTGCAGATGCTACATTCGTTCTGAACATCATGGCCGATCAGTAATTGGCACCGGTCTAAACAGAGAAAGCCCCCTGCAGTTCGTTCTGCGGGGGGCTTTAGTTTTCGATAGTAACTATAGGGACGATAGTAACTATAGGTTATGCGAAGGTGGCGGACAGCTTGGTGTAGATGGTTTCGCCGCTTGCGACTTGTGCCTGCACCTTGAGGCTGCCGTCGGGCTGCTCTTCAATCTTGGTGAAAGAAACGGTAAGCTCGCCGACTTCCTCTGGTGAAATGATGGCGAGATACTTGATGTTCT
This sequence comes from uncultured Prevotellaceae bacterium, assembly GCA_946407485.1. Lineage (GTDB taxonomy): Bacteria > Bacteroidota > Bacteroidia > Bacteroidales > Bacteroidaceae > Physcousia. The sequence goes on along the minus strand of CAMJOE010000065.1, from coordinate 7,488 downwards.
TTGCCTTGCGAAGTGTGACGTCGCGATGCAGGACGCGTTGCAGCAGCTCCTGCACCATCTGCACGATGCAGACGCCGGGCGTGATGGGGTGTCCCGGGAAGTGTGCCTTGTAGATGGGCCACTCGGGATGAATGCGCAGCTGAAAGGCCGCGAGGCCTGCCTCCTCCTGTTGCGAGAGGATTGTATAAAGGTTATCTTGTAATTTCATTCTTCATCAAAATGTAAACGTTTCCAGCGAAGATAGAACTCCGGGTTCTCGAGGATGAGCTCGTATTGCTGGTCGGTGAAAGCCTGGATGGTGCGGGCGGAGGTGAGCAGGGCGTTATCCTTCGTGTCGCGTATCTCGTAGTCGAAGACGATCTTAGCAGCCGGCGTGAAATGATAGACGATATCGATGCGGGGCTTCGTCGTGTAGAAGATGGGGCGATGATAGCGAATGTCCATATCGACGATAGGCGCGAAGACGTTGTTCTTGAGGTAATCGTCGTAGCAGAGGCCGTAGTGATGTCCCCACGCCTCACGTGCATCCTCCAGATAGAGCGGGTAGGCGCCATGCCAGACAACGCCCATGATGTCCACTTCGCTGAAGCGGACCTCGAATTCCCGCGAGAAGCTTAATTCTTTATTGACCATTGAACATTGACCATTGACCATTCATTACGCCTCTCCTCCTCGGGAGAGAGGTTGGGAGAGGGGGCTTCCCTGCGCAATCTTCAGGCGTGTCGTGGCGATTGTCTCCGTGCCGACGCGCACTTCGGCGCTGACGAGGGTGACGTCGAATATCTCCTGCATGACCACGATTGTCGTGTCGAGCGTCTCCCCTTCGCGAGGGAGGCGGACGATGCTGAGGTCCTTCACCTCCCCGATGAAGCCGAGGCGGACGCCCGTCTTAAGTATATATTTATTATAGTAGCCGAGCCGCGCGGCACAGGTCTGCGCGATGTGCTCGATGAGCCCTGCAGCCGCGAACTCGCCGTTCTCGCAGAAGACGTTGTCGGGCCGTATGGTCAGAGAGCACGAGCTCTGCGTCTCGCTGTAATCCGTCAGGCGGTCCACCATGACGAATGGCGGCCTCTGAGGCAGCAGTTCAAGTATGTCAATGTCTGTGTAGTTCATAATTCATAGTTCATAGTCCATAGTTGTTCAGTCCATCGTTCACAGTTTCATTGCTTATTTCCTGCAGTGGAATCAATTATGAACTATGAACTCATAACTATGAACTAAGTGTAGAGTCCTCCGTTTATCGAGATGACCTCGCCCGTTATATAAGACGCAGCGTCGGAGAGAAGGAAGCAGACCAGGTCGGCTACCTCTTCGGGGCGGCCGAACCTGCCCATCGGAATCTGCTGCTTCAGCTCATCGACGGGCAAATCCTTCGTCATGTCGGTCTCGATGAAACCCGGGGCGACGGCGTTGACTGTCACGTCGCGAGCGGCTGCTTCGAGTGCCAGCGCCTTCGTTGCGCCGATGAGGGCGGCCTTCGCTGCGCTGTAGTTCGTCTGCCCGGGCAGTCCCTTGAGGCCCGACAACGAGGTCATGTTCACGATGCGACCCCCGTGTTTCTTGCGAAGCATGGCTGGCAGACAACGGCGCGTCACGAAGTAGAATCCATCGAGCGAGGTACTGAGGACCGCCTTCCAGTCGTCCGTGGGCATCATGAACATCATGCCGTCGCGGCGGATGCCGGCATTGTTGACGAGGTAGGCGATGTAGTCGTCGGGATGAGCCTGCGTCCAAGCCTCGAAGGCGCGGTCAACCTCCTCCTCGTTTGCCACGTTGAAGGGCATCAGCTCTGCCGTTCCTCCGGCCGCTTCTATCTCAGCCTTAACGGCTTCCGCAGCAGCCTGGTTGCTCTGATAGTTAATGATGACGGGCAGCCCCTGGGCAGCCAACTTGAGGCAGACGGCACGTCCCAGTCCGCGCGACCCGCCGGTGACTAAAGCATATTTCATAGCCTTGTTTGTTTGCTTTCAATGAGTTTTCGGCTGCAAAGGTACGAATAAGCGAGCGAAAAACAAAAAGAAAACCTATTTTTCTTGTTGTTTTTCCGAGTGTAAGTACTTTCGAGATTCATCTCAAAGGTACGAAGAATAATTCATAATTCATAAATCACGAATCATAAATTCGTGGTTCGCGGGCTATTTACCTTATTATAATTCTACAGCGACGCTTCGTGCCACCTTCATTCACGTGTTGTCAGACCCGTTTCGACGTGTCGTCAAACCTATTCTGACGTGTCGCCAAACCCGTTTCGACGTGTCGCCTGATACTCCGAATTACAGTATGCCAAAATTTCCTACACGTGGGATCTCGTTTTCCCACGTGTAGGAATTGGCTTTCCCACGTGTGGGATCTCGCTTTCCCACGTGTAGGATTTTTTCATGCCTCATTTTCCGTTCGGAAATATCCTGCTGAGGCGATGGCTTGATGATGGCTCAGCGTTACGCGAAACAGCCGAACCCTTCCTCTTTCTTCAGCGTCTCACGTAGTTCGTTCCGCTGAGGTTGTAGCTTTCGCCGCTTTCAGCTTCGCCTCGGCCTTCTTCAGGAAGAAATGGAGAACGGGTGATGATGACTTGCGAGTGATAGAGCGTCTTGCGGAAGGCTCCCTTTTCGCTCTCCGCCTTCAACTTGTCCTTGTCGATTGACGTGGCATCGTCGGGGAGCAGGAGCAGGCGTTGATACTCGTCTTCTGTGATTGGGATGACGGTGCCGTGGCGAGGCGTAAAGGCACCTTGCGTAGCGGTGTTCTTCCGGAACGTGAATTGGAACAGGTCGGGAGACGAGCAGAACTGGTAGTGGCCGTTCATATAGCAGTCGTACATCAATATCCAGTCGTCGCTATTGATAAGGCGGAAGATGCCGGCTCCCTCCACGGCTTCTGTGGTCTGCTGCAGGGTGCCCGTCGGTGCTCCCCATTGGCTGCCTTCTTGTCCTGCGGGAGCTGTGAGGCTCGTGGCCGTGACTTGGCAGATGCCGCCTGCTCCTTCGTTCTTGTAGAAAGCATGGTAGAGTCCGTCGTTTTCGTTGAAGACGATGTCCATGTCGATGGTGGCTCCGCCTCGGTCATAGAAATAGGTGGGTTCGCCCTCCAGGTCGGTAAAGTCGTCGTTGGCGTAGGCATAGAAGACTTTGTCGTACGTCACGGTGCCGTCGTTGGTCAGGATGGAGAAGTAGATAAGGTATTTCCCGGCGACGGGGTCGTAGATGGTCTCCGGCGCCCAGACGCGTGTGACGTTCGCCAGATAGGTTCCGGCATAGCGAGTCGGGAAGTGCACGGTGCTGGTCTGCCAGTTGACGAGGTCGCTGGAGCGCATGAGCACCATGCCTCGGTTGCTGCTCCATCCGAGCGCCGAGCGCATGTCGGTGGCCACCATATAGAAAAGTCCGTCCTCGCCTCGCAGGATGTGCGGGTCGCGCAGACCGCCCATGACGGTGATGCCGTCTGCACTGACGACGGGCTTCCCTTTGTTGACGACCGTGTAGTTATAGCCATCATCGGAGACGGCGTAGTAGATGTTCTCGTCGCTGTTGCTGGGGAAGAAGGTGAAGAGGTAGTGAGAGTAGGGACTGTCCTTCTTGTGAACATAGACGTCGAAGGTCTTGGTGGCTGTCGCGTCTCCGTTAGTGAGGGTTGCGGTGAGGGTAACGTGTGTGCGTGTCTCCTCGGGAGCGCCGACAACCTTTCCTTCGTTGGAGAGGAGGTCCGTATTGTCGGACTGCCAGGTGATGACGGAGCCGTAGGTGCCCTTCGTGGGCAGCGTGACGCCCTCGTAGAGGTTGTTGATGCTGCTGGGCAACGTCAATGCCGCAAGGTCCATGCCGATGGCATCCTCGCTGGAGAGGTTGTTCAGCCCTTCTGCATGAGCAGCCAGTTCTGCCAGCTGGGCAGCATCGATGGCCGTGTCGTAGATGCTGAAGTCTGCATAAAGAGCGTCCTTGAGGTAGGCATCACCATCGTAGCAGCTCCGGCCGAGGTAGTTCATGACGAGCTTGTTCAAGTCGGCGGGTCGCGTGTTCATATTGGTGTTCTGACCCTTCTTTTGACCGTTTACATAGAGAGAGCCCGTGTTGCCGTCCTGAATGTAGGTGATGTTCACCCACTCTCCCTGGCTGATGGGAGTGTTGGGACTGACGTTTGTCTCGCCACTCCAGTTGGTCATCGAGATGGAGTAACGTGTGTCCTTGGCTGAAAGGAACAGGTACCCCTGGCTTGAACTTCTTGCAAAGCACCAGATGAAATTGCCTGCGCCGGAGATGGAGGTGGACTGCGGTACGTAAAGCGTCGTGCTGATAGAGAAGGCGTCGTTCAGCTTGTTGACTGCCTTGCCGAAATCTTCGCCGAAGTCAAAGTAGCCGTCCGTGCTGCCCAGGCTGAGTACGGGCGTCTGGCCGAAAGTCGTCAGCTCTGCTCCATTCTTCAGGGTTCCTGTGAACTGCCCTTCGACATCCTTTAGCGTAGAGAAATCGAAGATGACGGGATAGGTCACCTCCTCGCTCTCCTGCTTCGGACGGGCTTCGTAGAGGGTGTTCACTTCCTCGTCTGTAAGGGCGTCGGCGTAGATGCGGAAGTTGTCCATCATCGTGTTGGTCATGTAGGCGTCGGACTCGTAGGGCGAGCGTCCGAGCCAGCTCTGCGTGATGCTTGAAGCAAAGCTGGCAGGCCGGAGGGAGGTGTTGCACGTGCCGCGCTGCTTGCCGTCGATGTAGATGGCGCAGGTGTTGCCCCTTTGCACTGCGGTCACGGTGTGCCATTCGTCCTCGCGGAGGCCTCTGCCGGAGTATGCCATGGAGGCGCTTGAGTTCTTAATTTCGTAGTACCAATCGGAGTTGCCAGCCTTGTTGACCAAAGCGGTGTATTTCCCCGTGCCGTTGCCCATCGCCCATGCCCAGCAGTAGCTGCCAAGCGAGTTGTTCGTGCCGACATTGATGTCGAGCGAGATAGAATAATCTCCGCTTAGCTGACCCAGCACATTGCGTGCCATCTGGGCTCCGAGGTTCAGATAGCCTTTGTTGTTGCCCGTAAAGAGAACGCGGTTGCCGTCGTCGAGGGTGATGAAGGAGGCAGAACCTTGCGGCGTGGCGGTATAAGTGCCGCTGTCGTCGCCATCATTGTTGAAGCTGTAGCTGACCAGCAGGTTGTCGATTTCGTCGATTGCCTCAGCCTGCAGAGGCATTGACGTGCCGACTGCCAAAGCGCAGCCAAGCAAAAGGGAAAGTGATGTATTTTTCATAGTGATTCGTTATATTTGCCAGTTAATCATTGTCTGTTGTCTATTGTCTGTTGTCTGTTCTCGGATGCTCTAGCACCGAGGCGCGATTATAGTCGCGGAGGTCTATTGTCTGTTCTCGGATGCTCTAGCACCGAGGCGCGATTATAGTCGCGGAGGTCCGTAGTCCCTTATTCTCTTATAACTTCCGTGAACTCGGGCTTGGCTCCTTCTTCGCTTGCGACAGTCACAAGGATAGTTGAAGTGCCTTCCTGACCGTTGAAGCCGATGCTCTTTGCCGTGAACTTGTAGTCCGTGCCCTCTTCCGTCTCGCGCTTGCCGACGCTGACGGGCGTGCCGAGCGGGAACTGATAGTCCGAGCAGGCAGCATCGAAGACGAGGCTGTCCTCCTGCGTCACGGGCACTTGCTCGCTGTATTCGGGCAGGGGAGCCACGGTGCCCTGCTTGTAGCCGTTCTCTATCAGGAAGCGATTGAGCTCCTTCGGCGCAGCCTCGATTCTTGCCTGACGAATGCCGTAGCCCTGACGGATGTCGGCCTGCGGAAGCGCCTCCTTGAGGGCTTTGGTAGATGAGTTCAGGCCTCCGCTACCGAAGGTGCAGAAGGGAATAACGGTCTTGCCGGCGAAGTCGTTCTCCTTCACCAGCGTAGCGATAGGCATGGCGTACGTGCCGAACCAGATGGGATAGCCGAGGAAGATGACATCGTAGTCGGCAAGGTTAGCCCGGAGAGGGTTGAGCTTAGGCAGTTCGCCGCTCTCCATCTCTTTTCGGCTGCGGTCTATCGTTGCCTGGAAGTCGCCGTCGTAGGGCACAGCAACATCGATGCGCTCGAGGTTGGCATCGAGCTGCCGCTGCAGTTCCTCGGCCACAGCTTGCGTGGTGCCTGATTGGGAATAATACAGCACCAGCACCTTCTGAGGCTTAGTGCAGCTCACCAAGATGGCAGCCATCATAGTCATAAATAATAATGTACGTTTCATAATATTGTTTGTTTATTTATTTGTTTGCGGTATATACGTTCTTCGGGATGTATGCTTCATACCTGCCTTCTTCATGAATCAGGATGCTTGATCCTCTCCAATGCCCGGCACAGCTGGTCGGGGCACGATGTACGTTTTGTGCCGCAGCGGATGCCGTCGAGCTTGCTGATGACATCGTCGACCTTCTGCCCCGTCACCAGGCGGCAGATGCCTTGCAGGTTGCCGTTGCAACCGCCTACGAAGTAGACTTGCTGAATCACGTCGTTGTCATCTACCGTCACGTCAATCAGCTGTGAGCAAGTCCCTTGAGTTTGATACTGAATGTGTTTCATTGTTTATCCTTTGTTTAGTTGTTCTTGAAGCTTGGCAGTTCGTCCCGCGTGATGACGCATTCCTGTTCGAGTGCATCGTTCCAATAGTCGATGTTGGCATTTGCATGTTCCGTGCTGTTGAAGGCATCGTCCTTTGGCTTGTTGGTGCGGTCGTAGTCGTACCACGGAATGAGGAAACTCCAGTACTGCCCGTCTGCCCAGAATTCCGAAACCTTCGGGATGTTCCCGAATTCGCTGATGGCGTATAGCTTGCCTGGGTACGTCTCGTGGAAGTAGTCGTACCAATAATGCATCTCGCTGAGATTCTTGTTATAGAAGTCGTAGGCCACGATGTCGACGTATTCGTCGCCCGGATACCAACGCTTCGAGTCGCCTGCCGTGAACACCCAGATGAGGTTCGTCAGGCCGTGATGGTTCACCAAGCGGTCGTACATGACTCTCCACAACTCCTTGAAGGCCTCGGGACCTTCGTATCCCCACCAGAACCATGCTTTGTGCCAGTCGGTGCCGGGGTGGGATTCTGTCCAGTTGCCCTGTGCTTCGTGCAGTGGACGCCAGAAGACGGGGATGTTGTTGCTCTTCATGGGCTTCAGCCACTTCGCCACTTGGTCAATGCGTGCTATCATCGTCTTGTAGTCCTCCGTGTAGGGAGAGAAAATGGCAGAGGGACGGAAGCCTGTCTGGTCGGGGTCGGAGCCGGGCGTGCAGGTCCAGCTCGTACCATCGTTAGTGGGCATGTTCCAGTGCCACATGGCCGAGACGATGCCGCCCTTGTTTGCCCAGTTGCGCCATACGGTCGTGCTGGTGTAGTTTATCCAGCCGCTCGAGGAGGAGTAGATGTCGTGGATGAAGTCTATGGTGTTGATGGCGGGGTACTTGCCCGTGTGCTTGTAGACCCAGTCGGCCTCGTTCGTGTTGTAGTTGACGCAGGCATGGGTGCCGGTCA
>CAMJOE010000064.1:0-15340 GCA_946407485.1 uncultured Prevotellaceae bacterium | reverse complement strand
GTTTCTGCTGCAAAAGTATGGGGAAATGGCGTTCGAAACACAGAAAAAAGCCCAAAAGATGACGTGTTTGGCCGAATTTTAACTTTTATTAATAGAAATAAGGGCGTTCGTGCCTAATAAAGTATCAACAAGTTAATGGCAAACGACACGTATGTAAAATGCAAACGACATGTGTGAAGTTTGCTAATTACACGTGTGTTGTTGGCCATTTTAACGTGCTTAGTTGTGACAGTTAACGTGCCGCGATGGACAGTTTAACGTGTATTTTTGTGACAATTGACGTGCCACGAGTGCCGTTTTCGCGTGTTGAAAGCCTTGTTTCGTGCAAAAAAAACATCCGAAAGAGGTCTTTTGTTTGAATTTTTGCGGCGAGGAAAGACGCGCCAAATAGAGGAAAAAGCATCTGAACGAGGGGTTTCAGTACTTGTTTCGAGGTCTGAAAGAGGCTTTTTTGAAGTTTTTTGTCACATTTCGAAGCCGGAAATCCTGAGAGCATCAGCCCTACAGGTTCTGTATCTCGTTGTATATCTGCTTTTTAGATGAAATTAAATTGGACATTCATTATTCATTATAATTACAGTTGTTACAGTTTCTTGTTTTGATGTTACAATTACCCCTTCTTATATATATAACTATATATAGGGGTTATTGTCATTCATTTTTTTAATTGTAATAACTGTAATTGTAATAGACACAGCCTTTCTTCACTCACTCATGTTCTCTTCTATGAGGCCAAAGAGCTTGACTTCAACCAAGGGTGTGTCAGCCGTAGTGAAAAGCAAGTTAAAATTCTCAGAATTTTAAATTCTCGTTTCAAGCCCCGTAGAGCGCTTCTTTTTGCCTCGGAGGCATGAATTACGTCAAGGGCATTTGAAGCGACACACACCCGTTTTCGCTTCCTGTCTATAAGTTACTTTTCTACTTTCCTACTTTCTCACCCGCGCCCCCCAAAAAACTGCATTTTTGTATGATAATAATTACCAAATTGCTTGCATAATTCAAGATTTTTATGCTATGCACCGTAGCTGAGAGATAGAAAACTTGGCCATGGATGAGGGCAGGGACGGGCAGGCTGGCGAGCCAAACAGACACGTCTAAGTAGGCCATTTGACAGTTTTAACTGCGCAATTAGACACGCCTGCCATATCATTATTTATATTGGTGTTCGGTAAAATCACAGAACACATTCGAAACATGAAGTCTATTCATACAGAAGGTATTTCTGCCTCTTCTGCTTGAACTCCTCTACTTCGTCGTGCCAGCGGGCTCGGATTTCTGCTTCGCTGCGTCCCTCTTCAATCATTTCACGGACGTAGGTGCGGCCCAGCAGCTTGTCGAAGAATGAGGTGAAGAACCCGTCTGCCTTGCCCTCAGCCTTCAGACACCGATAGGCATCTATGACATAGGCCAGACTCATCTGGCTGCGCCAAATAGAATCATAGGGAATGGCAGAGAGGTCCCGTCCGTAGCACTTCTCCCCAAGTAGCGTAGGACGTGTGGCTCCTGGCATGCTTTGCGGGGTAAAGGAGTAGGTATGGCACGCTTGCATCCCAGGATGACCATACTGCTGGAAAGGCTTGTCCGTGCCGCGTCCCATGCTGACCACAGTTCCTTCGAACGGGCAGAGGGAAGGGTAGAGGTAGATGGACTGCATGTTGGGCAGGTTGGGCGACGGCGCTACAGGCAGGGCATAGTGCGTCTGGTGAGTATAGTTCAGGCAGGGGATTACCGTCAGCCTGCACTCATTCCCCTCGTTCAGCCACTTCTCTCCAACAGCCATGCGTGCCAGTTCGCCAAGCGTCATGCCGTGCACGACGGGGATAGGCAAGTATCCCACTCCGCTGCGCAGCGACATATCCAGGATTGGGCCGTCCACATAGTGCCCGTTGGGGTTGGGGCGGTCCAGTATGATGACCTCTCGTCCGTACTTCGCGCAAGCATCCATCAGGTGGCACATCGTCACGTAGTACGTATAATAACGCAGACCAACATCTTGAATGTCAACAAGCAGCACGTCGAACATGCTCATGGCTTCCTCGCCGAGGTGTTTCTTTCGGTTCTGCCCGTAGAGCGAAAGGATGGGGATGCCAGTCTGCCCGTCCACCTCGTCGGCCACTACTGCTCCCGCATCGGCATGGCCTCGGAAGCCGTGTTCGGGCGAGAAAATGGCCGTCATCCTCACACCCTTTTCCACAAGCACGTCGAGCACATGCCGGTGGTCTGGCCCTACGAGTCCCGTTTGGTTGCTGTACAGCGCCACGCGTTTCCCTTCGACAAGAGGCAGATAGAGTTCAGTCCGTTCGTCGCCCGTCACAACACGCTCAGCCTTTACGTCCTGGTTGTCCGGGACTTGCTGACAGTCCTGACAGCTTTGCCAATCGCAGCTCCAAAGGTAGCTGTATGCCGGCAGGAGAAATAATAAGGCGACGCTCAGTATAAGTCTTTTCATATATATATCGATAGGCTGCAAATAGGTAGTTCTTCCACCCGAGATTACCTGCAAAGGTACAAGTATTTTGTTAATCTGCTCCTATGGTGAATAAACTTTTCTTAATTCTTATTAATTATTTTCCTTTCACTTTTCACTTTTCATACTTTTTCGTATCTTTGCAGACAAAACCGTATAATAATAATGATATGGACAAGAAAACAAAGATAATCCTCAGCCTGGTGGCGTTGCTGGTGGCAGGTGTCATCGGCTTCCTCCTTTATACTATGCGCCAGCAGAAGCTCGAAAGCAAGCAGATGCTCGAGCTGGCTGAGATGGATAAACTCGAGATGGAGAACGAGTACGAGCAGTTTGCCATGCAGTACAACGAGATGAAGACGCAAATCAACAACGACTCGCTCGTGGCTCAGCTCGAGATTGAACAGAAGCGAACCGAGGAATTGCTGGAGGAGCTGCGGCGCGTGAAGAGCAGCGACGCGGCAGAAATCATGCGACTGAAGAAGGAGCTCGCCACCCTGCGCGAGGTGCTGCGCAGCTACGTCCTGCAAATCGACTCGCTCAACCGCATGAACGAGGCGCTTGAGCGCGAGAACACGAACCTCAAGACGCAGAACGAGCAGGCACGCCGGCACATCTCAAACCTCTCGACCGAGAACGAGTCGCTCTCCGACAAGGTGGCCATCGCCAGCCAGCTCGACGCAACGGGCATCTATGCCGTTGGCCATAACAAGAAGGGCAAGGCTGCGAAGAAGATAAAGGACGTGAAGAAGTTCGTCATCGGCTTCTCGATAGCCCGCAACGTCACGACCTCGACAGGCATCCGAAGCATCTATGTCCGCATCACGACTCCCACGGGCGACGTCCTCACCAAGGGCGGCACCTTTGCCTACGAGAACCGTCAGCTCGAATACAGCATCCGAAAGGACATCGAGTACACGGGCGAGGAGCAGAGCGTGACGGTTTACTGGGATGTGGCCGAGGCCCTGAGTGCCGGCAACTACCGCGTCGATATCTTTGCCGACGGGCACAACATAGGGACCACGCACTTCACGTTCGAGAAATAAATGAGCAAAGGAAAGCTTGCCAAGTTCGCCGAGATGGCGGAGAACCCGCTGGTGGTGGAATGCCCGATGGCTGCCCACATGCAGGAGGACTTCCCCCTGCGTGGCCGGTGGCACGAGGACTTCTTCCATAGCTGCAATCCCATCGTGTTGGAGCTTGGCTGCGGGCGGGGCGAATACACCGTGGGGCTTGGAAAGCTGATGCCGGACAAGAACTTCATCGGCGTTGACATCAAGGGAGCGCGTATGTGGACAGGAGCAAAGGAAGCCTTGCAGAGCGGCATGAAGAACGTCGGCTTCCTGCGCACGAACATCGAATTCATCCAGCGCTTCTTCGCTCCGGGCGAGGTCAGCGAGATATGGCTCACCTTCTCCGACCCTCAGATGAAGAAGGTCACGAAGCGCCTCACCAGCACGTACTTCCTGGAGCGTTACCGCCAGTTCCTCTGCGACGGAGGTCTCATCCACCTCAAGACCGACTCGAACTTCCTCTTCACTTACACCGAGGAGCTGCTCAAGGCAAACCACATCGAGCCGGTGTTCAAGACGAGAAACCTCTACGGCCTCTCCCAATCAGAGTCAACGGAAGCTGCCCTCGCTTCTTCCATCCAGACCTACTACGAGAGCATGTGGCGAGCCCGCGGCATCGACATCAAGTACCTTTGCTTCCGCCTCCGAGGGGGTACACCTCTCGTAGAGCCTGAGGTGGAGATACCGCTCGACGAGTACCGGTCCTACAGCCGGGAGAAGCGGAGCGGCTGCGAGAAACACGTCTGAGCGAACAACAGACAATAGACAACAGACAATAGACAACGGACAACAGACGACGGTCGGTTTATGAAACTTCAATAACCAATAACCTAATTGTTCAATTTTCAATATTCAATTTTCAATATTATATTAACCCTCTAAACATCAAAAGTTATGGCAAAGTACGTTTGTGAAGTATGCGGTTGGGAGTACGACCCCGAAGTTGGAGTACCCGAGAAGGGCATCGCCCCCGGCACGCCTTGGGAAGAAGTCCCCGAAGACTTCGAGTGCCCGCTGTGCGGCGTAGGCAAGGACCAGTTTGTTGCCGAGTGAAGTAAGCCCGCATAATGAGCAATTTCCCAAGCATCGGTTCTGCAGCGGAGCTGATGGGACTTATTGACGAGATAGGCTTCCTGCCTTTGCTCGACAGCGGCATCTATGGGTTCTCGGCAGAAGAGATTGTCGATGACGACTGTCGCTACGTCGTCTTTTCCGATGGAGGCTGGGACTGGCCGCTCTGGAAGTGGAAAGGTCAGATTGTGACCGAAATGCCTTGCCTCTACGGAAAGTTCTTCAACAAGAAGGCGGGCTTCATCAGCAAGGCGTGGTGGCCCGACTTCTGCAACTACCGACGCAGCAAGTTTCCCTATCCTACGGACGACACCATCGACGGCGCAATCCTCGATACGCTGAGGCAGGAAGGCAGCCTCATTACCAGAGAGTTGAGGGCGCTGTGCGGCTTCAACGGGAAGGGTATGCGGTCGAAGTTCGACGGCTACATCACGCGATTGCAGATGGCGACGTACATCGTCACCGAAGACTTTGTGTATCCCCACGACAAGCACGGCAAGGAATACGGCTGGGGCTGGTCGTTGCTGAACACGCCCGAAGCGCTTTATGGCAAGGAGGCCTGCACCTGCAGCCGCTCGCCCGAGGAGTCGCTGCAGAGGCTCATCAGTCAGTTCAAGAAGATACTGCCCGAAGCAACGGAGGGGCAGATTCTGAGGCTCGTCGGGTAAAGGGGCGGAGCATATTCCTCCTTTATTGCCTTCCATAAGTGGTCACACTCCCTGTAGGTGCTCAGATGCAGAGCCGAAAGAGCAGTTGCGAGCACTGACTTGATGCTCCGAACTACAGACTGTCAGAAATTCCCACACGAGGGATTCGCTTTTCCCACACGAAGGAATCGCCTTTCCCACGTGTGGGAATTGCTTTTCCTTCACGTGGGAATTTTCCATCCCTCACTATATATCCGTCGTTCATAAAAAAAACTTAAAAACTCTTGAAATATGACAAGGTGTTTTCATATTTCGAAATAAAAAGTGTACATTTGCACTTGTGAACCCGATAACAAAGAGACAAATCGCTTCGTGGGTGCTGCTGGCTGTCTATCTGCCGATGCTCATCCTCTCGTCGCTCCACGTCCATGATACTGTGGAATATGGCGAGACGACGTGTGCCGAGTGCGTGCATCACCAGTGCCATGGACATTTGTCACAGCTCTCCGACGGCATGCACCAATGCGTGCTTTGCCAGTTCCTGACGCTTTCATACGTAGCAACCGCCTCAGGCCTGCTGCTTTGTTATCAGACCAAACGCAAGGTCGTTTATGCTCTGTACCGTCAGTCGATATGCCTGACAGACAAGGGCTTCGTCAGCCTTCGTGCTCCACCTGCTAAAGAAAAATTGAAAAGATGAAAAGTTGAAAGGGTGAAAAAGGAGGGGTGAAAAGGAATAGCCTTTCTTCTTCAATTTTTCAGTTTTTCACCTTTTCACCTTTTATTTCTCAGCTTTCCTTTTTCACCTTTCCTGCTGTTAGCAGCGGAGGGTACATTGTTACACATAAACACATTCAAACATGAAATACATTATTATATATATAGGAGTCTGCCTCATGGCAGTCTCTCAAACCCTTTATGCACAAAATGTCCATCAGCACAGCGATTGTCTGGAGGACAGCATTAACCCGATGAAGGAAGCCATCCTGAGCGAAGTGACGGTACAGGGCATTGCCGGCGTTCAGAGGCTTAAGGATGCGGCCTCGCCCTTCATGGTCGTTTCGCCAAAACAACTTCATGCCTCTCTCGGCACAAACATCGTCGATGCCGTCGGCCATCTGCCCGGACTCTCGCAGATAAGCACGGGCACAGGCATCTCGAAGCCCGTCATCCGCGGCCTCGGCTACAATCGTGTCGTTGTAGTGGAGCAAGGCATCCGTCAGGAAGGCCAGCAATGGGGCGACGAGCACGGCTTGGAGGTCGATGAAGAGGGCGTTCATTCGGTAGAGGTCCTGAAAGGTCCCGCCTCGCTCATGTACGGCAGCGACGCCATCGCCGGCGTGATGATACTGCACCCCGAGCATCCCCTCGAGGAAGGCACGATGCAGGTAAAGGTCGGCAGTCAGTACCAAACGAACAACGGGCTCTACGACTACCGCGTCGGCTTTGCCGGCAACATCAAGGGTTGGCTATGGAATTGGCACTTCCTCGACAAGGCGGCCCATTGCTACAAGAACGATGCCGACGGATATGTCCCAGGCACATGGTTCAAGGAACGCGACGTCCAGGGCATGCTCGGCCTCAACAGGAACTGGGGGCACTCGTGGCTTCGCTTCTCGCGCGTCAACTTCACCCCGGGCATTACCGAAGGCGAACTCCTCGGCGACGACTTCGACGGACACAGCTACGGCATCGTCTCTCCCTTTCAGAAGGTGCTGCATACGAAGGCCGTGAGCGACAATGCCTGGTACTTCGGCGACGGCACACTGAAAGCCATCGTAGGCTATCAGCAGAATTATCGCAGGGAATACGAGGAAGAAGAGGAGGCCGAACTGGCCATGAGACTGCATACCGTCAACTACGACATCAAGTATCTCCACACCCTTCCGCACGACTGGCGACTCTCGACAGGCATCGGTGGCATGTGGCAGAGGAACGTCAATCAGGGCGAGGAGTACCTCATCCCCGACCATCATCTCTTCGACATCGGCTTCTTCGCCACAGCAGAATGGGAGGTCAGGAAATGGCACTTCTCCGGCGGAGCGCGCTTCGATAACCGACACCTCAACACCTCATCTTTGCTCGAGGACGATGAGCTGAGATTCGAGGCCTTGAGTAAGAACTTCACGGGCGTGACAGGCAGTCTGGGCGCGGTCTGGAACGTGACCGACCGACTTAACCTCCGACTGAATGCTGCCCGAGGCTTCCGAGCCCCGACGGTCAGCGAACTTTCATCGAACGGCGTGCACGAAGGCAGCATACAATATGAGCTGGGCAATGCGCTCCTCAAGCCCGAGAAGAGCATGCAGCTCGACATGGGACTCGACTATACTTCCAACTTCGTAAGCCTTCAGGCCTCGCTCTTCTGCAACTGGATTGACGACTATATCTTCCTCGCCCGTCTGCCCTTCGAGACCGACGGCTATCGTACCTATCAATACCGTCAGGGCGATGCCAGGCTGATGGGTGGGGAGTTGTCGCTCGACATCCATCCCCTCAATCCGCTTCACATCAAGAACGACTTCAGCTTTGTCCGTGGCATACAGACCGGCTCGGAAGCAGAGGGGTGGGGGAGGTCTCTGCCCATGATGCCGGCGCCACGATGGACTTGCGACGTGCGCTACGAGTTTCCGGACTTTGCCAAGGGGCATTGCAGGCGCACCTTCCTGGCTTTCGGCTCAGAATACAACCTGCGACAGAGCAAGTTCTATGCCGTAGATGACACAGAGACAGCGACGCCCAGCTATGCGCTCTTCAACCTCTCGGCAGGCATGGACCTCCATGTCTTCGGACATAACTGCATCGAACTCACCCTATCATGCCAGAACCTCTTCGACAAAGTATATCAGCCTCACCTTTCCCGACTGAAATATGTCGATACGGCCTCCCTTTCTGGCCGGCAGGGAATATCAGCGATGGGCAGGAACTTCTGCGTTAAAGTCAGCGTGCCTATCGACATACACATTTAGAAGATTGAAAATTGAAAATTGAAAATTGAAGATTGAAAAGCGAGAGCCGAACATATATCGCCATTGACCTCAAGTCATTCTATGCCAGCGTGGAATGCGTGGAGCGTGGGCTCGACCCGCTTGTAGCAAAGCTTGTGGTGGCAGACGAGAGCAGGACAGAGAAAACCATCTGTCTTGCTGTCTCGCCTGCGCTGAAGGCTTATGGCATTCCCGGCAGGGCACGACTCTTCGAGGTCTATCAGAAGTTAAGGCTTCATCCTTCCACGCGTCAGGACAAGGACTTCATCATCGCTCCACCACGAATGGCAAAGTACATCGAGGTGAGCTGCACAATCTACGACATCTACCTGAAGTACATTGCGCCCGAGGACATCCACGTCTATAGCATCGACGAGGTCTTTATGGACGTCACAAGCTATCTCCAGGCTTACAGGCAGACTGCTCACGAGCTGGCCATCACGATGATTCGCGACGTCCTGAAGCAGACGGGCATCACGGCTACGGCCGGCATCGGCACGAATATGTATCTTGCCAAGGTGGCGATGGACATCGTGGCAAAGAAAATGCCTGCCGACAAGGACGGCGTACGCATAGCGGAGCTCGACGAGATGTCGTACCGCCAGCAACTCTGGGACCATCATCCCCTGACGGACTTTTGGCGAGTGGGACACGGCATAGCGGAGAGGCTCTCACACTACGGCATCGACACGATGGGCAAGATAGCTCGCTGTTCTATAGAGAAGGAAGAGCTGCTCTACAAGTTGTTCGGTGTGAATGCAGAGCTGCTGATAGATCATGCTTGGGGATGGGAGCCCTGCACCATCGACCTCGTAAAAGCCTACCGACCCGAAACGAACTCGATGAGTAGCGGTCAGGTGCTGACAGAGCCCTACACCTTCCAGAAGGCACGAAACGTCGTGATGGAAATGGCAGACGCCATCAGCCTCGAACTCGTGGAGAAACGTCTCGTCACCAATCAGCTCGTCCTTACCGTTAGCTATGACAGAGAGAGCCTCACAAGGCCGGAGATTGCCTCGAAGTATCATGGCGAAATCGTGATGGACTACTACGGCAGACCTGTCCCAAAGCACGCTCACGGGACTGCAAATCTCGTCTCTCATTCCTCGTCGAGCAGGAAAATAATTGCTGCCGTTATGTCGCTGTACGACAGGATAGTTAACAGGGACTTGCTGATACGTCGCTTGAACATCGCAACTAACCATGTCATAAGGGAAGCCGATGAGCAAAAGACCTCAGACAAAAGCCTTCAGCTCGACCTCTTTGCTGACTACGGGGGTGAAGGCTTTGACGGTCAGAAAGAGCGTAAGGTGCAAGAGGCTTTGATTAACATCAAGAAGCGCTTCGGCAAGAATGCCATCTTGAAAGGCACAAGCTATGCCGAAGGCGCAACAGCAAAGGAAAGGAACAAGCAGATAGGCGGACACAAAGCGTGACCATTGACCATTTACCATTGACCATTTACCATTTGTCCATTTACGTAATTACTGAAGTCTCGGAGGTTCTGAAAGTATTTGTAGTTTAGTAGAACTACTGACTACATAACTACTTCAGAAACGGCTTACAACGTCATTCTGCCCCCATCGACTCGTTGTGCCGCTCTGCAGTCTCTTCGATGGCACTCTCATGGCCCGTCAATGCAGCGAACGGAGCGAATTGTGCTGCCCGCTGCTGCATCGGCATCTGCGGATGCTTCTTAGAAACATAATGCGGCAGGTTAATTATATCGTCGTATGCTCCCATTGGATAAATGGTAAATGGTAAATGGTCTTACATCTTAGTGCTTACGCATTTCAGGTTCTTTTGCAGCTGAGTCGTCGAACTGGCACCGACAAGCACGCTGGTGACGCCTTGCTGCTGCAGAATCCAGCGGAGTGCCATCTCAGCGAATGACTCGCCGCGAGCCTCGGCCTCCACATTCCAACTTCTCAGCTGCTCCAGCAATTCGTCAGTCAGCATATCAGGTCGCAGGAACTTACCTCTCGACATTCGCGAATCCTCGGGAATGCCGCCCAAGTAGCGGTCGGTCAGCAGGCCTTGAGCCAATGGCGAGAAGGAGATGAAGCCGACTCCCGACTCGCGGCAGAGGTCGAGGATGCCTTCTTCCAAAGGCTCGCGGTCGAGCATATTGAGCTTGCCCTGATAGATGAGGCAGGGGACATCTCGCTCTCGGAGGTATTGGAATGCTGTGCGAGTGGCTTCCAAGGGCCAGCGAGAGATGCCGACATAAAGTGCTTTGCCGGCTCGCACGACATCAACAAGCGCCTGCAGCGTCTCTTCGAGCGGTGTCTCCGGGTCGAATCTGTGGCTGTAGAAGAGGTCAACGTAGTCCAGATGCATACGTCTGAGGCTTTGGTCGAGGCTTGCCATCAAGTACTTGCGCGAGCCCCAATTGCCATAAGGCCCCGGCCACATGTCGTAGCCTGCCTTGGTCGAGATGAACAGCTCATCGCGATAGGGACGGAAGTCGTCATCCATGAGCCGCCCGAATGTCTCCTCTGCCGAGCCGTAAGGAGGGCCGTAGTTGTTGGCGAGGTCGAAGTGCGTGATGCCGTGGTCGAAGGCATAATGAGTAATCTCTCTGCTGCGCTCATATGGGTCCACACCGCCGAAGTTATGCCAAAAGCCAAGACTGACCTTCGGCAGCAAGACGCCCGACTGGCCGCAGCGATTGTACTGCATCCCGTTCTCGTAGCGCAAGGAATCTGCTATGTACTTTGCCATATTGTTACTTGAATTGATTAAGTTTTGCTTCTTCGTGGAGAATCTTTGTTGATACTTTATATTTTATTGGAATGCCTTTTGCTGTCGCTCCACTTCTTTCAGTTGTTCGCTGGTGACCTGCGAGGACGCAGCTTCGTGCGGATTGATGTGCAGAACGGTTGTTGGCCGGGCATCGGTGTTTGGTGTAGCCTTGCGGTCAAAGAGTAGCGGATGCTCCGGTGCGATGCTGGTCAGCGTCATTTCCGCGTCCTTGATACTGGCATTTCCGCTATAGACGAGCTGCGCCTTCACGCGGATGGTGCCCGGGTTCGTGGTGGCGCGAAGCAAGATGGGAGCCGTGCCAAAGGACACATTGACCGGGTTGCCGCCGTTCTGCTCGTTACCGAGCAACTGACCTTCGCCCTCGACGGAGAATAGGATGCGCTCATTATTCAAGACGCGAATGTTGCCGTTCTCGTCGCAGACGGAGCAGATGATGGTGACGAGGTCGCTGCCATCGGCTCGCAGAGACATTCCTCCGTCGTCGGCCTTGAGCATGAGCCGAGCCGGTCGGCGGGCTGGGAAGCGCTTGTGGGTTGCCACCACCTTGCCGTCGATGTACCCTTCGGCCAGGTAATAGTCGTCTTGTCCGTGGTTACGTCCGTGCCTGGTATCGTCGACATAATCCCAGGCGGATGGGAAGGTGAGGATTGGGCTTGGCATGGCCAGATGCTCGTGGTCGGGGCGCTGCGTCATCACTCTTCCGCCCTTGCGGATGGTGAGTCGAACGGAGTCGCAATTGCTGTATACAGTTATGTCGTTCGGCGAGAAGGGCGTCAGTTCGTTGGCGATGAACACCATCGGCTTCTCGTGTTGCTGCGAGGCGAACATGTAGTAGGCGTATTTCTCCTGACGGAAAGCATCGAAGGGTCCGCTGTAAAGCGGGTCGGGATGATAGCCGCGCTGATACTCGAAGGGATGCCACAAGCAGCCGCCCAGGTGACGGCGGTCCATCTGCCATAGCGTCTCGATGGTGGTGTATCGATATGGGGGATTGCCGTAGTGAAGGGCTTGCAGAAGTTGCGGCACCTCGCCCCAGCTACGGGCGGCGCGGCTGATGGAGTTCTGCGAGTTCCAGTTGTCAACGATGTCGCCAAACTCACGCGTGAAATAGGTCTTGGTTGTATCTTCTTCTCTTTCCGTCGAGCCTGGGTTGCCTGTTGGCGGATGGCAGTACCAGACATCGAAGTGTCCGCGTCCGCTCTGCCGACTGTCGCACACACATGCCATGTGGCTCCACGGATATTCCTCGCGGACGGCACGTACGGCGCTGACGGCAAAGGTGTCGGGATAGTGCGTTTCGTTCAGGATTGGTTCGAACATCAGCAGGCAGGGACGGTTGCGGTCGCGGCGCATGATTTGTCGGATGTCGTCATAGACATGGGCAGCAAACTGCGGACTGCTGTTCCAGTACTGCCAGCCGGGTGTCGTCTCGATGACGAAGATGCCCAGTTCGTCGCAAGCATCCATGAAGGCAGGGTCTTGCGGATAATGCGCGTTGCGTACGATGGTCATCCCTGCGGAGCGCAACTTCAGGGCGTCGCGGTAGTGCTGGCTGTTGGTCATGGCATTGCCCACGACGGCAAAGTCCTGATGGCGGTTGCCGCCTATGAGCTTGGGCTCGTAGGGCTTACCATTGAGCCACAAGCCATTGCTTCCACGAAACTCCACGCTGCGGATGCCGATGCGTTTCCGATAGCCGTCGCAGGCGCGACCCTTGGCATCGTTCACCCGTACATATATATTATAAAGGTAGGGAGTCTCAGGGCTCCAGAGGGCAGGTTGCCGCACGGTCATCGTTCCTTTGACGGTCTGGGCCGAGCCTCCGGGGATGTCGAGCGGCTTGCTTAACTGGGATACGAGGCGGCCGTCGGCAGTCTCCAGCCACAGCTCCGCTTTCCCGCGGAAACGGCTCGACAGGTCGTTGCGTACGTGCAGCGAGAGATTGACGTCGGCCTGTTTGTCTGAAACATTGGCGTAGCTGACCGTCAGACCGCCGCCAGCAGGAATATGCTCGACGTTAGGGTCCGTGACGTAGGTCTTTGAGGAGGCGATGAGCCAGCAGTCGCGATAGATGCCGCCGAAGTAGGCGAAGTCGAGCTGATACTGCGGCTTACCGGGCGGGTAGCTGCCGTCGTCGCTATTGTCGGCACGTACGGCCAGCAGGTTGTCGGCATCGGCGAGGAGGCGGTCCGTCACGTCCACGATGACGGGCAGATAGCCGCCGGTATGCTCCACGAGTCGTTCCCCGTTCAGCCAAATCTCGCTTCGTCCCATGATGGCCTCGAAATGGATGAAGAGCTTCTTGCCCTTCGCGTCCTTTGGCGCCTCGAAATGTTTGCGATACCAGACGGGACCTTGGTAGTTCTTGCCTCCGCTGGCATCCTCGGGCAACAGTTCAATCCCGTTGGGCAAGCTGACGCGCGTCCAACCGCTATCATCAAGCCCCGTGGATGCGCCGTCCGCGATGTCTCCGCGATGCAGCAGCCAGCCGGGATTCATCGACCACACACTACGCCCCATGCCCTCCACGACGTAGAAGCCCGCCGTGCTCCAGGGAGCAGAGGTCGGCTTGACGGCCCATCCGTCAGCAGAAGGCCAGAGCAAAAACAGCATTATGATGAAATTAATCCACTTCATAGGCAACCCGTATTTTTGTTTTGACAAGTGATATTGCGCTGCAAAGATACGAATAATTTTCATATTATTCAAGTTTTGGGAGTTAATGAAGTCAAAGAAGTTAAAGCGAATTACCGAATAAAGGTCCTCGAATTATCATAAATTATATGTCCTTTAGTTTTCATCGGACTCACGATAAGTTAAAATGGTACAAGAAAAGCAAATTTTTCCTGTAATAGCAATTCCGATTCATAAACTATTTGTATTTTTGCATCACTGGTATTCCTATATCGAAAAACTCGTCATGAGCAAAGCATCCCAACTTCTGAAAACTCTGATGCCGATACTTTCGGCAGTTTATGGCGTAGCAATCATATACATGACAGCCTTGCCCGTCGGCGACACCATCTTAATTGTACAACCACAAGACGAAAGGGAGGTGGTCAGCATTACCGTTTCCTCGCCTAAACTCAGTTCAAAGGGAGCATTCAGCGTTGTAATGAAGTGATGGACAGCGCGCCGATTCATCTGTAGAATGAATTCTAATTTGGTGAAGGATATCAACATAGAATAGACATCTCAAATTTGTGCCCATAAAACCAAGATTGAAGATAAAATGAAAAAAGTACGAATCACAGCCATACGTCAAACGGTCTATACCGACTTGATGGCTCAATATGAAAACCCTATCGAGCATACATGTGATGTGCGAGAAGGGCAGCAGTGGATTTCTGTTGATGGACAGCAACCTGAAGGAATGTGTCCGTCAGCATGGTCCACTATGCGCGAATTTGTAGAATCCCTTGCCAAGGGCAAAGGCAATTTCTATGATGGATGGATGAAGAATCCGATGAGTGCTATGATAAGTTGCAACGACGGCTTCCGTCCGTTCAGTTTTTATATCGAGGTGGTCGAGTAGAGTATATGAGTCCTGTCTCGCCCTCGGCTGTCCGGCAGAAGGCGCAGAGCCGTTAGGCTACCACAACAGCCGCAAACCAATAAAGAAAACAGTAACTTACCTGTAACATTAATTCAAAATTCAAAATTCAAAATTCATAATTCATGGATGTATCGTGAGGCATGGGCAATTCCCACGTGAAGGAAGAGCAAATCCCACGTGAAGGAAGAGCAAATCCCACGTGAAGGAAGAGCGATTCCCACGTGAAGGAAAATCGATTCCCTCGTGAAGGAAATTCTCGAAACGCGAAACAAAGACCAATAGATGATGAAAACAAGGTTGACAAACTTGCTATCAATGCTGGCGTGCACTTTCCTATATGTGATGAGTGCATGTACTCAGGCGCAGTCGAATGATATCGTCGCAGAAGGGGAATCTCCTGAGAGAATCTCCGATTCCTTCAGCTTTACCGAAGGGCCTGCGGCAGATGCAAGAGGTGATGTGTTCTTTACAGACCAGCCCAACAACAGGATTTACCGTTGGGACTGTGAATCCGGCGAGATAACGCTGTTCACTGACCAGAGCGGCCGCTCCAACGGGATGTACTTCGATGCACAAGGTAACTTGATAGCCTGTGCAGATATGGACAATCAGCTCTGGTCTTTCGACATGAAAGGCAGTCCTAAGATACTCGTGACCGACTTCGGCGGAAAGTTGCTGAACGGCCCCAACGATGTATGGATTGCGAAGGATGGCAGTTATTATCTGACCGACCCTTATTTCAAGCGCGACTATTGGACACGCAGCCCAGAGCG
>CAMJOE010000063.1:0-15632 GCA_946407485.1 uncultured Prevotellaceae bacterium | reverse complement strand
AGGTCTCGTTCTTGTAGCAGTCGAGGATTTGCACCTCGTACATGTCCTGCAGGAATACGCCGCTGTTGCCGCGCGCCTGGCTTTCCCCCGTGATGCCCTTCGGCACGCACCACTCCAGGTGAAGCTGGAAGCTGCCGAACTTCTGCCGCGTCAGGATGTCGCCCTTCGACTTGTCGACGGTCATCACACCGTTTTTGACGGTCCATTCCGCGTTTTTCCCGTCCGCGTTCATCCATGCGGAGAGGTCTTTCCCGTCGAATAGCACGATGGCATCGCTCGGGGCGGAGTTGGTCTTGATATCGCCCGGCGTGACCACCCGGGGCTGAGGCGTCCAGTACTCCGACATTCCGGGGCGCATGGCTTCCGGCTTCGGATAGTCTTTTTTCTCTTGAGCCTGTGCCGAACTGCAAGTTACGGCGATGGCAATTGCTGCCAACATAACTGATTTCTTCATAGTGCGTGATTGTTGGGTTAACGTTGTTTCGCTTGCAAAGATACGAATAAAAATTAAAAAATAAAAATGAAAAAAGAAAAATTGTGATGTTTGACAAAATGTCACGAAAAGAGACAGTTTGCTTACACTTGCGTTTTGGGCAGACGCGCGAGAATCGACGAAAATCCCCTCGGCTTAGGTTTGGGCCGTTTTTTCAAAAAAATGCGCTTAAAACGCGAATATTTTGCAACCCGTTGAGCCACAGCCAATAACTTTCAATCCTCAATTTTCAATCTTCAATCTTAAAGTATTGTTTTGACAACTCTATATAGCAAAACGGGCACTTTCTTCCCGTTTTTGCACACTTTTTGACGTTGGAGGGCACTATGATTTTGCAGAGGGAGGTAAAAATCCCACGTGTGGGAAAGGCTCTTCCCACGTGTTGCGAGCGTCCTCGCAACGTGAGGCGTCGCGTCTCGCAACGTGAAGCGAGTCTGGTTCCGACGTTTTGTGAGCCCTTTTCCCTCGTTTTGGAGCGTGTGCAAAAATAGCAGATAGTAAGCGATTTGTTGCTTCTTGTTGCATTTTGCTACATTCCATTTTGCTCCGTTTGCCCAATCGAACCACCAACTTCGTCCGCTTTAATAAATTTTAACACCACGAAGGGAAGGTAAGTATATAAATATGTTGTATCTTTGTCCACAAAGAAAAAGCAAAATGCCCAAAAGTGGAAAAGAAAACGGGCAAAAAACGAAAATGAACACGAAACGCAATCACTCTATGACGGCCAGAAGAATACTCCTTCCTTTGCTCACGTTAATCGCGGCGACAACTGCCTGGGCGGACGTCCGAATCAGCGAACAAACCTTCCCCGACGAGCAGTTCCGGGCGTTCGTCCTCGCTCAGCCGTATGGCGAGGATGGCGTTCTGACGGACGACGAGATAGCAGGCGTCACCTTCATGTTCGCTACCGAACGCAGCTTCCAAAGCCTCGAGGGCATCAAGTGCTTCACGTCCCTCAGCTCGCTCTACTGCTCTGGAAATCAGCTGACTGAGCTTGACGTGGCGGGCATGACGTCTCTGACCAGCCTCACCTGCTCGGACAATCGGCTCGCCTCGCTCAACGTGGCGGGATGCGCTCAGCTGACGAAAATCGACTTCTCCGGCAACCAGCTCCGAGGCGAAGCGATGGATGCGCTCATCCTTGCTCTGCCCGACCTCAGCTCAACAGAAACGCTGGGCGGACTCTACGCCATCCTTGGCGGGAGTGATGGCAACAAGATGAATGACGCTCAAGTGATTACGGCCCGCAAGAAAGGCTGGGCAACCTATTTCAATAACGGCGGGAACTGGTACGAAAAGGAACCCGAAGTCGAAGTCAACGAGACGTCTTTCCCCGACCCAAACTTTCGCAACTACCTGAGGAACCAGTTCGGGCAGACCCTCTCAAGCGACGAGATACTGAACGCTAAGTATATCTCCGTCAACGACCTCGGCATCAAGAGCTTGAAGGGTATCGAGTTCTTCACCTCCCTGACGACACTCTACTGCTACAACAATCAGCTTGCGCAGCTCGACCTCTCGCAAAACACGGCGCTCACCACCCTCTATTGCTACAACAACCGACTCGATGCCCTCGACCTCTCGAAGAATCCTCTCCTCACGACCCTCTCCATCTATCAGAACCGCATAAAGGGCGAGGCGATGGACGCACTCATTGAGAGCCTGCCCGACCTCAGCAGCTCGGACGGCGGACTGATGCTCGCGCTTTATGACGCGAACGAAGGAAACGTGTTGAACTACACGCAGGTGGCGGCTTTGAAGGCAAAGGGCTGGCTGCCGAAGCGCGGACAAAACAACGCGTGGACGGAGTATGAGGGGAGCGGCGAGGACGTCGAAATCAACGAAGAGACCTTCCCCGACGCGAAGTTCCGGGCGTGGGTGCTCGCCCAGACTTACGGTGGGGACGGCGTGCTCCAGAGTGCCGAGATTCCCGACATCACCAAGATTGACGTCAGCTCTAAAGGCATCCAGTCGCTCCAAGGCATCGAGCACTTCGCAAAGCTCACGACGCTCTACTGCGCAGATAACCAGCTCGCTGAGCTCGACCTGTCGAGGAACCCCGCCTTGCAGACGTTGTCGTGCTATGATAATCAGCTTACCGCGCTCGACCTCTCGGCTTGCAGGTTGCTCTCCTCACTCTATTGCTACCAGAACTTGATTGGTGAGGAGGCGATGGACGACCTCGTGGAGAGCCTCCCGAGCGTGAATGACTGGGAGGGCGGCTCCCTTTATGTCATCAACGGCAACGAGGAAAAGAACGTCATCAATACGCTGCAGGTGGCCGCAGCAAAGGCGAAGAGCTGGCAGACGAAGCGCTGGGACGAAACCCTTTCCGACTGGGTGGACTACGCCGGCTCAGTGCCCATCGGCATCCGCAACATTGAGGCGCAGCCCACGCATGACAACGTTTGGTACGACCTGAGCGGTCGGCGTCTGCCCGGCAAACCTACGCAGAAAGGCGTCTATATCAATAAAGGAAAGAAGGTTGGCCTCTAAAGCCAACCTTCTCTTTTGTACCAGTCGATGCTTGCCTCCACGCCCGCCTCGAGGCTCCACTCGGGGGAGAAGCCGAAGTCTCGTATGGCAGGCTCTATCTCACACTGCCAGTTACGCTGCGACAGGATGTGGTACTTGTCGTCGTTCAGCGCATTCATCTTGCCCGTCAGCCGACTTATCTTGCCGCTCACCCAGCAGACGGTTCGCAGCAGACAGAGCGGAAGCTTCAGGTGAAGCACCCAGGGGTTGCCGAGATGCTTCTGGACGAGGTCGCTGTAGCTGCGGCTGCTATAGACCCTCCCGTCGCTCAGGAAGTAGGCTTTGCCCTCGGCCTTCGGCGCCTCCATGCTCTTGAAGACGGCCTGCACGACATCGAGGACATAGACAAACGTAATCTCCTGCGGCGTCAGACCTGCGGCCACGTCGATGTGCTGCTTAATGCTCTGTGCCATAAGGAAGTAGTCGCGCTCTCGCGGACCATACACGCCCGTCGGTCTCAGGATGGTGAAGGGGAAATCCCTCTGCTCCTTTAGGTACTTTTCAGCAGCCAGTTTGCTCTCGCCATAAGCGGTGTTGGGCTTCGGCTCGTCGGAGAGGAGGATGGGCGCATATATCCAAGGATTGTCCTCTGAGGGGCGCCGGACGGGCTCCTCGCGAATGGCTCCGAAGATGCTCAGGCTGCTCAGGAATACGAATCGGCGCGGAATCATCTCCGCCTCGCGAAGGGCATCGATGAGGTTCCTTGTGCCCTCGGTGTTTGTGCGGAAGAAGTCCTCGCGATGCAAGCACTTGGTGGCTCCCGCGGCATGCACGACGTAGTCCCAGCCCTTGCCGCCCATCTCTTTCTTGTAGCCTTCAAGCTGAGCGCGCAGTTTGGCGGGGTTCTGCATGTCGAGCTGAGCGAAACGGATGCGCTTGTCCTGCAGGTATTTACGGCTTGATGTGCCGCGGACGCCCGCCCATACTTCGAAGCCCCGCTTCAAGCCCTCTTCTACGATGAAGCTGCCGATGAAGCCGCTGGCCCCGGTGACTAAGAGTTTAGAGTCCATAGTTTTGAGTTTAGAGTTCATTGTTGTCTTTTTCCTTTCCTTTAGAGGAGGAGTTGGATGAGTCGCCCAGTATCTGTGTGATTGCCTCTGCGAGCTGCCTGGTCTTCTCAGGCGACTGAAGGATGTCGCGAAGGGAAGAGAGGAAGGCGGCGACAGAAGAGCCCGACGCCTCCAAAGGAATGGCCTCCCCCAGCCCTTCCAAAGAAATAGCCTCCCCCTTCCCCTCCAAAGGAGGGGTGAAAGGAGCGGAACGCTCTGAGTAATCTGAATGCTCTGAATAATCTGAGTGCTCTGAATACTCTGAGTTCTCTGAATAATCTGAATACTCTGAGTAATCTGATTGGTTCCCCCCTCCTTTGGAGGGGTCGGGGGAGGCTATTCCTTTGAAGGTGTTGGGGAATCCGTTCCCTCCTCCTTTGGAGGGGCCGTGGGAGGCCATTCCCTTTGAGAGGGTTGGGGAGAGGCTTGAGTTGCTCAGGCTTTCCATAAATCCTTTGAAGCGGTCTTCGCTGAGGAAGATGGTGTCGTCGCCGCCGTCGAGGGCGCCTTCAAACATCGAGTGCTTGAAGCGCAGGCGGTCTATCATGCTCTCCTCGATGGAGTCTTTCGAGACGAGATTCATCACCTGAATGGGCGTCTCCTGTCCGATGCGGTAGATGCGGCCGATGCGTTGCTCCAGGACGGCAGGGTTCCAGGGCAGGTCGAGGTTGATGATGACGCTCGCCGCCTGCAGGTTGAGGCCTGTACTGCCGGCGTCGGTAGAGAGGAAGACGCGGCACTTGGGGTCGTTCGTGAAGCGTTCGATGAGTTCGCTTCGCTTCTGCGAGGGCACGCTTCCGTGCAGGAACTCGTAGGGGATGCCCAGGGCGTCCAGCTCCATCGCCACAAGCCGCGCCATGCGTTCCCATTCGCTGAATATCACAATCTTAGCGGAACCGCCGTTCAGGGCGTCGTCGAGGATGTTCATCACCTCGCCGACCTTCACGTCGTGGCGGTTCTCGAGGTCTTGGTTGACGACGAAGGTGCTGTCGGCAAGCATGCGCATCTGCCCGAGCATGAGCAGGAGGCGTCGCCGCTCCTCCTCGCTGAGGGTGTGGGTTCGCGACCACTTGCTTACCAATCGGGCCACGGCGGAGCGCAGTTCCTCGTGGCGACTGCTTTGTTGCGGCGTCATGGGGATGAGCAGGAACTGGTCGGTTCGCTTCGGCAACTGCAGCCGGACGCTCTGCTTCGTGCGCCGGATGAGCGTGTCCTTCAGCTTGTCCTTGATGTCGCTAAGGTTCTTGTAGCCAATGGCTTTGCCCGATGTGGGGTCGGTGATGATGTGGTCGAAGCGGAAGCGGTAGAGGGGCGAGAGGCAGTATGGGTCGGCGAGCTGCACGATGGAGACAAGCTCGTCGAGTTTGTTCTCGAGGGGCGTGCCCGAGAGCAGTACGCTGTAATGCGAGTCGATGCGGCGCACGGCCCACGCCAGCTGCGTGTTCCAATTCTTGAGACGCTGCACCTCGTCCATGATGAGCAAGTCCGTGGAGAGCCGGTTCAGCGACTTGATGTCGCCCAATAGCGACTGGTAGGACACAATCTTATAAGGTACGGGCGCACGATAAAGCTCGAGCCGCCGCGAAGCATAGCCTTCGATGATGAGGACAGACCCTTTCGGGGGCACGGAAGAGCCGTAGAGGGTCTCCTCTATCTCCCTTTTCCACTGATATTTGAGCGAGGTGGGGCATACGATGAGCACGCTCTCCGCCATCTTCTCGCGGAGGTAAATCTCGGCGCAGCAGATGGCCTGCACCGTCTTGCCAAGTCCCATCTCGTCGGCGATGATGGCTTTTCCCGCCTTGACTGCAAAGCGGACACCCTCTTTCTGGTAGGGGTAAAGCTTTTTCGAGAGCAGGGCATCGAGCGCCTCGTCCGTATAGGTCTCGTCCACGAGCGCAGCCCTCTGCAGGCGTTCGCGCTGGCTGATGACCATCTCGAGCGCGTCGGGATAGCATCGCAGCGAGGGGTCGATGCTTCGTGCCCTTTCGATGAAAGTGTCAAAGCTGGCGTAAGCCTCAGGCCGCAGCACGGATGCCTGGTCGAAATATTCCTGAGTCAGCGTCGCCAGTTCCTTGCGATGTGCCTCGCAGGGACGTATTCTGATGCAACGCCCGCCGCGATAATCCACATAGACCGAGGTGTAGTCGGGTTCCTCGTTGTGCACCTCCTTGCCCTCAGCCTGCAACCATAGCTTCACGGCCTCCACGTGCTTGCAAGTGCCGAGCCCCGACGTGCGGAAGTCCGGGCAGGAGCAGTAGTTCCACGGACTGAAGGCGCCGCGATAGACCACTTTGTACTGACTTCGCGACTTCGGATTGCGCACCTGATACTCTCCCGGGCTGAATCGGGGACTTATTTCGCTTATGGCAAAGCGTTCACGCTGGGCCTGCTGCCTCCTGAGGGCAACTTGCCACTCCTCAAGCCCCATTTCGGCAGGCTTTATCATTGGACTGAGCTTGCGCTCCCTGTTCTGATAGTTCTCCATATCGTCTGTTTTACCTGCAAAGGTACGAAAATAATTCATAAAATCACATATCTAAACTCAAAAATCAAAACATATAATCTCAAAAACAAACACAGATGATTTCAAATCCCAAAGCATCAGATTCCAAGAATCGGCATTCCTAGCATGATGCGGCATCCCTTTTGGGGGCGACGGGAGACGAGGCGTGGAGGGCCAAATCTTTCGATGAAATGGGCGTTTTTTTGAAGATTGTATCCATTTTCCTGCGAAGGCTGTCGGGTAGGTATAAGCATTCCGAGCAGGTGGGATTCCGAATGAGTCTTTAACACTTTAACACTTTTAACACTTTTAACACGTTGACAGGTCTCACACGTTTTACAGGTTTTATTGGTTTGACAAGTGTAATTTGGAGAGGAGGCATCGCTATATTAATTGCTATATTATATATAGTATTTACTAATTATTTATATATATTATATTTATATATATTATTTACCAATATATTAATAAGTAATATAATATAATAATAATTAATTAATAATAGAAAATCTCAGTAATTAGAGGAAATAGGAATCGCAGTCTCAATAGAAAATCGCTTCCTCTCTATTTCGGTTGTTAAAACTGTTAAAACTGTTAAAGTGTTAAAGCTTTCGCTCACAGCCGGAGCCGAGCCCTAATAGTCAACGATACGTAATTAATCTGTCAATATTACGTAGAAAGATAACCAACGACACGTAATAAATCTTTCATTTCCACGTGCCTAAACAGTCAACATCACGTGCCTAAACTGCCGACATCATGTGCCTAAACTGCCACCATAACACGTGAAGATGGCCGGCTCCATTTCCTCCGTTTCATGCTTCCACAGGGGTGCGTCCGGACTATATTATTATATATTTATTTTGCTTGCAAAATAATCCCCGAAATGTTTGGCAGTTTGAGAAAAATGTTGTACCTTTGCATCAGAAATAAAAACGTCGAATCGTAAGGATATGATTGACCTGAACAAGATTGCCATTATCGCAGGCGAACACAATGTGACTTACAGCGAACTGCTCCAGCGTGTTGCGCAGTTTGCCCGAAAGACGCCGAAGGGTAAGCAGACCAAGACCGTCGTCTTCAGCGAGAACCGCGAAGGCTGGGCGTATGCTTTCTTCTCTGTTTGGCTGAACGATGGTATCGCCGTGCCTGTGGATGCCTCGAGCACCGCGGGCGATGTGGCCTACATCCTGAACGACTGCAAGCCCGATGCCGTCTGGGTTTCGAGGGAGAGAGAAGCCGTGCTGAGGGAGAGTATAAAGAGCCTGCAGACACCCTCTGAGTCTGTTCCTTCTGTCCTCATCATCGACGATTACGAGAGCTTGTCGCTTCGTGACGAGCCCGCCACCTCCATCCTTCCCTGGGCTGCCCTCGCTGAGCCCGACAACAGCGATACGGCCGTCATCATATATACTTCCGGCACGACCGGTTCGCCAAAGGGCGTGATGCTCAGTTTCTCGGCGCTGATGGCCAACGTGCACAGCGTATCCTACGACGTCCCCATCTACACCGACAAACGCCGCGCCCTCATCCTCCTGCCTCTCCACCATGTCCTGCCCCTGATGGGTTCCCTCATCGCCCCGCTCTACATGGGAGGCGGCGTCGCCATCTGTCCCTCGCTCTCTGGTCCTGACATCATGGACACGCTCTGCCGGGGAAAGGTGGGCATCATGATTGGTGTACCGCGGCTTTGGCAGACGCTCTACGTGGGCATCAAGAAGAAGATAGACCAGTCGCCCGTTGCCCGCGCGCTCTTTGCGCTGTGTCGCGCCTGCAAAAGCAGGGCCTTGAGCCGCCTCATTTTTGCTTCTGTTAGGAAGAAAATGGGTGGTCACATCGACTACCTTGTAAGCGGCGGAGCGGCCTTGGACAAGGAGATAGGCGAGGGGCTTCGTACGCTCGGTCTTGATGTCCTCGAGGGTTACGGGATGACCGAGACGGCTCCCATCATCGCCTTCACCCGCCCCGGCGACATCATCCCCGGATGCTCCGGACTGCCCTTGCCGGGTGTGGACTGCAAATTGGTGGACGGCGAGCTTTGCGTGAAAGGGCCGAACCTGATGAAGGGCTACTACAACCGCCCCGAGGAGACTGCGCAAGTGATTGACAGCGACGGCTATCTGCATACCGGCGACCTCGCGATGTTCGACTCCATCGGTCGCGTCACGATAACCGGCCGCACGAAGGAACTCATCATCCTGAGCAACGGCAAGAACGTGCAGCCCAGCGAGATAGAGTTCAAACTCGAGAAGTACGACAAGCTGGTCAAGGAGGCCGCCGTCGTGCAGGATGGCGACAAGCTGAGCGCCATCATCGTGCCGCAGCCCTCGTGGGCCTCCACCATGACCGACAGTGAGGTGGCAGCCCAGCTGAAGCGAGAGGTGCTGGAACCCTACAATATGACCGTCTCGGCCTACAAGAAACTCATGAGCGTGCTCGTTTATCGCGGCGAACTGCCCCGCACGAGGCTCGACAAGCTCCAGCGCTACAAGCTTGGCGCCATCCTGAAAGAAGGGCAGGGAGCCAGGACGAAGGAGCGCGAATCGACGCCTGAGCCCGACAGCGAGGAGTACCGCCTCATCAAGGGTTTCATCGAACAGGAGAAGGGCATCCGGGTGCATGCGTCCGACCACGTCGAGACCGACCTCGCCCTCGATTCGCTCGACAAGATAAGCCTGCAGACCTTCATCGAGAACACCTTCGGCACCTCGGTTGGCGTGGATGAGATGCCCGGCTTTGCCAACATCGAGGCTTTGGCCCGACACGTGGCCGCCCAGAAGACGCGCATGGAGGCTGAGGACGTCGATTGGCACCAGCTCCTCACAGGCCCCGTTGACAACCTGCCCCTGCCGACCTCGGGCTTCGCCTACCGCTTCGTCTCGCGCCTCCTCATGTGCCTCTTCCGCCTCTACAACCGTCTCAAGATAAAGGGGCAGGGGAACATCCCGCAAAAGGGAGCCTGCATCCTCGCTCCAAACCACCAGAGCTTTGCCGACGCGCCTCTCGTACTTGCAGGACTGCCTTGGAGCCAGCTCAGCGAATACTACTTCTATGCGACGGAAGAGCACGTGCAAAGTGCGTACCGCAAGCGTATGGCCGCCCAGAGCAACGTGATAGTCATGGAGCGTGCCAACCTGAAGAACTCCATCTTGAAGCTCGCCAAGGTGCTCAGGCAGGGACATCGCGTTATTATCTTCCCCGAGGGAGCCCGCACTCACGACGGCGGGACGGTGCCCTTCAAGAAGACCTTCGCCATCCTCGCCAAGGAGCTGAATGTCCCCATCGTGCCCGTCTGCATCCGCGGCGCCTTCGAAGCCCTGCCGCGCGGCAGCAGTTTCATGAGGCCGAAGCCCATCGAAGTGAAGTTCTTAGAACCCCTGTCCCCCTTCAAGGGGAATGGCGAGGAGCCCCTTACATACGAGGAATTGACGCGAAGGACACAAGATGCAATCGAGAAGTGTCTCTCTTAGCAAAATGAACGAGGGCGAGCATAATGCATTCCCCAAAAAGTGGAGCGGGGAGGGAGCTAATGTTTGGACGCACCTTGCCGGAGCCGTCTTCGCCCTGAGCAGCATCTGGCTTGTCTGGCTCGCGGCCGATGTCAGCTGGCAGATGGCCTTCGGCGTCGCCTGTTTCCTCTTCGGCATGTTCTTCATGTTCCTCAGCAGTACCGTCTATCATTGGGTTCGCGAGGGGCGTTTGAAGCGTGCTCTCCGCAAGTGCGACCACATCAGCATCTACGTCATGATAGCCTGTTCCTACACGCCCATCCTCATCGGCGTCGTGGGCGGATGGCTGGGCTGGACGGTGTTCACGCTCCTATGGCTCGTGGTGATAGCCGGAGCCTTCTATAAAATCTTTGCGATAGACCGCTGGCCGCGACTCTCGCTCGCCATCTATCTCATCATGGGCTGGAGCGTCGTCCTCATTGCAAAACCGGTGATAAAGCTCCTGACGCCCGTCACCCTCTGGCTCCTCTTGGCCGAGGGCATCGCCTATACCGCGGGAACTTACTTTTTTGCCTACGACGAAAGGCCGCACTACCACGCCATCTGGCACGTCTTCGTCCTGCTCGGCGCCCTCGCTCATTGGGGCGCGGTACTCTCTTTGTTGTTGTGAGAGCACCAACCCTTCACGTAGGATAACGCCACGCCACGTGTGGGAATTGGCCACGCCACGTGTGGGAATTGGCCACGCCACGTGTGGGATAACGCGACGCTTCGTGTGGTGATTAGCAGGGCCAAACATCAAAAAACGTTTAGGTTAACAAAAATTAACGCATGCAATGCACGAGTTAATGCTTTTTTACGTAAATTTGTAGCGTCAACTATGTACGTACGCGCGCAAACTTATCTTATTATACATAAAAAGCGATATAGTATTAACCTATAAAACTAAATGTTATGAGACTCAAAACTTTACTCTTTTCAATGCTTTTGCTGACAGGTTTCGGCATGGCACGAGCAGAAATTGTGGAGATTGGAACAGAGTTCAACCAAGTGGCTGAAAGCGGTCTCCCCATGTCGGGATATTGGGAATACTCGATTTCCCAGACCTTGTACTCGCATTTCGAAATTGGAGCGGCACGTACCATCACCAGCATTTCTTACCGCTCTATGGACACTGGTGTGTTGACAAGGTCGCTCGACATCTACATTACTCCTACAAGCGAAAGAACGTTTTCTTCTTCCTCATCGTTCGTAGATGTCCTTGCAGAGCAAAAAGTCTTCAGTGGCGATGTCACTTTCCAGCCGGATTCGTGGACTACAATCACCTTCGACGTCCCGTTTGAATACGATGGATCGAAAAACCTCCTTATTACCGTGGACGACAACACAGGTTTAGCCGTAACCCCGTATTCCATGGCATTGGCAGGCACGGACATCGATTTTACCCTTGCCCAATTCAATTCTACAGTCGATTACGATCCACTCAATCTCGCTGCCGAAACGCCGATAATTACTCCTAAACGGCCCTTGATTCGCTTCAATGACGAAGAAAGGACCATCGGCCTTCCAATTCTGAGCTCTTATCCTACTAACATCTGGTATAACTATTCTATTTCAGAGCAGGTCTATCGTGCTTCTCAGATAGGAAGGACAGGCTTAATCAACAGTATTTCATTCTTCTATGCCAATGCGGAAGGGTGGGAGGCATCACGCGACCTTGACGTATATCTCGTGGCAGCCGACAAAGATTTCACTTCCAGTACCGACTGGCTGCCTGCTTACGATTCGGAAAAATACTTCAGCGGCATGGTTAAGTTCAAATACGGATGGGTAACCATAAAGCTCGACAGACCCTTCAAATACGAAGGCACAACCAGCCTCGCCGTTATTGTCAACGACCGCACCGGCAATTATTCAGGTCCCAGATACTTCTTGGGATTCCACGACCCGTCCTTCCCATTCTATGAGTCGATATATTCATATACTGATGATAGTGCATACGACCCGTCATCTCTCAGCAGTGTTTCAGGACAGTATAGTTCCTACAGAAACCAGATTCGGTTCGAGTTCGACGATGCAGACTTTATCGGTGACCTCAGCTCTGAAACCAGTAATCGTCTGCCCATGGATGGCTATTACTTCCGCTCCCTTACGCAGCAAATCTACACGAAGGAAGAACTGGGCAACAGCGCAAAAGACCTCACAAGCATCAGCTTCCTGAATACAGGCAGAGAACTTGGTAAGAATGTGAGCATCTACCTTGTGCCTACCTATGCGACAGAGTTCGTCAACGGCAACAGCTGGATTCCATTCAACGAAAGCAACCGCGTCTTCAGCGGCGATGTGACCTTCTACGACAGCGACTGGACCACTATCCCGTTCGACCAGCCCTTCAGCTATAATGGCAAGACAAACCTTGCTGTCGTCATGGCCGTCAATTCTGCAACCAACTATTCGAGTGTAGAGTTCAGTTCGTTCACAGCAACAGGCATGGGGCTTTACGCCTACTCTGATGACGTTAATACCTATCCCACATCTGAAAGCTTGACGAGCATCGAAGGTGATATTTCCACCCGTAAGAACCAGATTAAGCTCAATGCGGTCGATAATGACCTTGAAAGGCCCACTGACCTGAAATTTGACAACGTGAAACCTTATTCAGTCGATGTAACTTGGAGCGGTGCCGGAAGCCTGTGGGAAGTCCAGTATAAAAGTTTAGGAGCAGGCGCCACATGGGTAAATATTGGTGTCGTGGACGAGCAAACCGTCTCGTTGACAGATCTCGTCTCCAACACCAACTACTATGTACGTGTCCGCATTATCCGTGAAGATGGTAGCGTAAGCAAATGGACTGGCCGCGTCTTCATGACTGAATTACCTTATCCTTATGACATTGCAGTTACTCCAACACCCAACTCTGCGACCATCGACTGGGAAGGTTATGGCCAAGAGTACGATGTGATGCTCTGCAATATGGCAAACTACAATCCCATCCTCTTCGACGACTTCGAAAGGGGTTTCGTCGAAAATGGATGGACTATGGTTAAGGATGGCGAGGGGCCAACGTCATCAGCATGGCACATTTACTCAGAGAACGAATTATATAACACTTACAATTTCAGCGGCTATAATTCTCCTGTTTCATATAGCTGGACGCACGATAGTAATACGGCATATAATGCCGACAACTGGCTCATCACTCCTCTTGTTGACCTGAAGGGCACACTCTCTTTCTGGCAATATGTCGGTAACAGTGATGGTGAATATCTTGACAGTTACGAAGTGAAGCTCTCCACTTCCGGCAACGCCCTCTCGGACTTCGTCTATACACTTCGTCCGATGGCTCCAGGTGAGGCCGGATGGCACGAGATGCGCTTCGACCTCAGTCCATACGAAGGAGAGCAGGGATACATCGCCATCCATCACAAAGACTATGACCAGATAGAACTCCGCATCGACAACTTCTGCATCTTCACGGGCGATATGAAGTATATTCGCACTGACGTGCCGACCGTGACAGTTGAAGGCCTGCAGCCCGACACAGAGTACAAATATACAATCTATAACCATAGAGCTAATGAAGTCGGTGTCGAAGCCTTTGGCGAATTCGCCACATTGCCCGTCAATCCTGCACCATTCGACATTGTTGCCGAGCCTGGCGTCACATCCGTCAACCTCACCTGGAAGGGATTCAGCGACAGCTACAAGGTGCAGTACAGGATACCTGCTGTGATAGAAGAAATTCCCATCTTCTTCGACGACTTCGAGTCGGGTGACCTCTCCGCAAAGGGCTGGACTATTTACACCGAAGGCGAGTCAGTGTCGGAGAATGGCTGGATGCCTTACCATACCAACTTTTATGCTCACGCTGGCAAAGGTGTTGCTATATCACAAAGCTACTATACAGAAGATGGTGAACCATCACAAGCGTTGGATGCCGACAACTGGCTCGTCACTCCGCAGCTCGACCTGAAGGGCACGCTCAAGTTCTGGGAAGAAGCTTATGATCCGGGCTATCCCGATCAGTTCGAAGTATTGCTCTCCACGACAGGCAACGAGATAGCAGACTTCACGACAGTGCTTCGCCCGATGCAGGCATCAAGCGCGGACTGGAACGAAGTCGCAATCGACCTCAGCGCCTACGAAGGACAGCAGGGCTACATTGCCATCCATCATAAGGACAAAGACAACTTCTGGCTCGCCATCGACGACTTCGGTCTCTACGCTATAAATGTTATCACTCCAGCTGGCGAATTTAGTGAAATCGAGACAACTGAGACGTATGCTACCATCGAGGGCCTCGATAGGGAGACGGAGTATGAAGTCCTGATAATTGGCTCAAAGGCTGGCGAAGAAGATGCAGCCAGCAGGTTCGTTACCTTCACCACTATTGTTCCTGCTGACATCGTGCTTTACACAGACCAGGACAACAGCTCTACCATCGTCGCAAACAAGGATCAGTATGCCAACGTCACCATCGAGGGTCGTACTATCAAGAAGGACGGCAAGTGGTACTCCATCTGCCTGCCCTTCGACCTCGAACTTGAAGGAAGCATCCTCGAGGGCGCTGACCTCCGCCAACCTGAAGACGCGAAGGAAGTGGATACATACCTCATCATCGATTGCCTCACGCCGCTCACCAAGATTGAAGCAGGCAAGCCCTACATGATCAAGTTCGAAGCAGGCGAAGACATTGTCAATCCCGTCTTCAAGGAAGTGAAAATCAGCGATGTTACGGATTACATTCTTCTTTATGGCAATAAGGTTCTTTTCTCTTCAATGTTCACGCCCGCTTATTCGACAATGGACGACTCCTATATTATGGACGGCAATATTAGGCTCGGACGTCAGAACTTGCAGAAAGACGATGCTGTTCTTGCCTTCGATTGCGTCTTCATGATTGATTCGTCTCTCAACAGCGGACTTGACGGCATCGGCCTGAACTTCGGCGACATGAGCATAATCGACATCATCACAGGTGTTGACAAAGTCAAGACAGCAGACGAGCCTACTATTATATATAATGTAGCAGGCCAGCGCCTTGGCAAGGTTCAGCAGGGCGTCAACATCGTCGGCGACAAGAAGGTACTTGTGAAATAAAGCCCCCTCTCCCTTCCTCTCCCCCGAGGAGGAGAGGAGTATATAGAAAGAGCCCGCCTATGGAAACATAAGCGGGCTCTTAATGTTGACTGTTGACTATAGTCCGTTGTCCGATTAATAATTCTCTGCCTTAAGTTGGAAGTAGCTCTGCGGGTGGTCGCAGACGGGACAAACCTCGGGTGCTTTCTTGCCGATGACGATGTGTCCGCAGTTCGAGCACTGCCAGATGACGTCGCCTTCGCGAGAGAAGACAATCGCGTCCTCGATGTTCTTCAGGAGCTTGCGGTAACGTTCCTCATGGTGCTTCTCGATGGCGCCCACCATCTCGAACTTCGCGGCAATCTCGTCGAAGCCTTCTTCGCGAGCCTCCTTCGCCATGCGGGCATACATGTCGGTCCACTCGAAGTTCTCCCCGCTGGCAGCATCTGCCAGGTTCGTCTTCGTGTCGCTCACGCTGCCGCCGTTCAGGTACTTGTACCACATCTTGGCGTGCTCCT
>CAMJOE010000062.1:0-15731 GCA_946407485.1 uncultured Prevotellaceae bacterium | reverse complement strand
TCCACTTCCAGGCTGCGGCATCAAGGGAGCTATGTGCTTTCAGGCGGAAAGGAACACCTGCCAAGTGGGTCGTTCCCTCCTCCACGATGCTGAGCACAGGCTCAGGCTCTCCGCCGGAGAAGGGACTCTCGTCCTCGACAACCTCATGAGTGCCAGCCGACTGGAAGCGTGCGTGCTTGCCGCTGACGTACTCCTTCAGCATGATCTCGCCGTCAACCTCTATCGTGTCCATCGGCACATAGATAAGCAGGTCGGGCTGCAAGGCTGGTGCGGCAATACGAACGCGCATGTTGTTCTTTATATCCGCTGCGGTTCGGGCTGTCTTCCAGACGCGTATCTCGTCCAGACCGCCTATCCACCACAGGTTGGTGTCGTTCGTGCGGCCGAACTGCAGGTCGCCGAAAGCAACAAGTCCGGAGAAGGTGCTGGACGTAATAGACCCTTTCTTGATGCCATTGACGTAGAGCGTGAGTACCTTTCCGTTGATGACGATGGCGATGTGGTTCCACTTGCCCAGTGCCGAGAAGACGCCGCTGACGTTCAGTCGGTTCTCTCCGCCGCTGTCCCAACCTACGGAAAGCGTGCCGTTGCTGTTGCTGTGGAAAAGGAACTTGCCCCAGCCGGGACCGACCTGGTGCGTGTAATTATTGTTGCGGTCGCTGCGCATCCAGAACTCTATCGTGGCCTGACCCAGCAGCTCATTGATGGCACCGGGTATGACGATGCCGCTCTCGTCCATGTTAACAATTTGATTGGCACCGGGTTGTGGTATCTCGAAGACTACGGCATTGGACGAGGCTGACTCCTGTCCGTACTGCCCTGCCTGATAGACAGCCCTGACGGTGAAGGCCTCAGAAGCTCCCGCGGCTGGCGTGTAGGAAGTCTGCTCGGCAGGCAGCTGCGCCACGAGCCTCGTGCCCTCATAGACATGATAGCCCGTCAGCCTGAGGCTGGAAGCCTGGGGGGCTGTCCAAACGAGTACGCCGTCCTCTATAGTGAGGTTGGTGGGCGGATAAAGCTGCTCACCCGGAACTATGACGCTGATGATGGTCTCACGTCCGCGATTCTTTATCGTCACGTTCTCCTGGTCGAAAGGTATCTCCACGCCGTCGTTCTCTATCTCGTAGTTGATGATGGACGCATTATAGATGTGACCTGTGCCTTTGGCTGCATCCTTTGTCTTGACGATGAAGAAATACTTCAGCGGCTTAGTGCGGTCCACGGAGAAGGTGAGGTCTGTGAGGTCGTAACCGAACTCCATCGGCTCGTTGTGTATGCCGTCGGCCCAACGGCCCAGCATCGGCACTTCGGGAGCCGGGTCGGCACCTAACGTGTTGCCTGCATAGCGGAAATGCTCGAAGGGAATGGTCTTCTCGGGCCTCGTAGTCTTGATGTTCTCTGAGACGCCAGCGGAGAGAAGAAGCTCGCTTCGACGCGTGTAGTCCATCAGTATCTTGATGGTTCGCAGAGGACGGTAATCCTGACGGATGACGTATGCACCCGGCGTCCATGTCCAGGTGTCGTTATCGACAGCATAGCTGTACTTGTAGGGACAGTAGATGAAGCCTTTGTTCTCCCAGCCGTCGCCCCACGAGTTGGCTATAATCCAAGCGCCTACCTCATCCTCTTCTGCCTCGCCGACAATACCATCGCCATCGAGGTCGAACTCAATTCGGTCGTCGTATCCGCAGACGGTAAGGGCGTGGTTGAAGGTGTCGCCCCACTTCTCGACATACTTCATGTTGGTCACGCCGGCAGCATCGTTGGCTTCGGAAGAAGGGATGCGTCCCCACGTGCCATACGCCGCGACACCTATGCCGGCAACACCGCCGCCGTGCATCGTCTCGTCGCCCATGTGGTCGAAGAGCCATTCCTTAAGCTGCTGCCTGCCTTCGGGCGTGTTGGTGGGAGCGAGGCTGAAGTCGTAGGCCGACCTGTTCCACATCGCACTATACCACTTGTCGTAGCCTTGCATCCACCCGTAGTCGGGGTCGTCGTGCGTTTGCGGTCCGAAGAGCCTGCTGTATGTGCGTCCGCCGTAAGTGGGCACATTGGGAATGCCGATGGCTTTTGCCATGCCCTCTGTCGTGCTGGTCTGATAAGCCAGCAGCCAAGTGAAGTGCGACGGATACTGATTCTCGGGCAAAGAGGCATCAGCATCACGATAGCTGTTTATCTCGTGCGTGAACTGATAGCCCACGCCTGCTGCCGAGCCGCATGAGCCACCATCCTGATTGAAGATGGGCGGGAAGTATTTGTCCTGTCCGTTATAGACGTAAGGCGGCAGCTGAGCCTTCGCCCTGCGTCGTTTAGTCTGACGAGTAGCAACCTCATCGGGCAGAGGCTTTGAACTGACATCGTACTTGAGATGGGGAAAGACGCTACGGTCTATCTTCACCACTTTGCCATCGGGCAAGGTGTAGTCTTCCACTTGTGCCAAGCACCCGACGGCAGGCACAAGACTTGCTACCAAAAGAAATCTCTTCAAGCTTTTCATGTCACGATATATTATATATAATATAATGTATAAAGTAAAAAAAGGGAGCCTTTGGGCTTTCCCCAAAGAGCTCCCTCTCTCTATTGAAAGATTAGTTCTTTACTTTACTACGACCTTTACACCGTTGAGGATGTACATGCCGCGACCCAAGGTCTTCAGGTTGTTGAGGTTAGCACCTGTAATGAGCAGCTTGCCGTCCATGCTGTAAACATTGCCACGCTGGCTGATCTTCTCGATAGCAGCAGGAATGTTCTCTACGCCGTCGGCCTTGTCGCCAGCCTCACCCAGAGCGATGAGGAAGTCGGCCTCTGAGTCGTCTTCAATAGCAGTAGCATTGTCGAGGTCAACAGCTACACCACCAGCGCGGAGGAAGTAACCTGTAGAGCCGATACATACGGGATGGTTGCCAGAGAAGTAAATCTCGCGAGGCAGCAAGGTGTGGTTCTGAACACATGCAATCATACCATTGATAGTCTTGCCTTCCGATACGAGCTCGGGAGTGCCAGGCATCGTGAACAGTACGGGTTCTGCATCGTCTTCTTCAGAAGCATATCTCGTAGTGTCGCTGTAGATGTAGATAGCGGGCTCGCCTGCAGTAACTGTGCTGATCTCCTTCATAGCAAGGAAGGAAGCACCCTCGAGGTTGTTGTATCTGCCGAGGAGCGTGTAGAGAGCTGCATCGTCCTTAGCCTCGGGAGTGATGGTAACACTGGTGGACCAAGCGTTGATGGCACCGGGCTTAATGCTCTTGTAGAATGTGAACTCGCTGGGAGCTGCGTAGTCTACGTCAGCATCACAGATAATGAGGCCAGAGTTGGTAGTGGGCTCAGTGGTTGACCATGTGCAGACTCTGAGGTTGGATTCGCCAACGTGCAGGTTCGTGCAGTCGTCACCATTGAAGTTCTTACCATGCAGCAAGCTTCTTTCATAGCCGAGAGCCTTCCAGTTGAAGATGGTAGGAATGGTCCTCAGATATACATCGTTGCTGTTGCTTCCATAAGCGTAAACGAAGAGACCTGTAGCCTTGTTCTGGATTGCGTAAACGGGATCAGCTGTTGCCTTAATGCTGGGCAGAACTGCCATGCCGGATTCTGCATTGAATGCAGACTGGTAGCTATTGTAAGCCTGAGCAGCTGCTGCGAGGTCGTCGGCTGTAGCGTGGCTGAGGACAACCTTGTTAGCAGCAACGAGTGCCTGCTGAACAGCCTTAATGTCATCGCTCATCTCATTCTTCGGAGTCAGAGGATAGATCTGGAACTCTGAGCAGTGGAAGTAAGTCCACTTCTTATTCCAATCCTCTACACCATTCACTTCTGCGAAGGGATCGAATTCCATGTTACCACCGCCATCGGTACCATATCTGTAGGTCAGGATGAAGCGGAGGTGGCTGTAAGCCTGGTCGAGTTCAAGAGGCTGGCTGGAAACAGTCTCGGTAGTGTTGCCGCTGTACGGAGTCTCGATGTAACCGAGGTTAGACCAATTCTGAGCGTCGGTGCTGCCCTGAACGTACATGCGAACAATGTGGCCGTTGGAAGCGCCGGAACGACGTGTGATGTCCACCTGGATAAGACCGGAAACGGGCTCATTGAGTGCAACCTGCAGATAAGGAATCTCGAGGATCTTCTGCTGGTAATCAGTGTGCCAGTATGTGCTTGCGTTACCGTCGAGCAGACAGCCAGATTCGAGTGACTGACCATCGTTGTTCAGACAAGAAGCGTTACTTGAGAACTGAGATGCATCGGTAATGAGCTTCTCACCACGGTTGTAGAGCGTGTTCATGTCGATAGCCATGGACATGTTGTCCTTAGCATCTGACAAGAGAGCTGAGTAGTCGGC
The DNA here is from genome assembly GCA_946407485.1 of uncultured Prevotellaceae bacterium. Taxonomy (GTDB): domain Bacteria; phylum Bacteroidota; class Bacteroidia; order Bacteroidales; family Bacteroidaceae; genus Physcousia. Next base: position 11,398 of record CAMJOE010000062.1, on the reverse strand, counting down.
GTCTTCGGCTTCACGTGCTACGAAGCGGAACAAGCTGACATCCTTATCCTCGATGATGTCGTCGGGCATGAAGTACATGCGAGAGCTTTCGCGAACGTCATCCTTAGCATAAGCCTCGAGGTGGTTTTCAGCCACGAGTCTTTCGGGATCTTCTTCTGTAGGACTGAAGACAGAGTCGACGATTTCAACACCTACTGAAGCGAATGTGCCGTAGCAAGTAGCCTGATCCTCGCGGAGGCTGGTCTTGTCGACGCCTTCCTTGCTAAAGCCATAAGCGTCATACTGTTCCTCTGTCGGAACCATAATGCGATACCACTTGTCGGTCTGGACGGGATTAGCCTGCTGCATGATGCTCTTTGCCATAGCCTTGAGCATAACGGCATACTTGTGGTTCTGAGAATTGCTGTAGCGACCGCCCTTATCGTATTCTGCGATTTCAGCATAGAGGGCGTTGTAGTCCTGAGCCACCTTCGTGTCAGCCCACTGGCCGGGGTTGGTACCCTGAACGACAGACTCTGTGAGCTTAGCATACTTGTCCATAACGGCGCGAAGCTCAACGGGATCGACCATCTCAGCCATGAATGCTTCATAAGCAGCCATCAGAGCATCGTACATCTCCTGAGTGATGTCGGCATCGGGAGTAGCTACGTTCTCGTTGTACATAGCATCGAGATTTGAAGCGACATCGCCAAGAGCGACATACTGAGAGCTGGCTCTGGGAGTAGCAGTTGTAATCTGAATCTCAGCTGCATGCCAGAAGGAGTTGCTTGTACATACGACGCGTATATATTCATAAGGAGTCTCTACGAAGAATGTGCGTCTGCTCTCTGCGAGAGCGCCTGTAGCGAGGTCTGAGAAGACAACGATTTCGTTCCATTCCTCTGTGTCGCCGTCAGGTGTATCAGAGCCGTAGAGGGTGATTTCAGAAGGCCAGTTGCCAGAAGTGGTGTTTCTGTCGCAAATGTAGAATTCGCATTCGCCGACCATATCCTTCATCTTAGAGAGCTGGATGTAGTGGTATACGCCTTCGGGAGTATTGCCCTTATAGTCTGAATGCCAGAATGTTTCCTTGTTGCCATCGATGAGGGCACCTGATGCGAGGGTCTGTCCGTCTTCGTAACCGAAGTTGTCGCAGCTGAAGGGAGATGTCATCTGGCTGGCAGATGTAAGCATCTTGCTCTCCTTAGCAGTTTCCAGAGCCTGAGCTACCTGAGCGCGGAGGAGATTGTTCTTCTCGACGAGGAGGTCATGATCCCTTACGGTAGCGAAGTTAGCGATGATGGCTTCTACCTCGCTTTCGGGAACGTACTCGAGATACCATTCACTGGTACCACGGTCGCTTGCGTTGTCGAGGCTACCCTTTTCGAATGTACCTACCCAGAAGCTGAGAGGCATATCCCTGCCAGTGTCGTTACCCTTATTGTGGTCGAGCTGGTGGAAGTAGTTGCTTGCATTTCTTGCTCTGCCTGCAAGGCGGATATAGAAGAGTTCCTTCGTGTCGCCATTGCCGTCGTCAGCGTCAACATAGTCTTCGCCAGCATAGTCGAATACGACGTGGCTTGCATCGGCAGGATCCTGTGTGAGCGTGACTCTGTTAGTGCAGCCGAGGCTGATGTAGTTCTCCATGCCTACGTTCTGGATAGCTACGCTGTCGCCGTGCTGCTCGAGCTTCCAGATGAAGTTAGCGTGGTCGCGCTGGATTGTGGCATAAGAGCCCATGTTGAGGGTCTGGCCAAGATAAGAAGCGAGGATTGCCTTGTCAACATATCCTGATTCAGAAGCTTCAGTGATATAGCGCAAGGGAGAAATGATGCGATAGTAGCCGTCGCCATTGGGGAGCATGTAAGGCATTTCGCTGTCGAGCACGACATTGAACAGAGAGTCTGCTGTGGCCTTCAGCTCGTTAGCCTCGTCCACGGTGCAGCCACCCAGCTCACCTGTCTCGTCGCCGAGGTAAGTGTCAACCTTGTCGATCAGCTCCAAGAACTTGCGATATGTATCCCAGTCGCGGCGCTGTCCGAACTCGGCATCACTACCTTCTTCAGCCATGTTCATCTGGAAACCATCCTCGTCACCGGCATAATCGCTATAAGCATCCCAAATGGTTGTGAGAATGCTCAGAACCATATCCAGGTCTGTAGGAGGCTCGAACTTCCAGATGTAAGCGGGGTCGTAGCTGTAGATGGGAGTCGGCCAGTCTTCACCTTCTGCAATCTTGTAGGTCCAGAAGGCACGTCCAGCGTCAGCCCAGCTGCTTTCGCCGTAAGCGGTGTTACAAGAACGAATGGCAATCAGGCCTTCTTCGTTCATAAAGGGCACCTGTCTTTCCCAGTCATTACGGTCGTTGCCGGTGTCAAGACGGAAGACGCCTGTTCCCGGGTCCAGAAGTGCCTTGCTGTCAACCAAGGTAGTGTTGGAGAAGTGTCCGCCTGTGCCAGGGTTGATGTTGAGGCCGACGTCATAGAGAGCGCCACCGGAAACCTTTGTTACGGTGAACTGCCAACGCTGATCATTGTCGGCGGTCAGGCCACCATTAGACATAATGTACCACTTCACGCCATCGATTTCGGTGCTAATGTAGTAAGGACCGTCTTCGATAGATGCCATAGCAGCCTCGTACTCGGACTGTGGCGGGTCTGCAGCAAAGATGTTACTGCAGGTGAGGAGTTGAACGAACAACGCCATCACAAGTAAGTAAAACTTTCTCATTGCTTTAAGTTTTAGTTAATAAATATGGTTAATAAAATGTGTTTGTTTTACGTGCTTTATATACCTTTTGCCTTGCAAAGTTACTCTTTATACAGAATAATTCCAACAATTATATAACACTTTTTCTTCGATATTAAATATTTTTAACACAAATGAGCAAAAAAGGAGCACTTCTTGCAAAGATTGCAGAAGCTTCACGCCTATATTATTATTAAATATGTATAGTGAAAGAATAAATTCCCATTGCTGAAATATTATCCACGTGTCGTGAGCGATTTAGGAACGTGTCGTGAGAGATTTAGGAACGTGATGTGAGCGATTTAGGAACGTGATGTGAGCGACTTAGGAATGTGATGTGAGAGATTTAGGAACGTGATGCGGGCAGGATAGCAACATAGCCCAAGGCGATGCCCTGGGCTATGTGGATGATGGCCGCAACGGGGGATGATGGGATATCTCCCCGGGCGACAATGGTTTTCTTACTTGACGAGGACTTTCCTGCCGTTCTTGATGACGATGCCCTTGTAGTGGCTGCCTACACGCTGGCCTGCAAGGTTATACGCAGCTCCTGCCCCACCCTCTCTCGCTGCAAATGGAGAAGCGACGCCGCTGGGGTTTGCCTCGAAGATGCGGAACGTGGAGCCGTTGTCAGTGAGACTGTTCTTGTCGTGCCAGAACTTCAGCGGGCCGTTGGTGCCTCCGAACTGATTGAGGCAGCTGTATTCCGTGCCGGGCTTGCGCAGGACGAATCCGTCGCGATTGGGCAGCAGGTCCCAGGAGAAGTTGTCCGGGCGCATGACGGCATAGTCGCCGTCGCACGAGAGGGTTTGCTCGAAGCCGGTCGTGTAGTTGTAAACCTTCACATGATAGGGGTTGCCGCCAAAGGCCCAGAAGTAGTTGCCGTCGTAGAGGAGGGTTGCTTCATCGACAGCGGAGGGATAATACGGTTCCGTGTCCTGGCGCCCTACGAAGTAGTCACTGCGGATAGTCATGTTGTACCAATAGGCGTCGTCGAACGATGAAGAGAAGTTGAAGGGGCCGAACCACTGGACGTCGTAGTCAATCGTGACGTTCTCCAGTATCTGATAAGGCATGTCGTCCGGCTCGAGGAGCGAGATGAAGGCATTCTTCCATTCGTCGGACGGCGTGGGCGGCTCGGAGCCTTTCGGCATCTGGAACGTTTCTGTGCCAACGACCTCGCCATTGAAGATGTAGCGGTTGGTGACGGCAAGCAGCGAAGCGGATGCCAGCTCGAGTGCCTCGGTCGGGTCGAAGTCGCCCACCTCGGTGATCTTCCAGCGATTGCCGCCGTCGGGAGTGCTGTAGCCGTTGATGACCATCGTGCTCGAGTTGTTGTTGAACCAGAGCGTGGAGCCGTATTCAGAGATGGTGGATATCATGTAGAGATATTCGCCGGTGGGATGTTCCTGGTCGATGATGATGGGAGAGCCCAGCTCGTCCACCCAAAGGCCATTCGACGAAGTGCCTGTCTGCAGGTATTTCTTCAGGTAGGGGCTATAGAGGTAGCTGGTGCCGGCGATGTTGATGATGGCGAACTGCTTCTCGTAGTCCTGCACGCTCCACCACGCGCTCTGCCCTGCCTCCAGGCCATTGTAGTCGTAGCTCAATATCAGGTCGCCGCGCGGGCAAGTGATGGTGTAGAGCTTGTCGTTTGCAAACTCGACGGGCTCGACGGGCTCGGCAATGTAGGGACGTACGCCAGCCACGATATCGTCGTAGATTTTCTGCGTGCGCGTCTCAAGCCACGAGGCTGCCTGCTTTGCCTGCTGCGCATAGTTTGTATTGTCGCCCCACTTCGCTCTGTTAAGGTCGAAGGAGTTTTTCGCAAAGTCGTAGTAGTCCTGGCAATACTCGAGGAGTTCCTGCAGGTCGTTTGTCATGAATTCTTCCCAAAGGCGGCGATAGACGGCATCGAGGGGTGCGTACTTGAATCGGATATCGCGCACGAAGGCCGTCACCTCCATCGAGGTCATGTCCTTCCAGTAGTTGGCTGTGCTCTCGCTTTGGAAGTAAGACTTGTGTTTTTCGTATCCGAAGCACCAGTCGAGGTCCCAGACGGGGCCGAAGATATACTTGCTGGTGTCGGTGTCGAAGCTTTCGCGATAGCAGAAGGTGCTCTTCGGATGGTAGAACTCATAGTTGATGGTGAGCTCGTTGACCATGAGGAAGCGCACGAGCTGCTCGATATCGACGTGCTTGGAGATGTCCTGCCCGCGGTAGAGCGTGGAGAGGAAGCGGTTGAAGTCATTCCTGATGGTCTCGAGCGTCAGGCGTGTCAGGCCTTCGCTGAAGTCGGGCTCCTTGACGTTGATAGGCAAGTTGTAGGGCGAGGAATGGAACTTCTGTCCGTCGGGCTCATCGTAATAGGAGTCGAGCTCGAGCAGGGCGGCTGCCCCGTCGTCGTAGATATCGACGCTGTTGTTGGAGAGGCCGACCTTCTCCGTGAAGTTGTAGCTGCCGCGATACTCGCCGTTGAGGTAGAGATCGACAGGCACGATGTGGTTGGCTGCTGCGGCTCCCATCAGGTTGGCTGCCTTCATGCCGATGGCGTTCGACATCAACGAGCCGGTCTGGTAATTGGAAAGCAGCACCCACGACTTGCCTTTGGTCATGCCCAGAGGCTTCTGTTTCTCGGCGAACTTCAGGCGGTAGGGCTTCTTGGGCCAGCTCCAGCTGCTGTTGCCTCGGCCCTTTATCTGCACGGCGGTCTCGTCCATCGAGGGGAAGATGCCGTGTCCGTCGATGCGGATGGTGGCGTCCTTGAAGTAGTCCTTACTCGTGACGGCCTGCCCGTCGGAGGTATTGATGTAGATGGTCGGCACTTCTGCGCGGTCGGTCAGCCAATCCACGTGGACGCGGATGGCACGTCCGTAAGGCTTCATGATGTAGTTGCCGCTCTCCCACTCCGAGAGGATGGTGCATCCGTTGGGAGCTACGAGATAATAGACGTCCTTGTCGAAGCGCAGGCGGTCGCCTATCTCGCCCTGGGGCTTGCCATTCACATAGACGGTCGTGTTCTCGTCGGGCAGCTCGAAGGTGGGCGTCAGGCGTTTGCCGATGGCTGCTATCGAGGCGGTGATGACATCGCCACTCATCTGACCGGTGACGGGTGAGAAGACCTGGTCGTTGGTCTTCTTGCTGAATTTGAACGAGACGAGCGTCGGGAAGTCCGGCTTCTCCTCGCTTACCGAGCTGACGTTGGAGAGGTCGTATGTGAAGGTGCGGCCGATGCTGGTCTGTATGGTGAGCCTCCCGTCCTGCTCCGTGGTGCTGGTGATGAGGTTCAGGGGGTAGGCCTCGACACGTCCGTCGTTCAGATAGACATGGAGTGCGTCGGGGAAGGTGATTGGCGCATACTCGCCCTCGAGCTGCTCAGGCTGCGGGCCCGGGTCGGGCGAGCCGTCCTTCGTATGGAAGAGGAAGCGCTCGTTGGGCGACTGGCCGTTGCTGCCGCTATAGGTTCCCATCATGTTCGTCCCGGCGCGGAGGTTCCAGTAGTAACCTGTGGCGATGGTGCTCTGAATGCTGAAAGCGCCGTCGTCGCCCAGGATGATGTTCCAGAACTCCGAGTGGTCGCCGAGAGATTCACTGGCAAGCGTCATGTACTTGTAGTATCTGTCAGAGCGGCCTGTCGTATAGACGAGCAGCTCGCCCGAGGCCTCGTTGCGGAACGTGTAGCCTGACCTCGTGTTCGTCACTATCCAGTAGGCGTCGGCTGTACGCTCAGTCTCCTCGGTGACATAGTAGATGTAGGGGTCCACGTTGTGATAGGCACCCAAGCCCAGAAAGCCTTCCTGCTTGGTGCACGAGATATAATAGACGCCATCGGGAATAGGAGCGTCGGCCAAGGCTTGCTGAGAAAAGCATCCCAAACATGCAAGGATGAATGTAAATAATAGTTTCAGGTAACGATTTTTCATGTTAGTTTACGGTTTTAGCGCCCAAATATAGTGTTTTTTTCAATACGACATAATAAATATGTAAAAGAAACTTTGCTTATGGGCTCAAAAACGAAAGATATGCCCCCAAAAGTGGAGCCAACAGACGCCTCATGATGGAACAAAAAACGCTACACGTGGGAAAGCCAAACGCCACACGTGGGAAAGCCAAACGCTACACGTGGGAAAGCCAAACGCTACACGTGGGATAGCCGGACGCCTCACGAAGCGTCGGCCAACCCGTTTTCACGCGTTTCAAAAGCCCAAAGCTAATACTATTTAACCTAAAAGCAATCGGAGGTAGACTTTTTTTCACATCTACAATGATTTTTTTTCAAAAAAAACTTGTTAATAAATAAATAATGTATATATTTGCATGCGGAAAAGTAAAAAAGCACAACTTTATAAATAAACCCTTTTTATTAACCAAAAACTAAACCAACATGAGAAAGACCAATCTTCTCTTGACTGCCGTGCTGTCAATGATGGCATGGACAGGCGTAATGGCACAGGACACAAATGATGCAGAGTATCTTGCAGCAAAAGATGCCATTACAGACGGTGCGACCTATCGCATCAAGACAACAGTGAGTGGCGCAGATTACTATGTGACCACTGCCGGCTCGTTGACAAAGGACAAAGCCAACGCCGGAATGTTCGAAATCACCAAGACAGCCGGTGGCCATTTCGGCACAGGCTTCCGCATCAACAGCGGGACAGAACGATTCACCAATCCTCCACTGTCTGGCGGCGTGGCAAACCTGACTCCAGGTAGCTTCTCTCATTCTACCAACGACCGTGGCGACTGGGAAAGACAGATTCTCTATCTGAACGGCGACGGCAAGTATGCCATCCGTTCCTGCAACTGTGCTGACGGCACAAGCAGCTGGAACGACGCAGCAAGAACTCACTGGAACGTTTACACGGTTGGTGATGTTGTTACTCCTCGCTACAACTACGAGAAGTACTACATCTGGGATTTCGAAGGCCCTTTGACTACAGTCAATGTTACCTACAACCTCTTCGAGTCCGACGGAACAACACAGGTTAAGAGCGTTACCGTCAAGCAGGAAGCTAACAGTGCTGTTGACATCAGAAACGTCACTTGCTGGACCAACTACGGTTACAAGTTCGAAGACTTCCGCTATGATTACGTAGCAGACGGCACCATCGGCGCCACAGACTGCGTAATCAAGGTAACCCGCACCCTGAAGCCCGGCACCGTAGGGGCTCTTGCTGACCTGAGCAACGAAAAAGCCTATGAAATCGGTTGCGAACGCGGCGCTTTCCTCGTAGCTGACGGCAAGATGATTGCACAATGTCTGGATGCAGCTGCCGCCGGATCTCCAAGAGGCAAGTTCGCTCTCCTCAACTACGAAAGCAAGTATTTCCTCTACAATACTGAAGAAAACATGTTCGTGAAGAAGGACGGCTCATTGGCTAACAACATCTACACTGAAGGCTTCAGCGCAGAAGACGCAGTCGTTCTCACAGAGCAGGGCGGCGGACTCTTCATGATGGCATTCAACGTTGCCGACCACACCATCAACGTGAACAGCAACCAGCCTCTGGGATACGTCATCAACAACTATAGCACTCCCGACCCGGGCAATAAGTTCTTCATGGTCGCCGAGGCTAGCTTCGATCCCACAAATGCACTGGCAACCCTCCAGGAGTTCTTCCACCCGACACACTTCGTGAAGTATGTCATCAAGGAAGGCGAGAACGTTCTCTACACCTCTGAACCTCAGCCCACTTATGTCGGAGCACAGTACACTGCTCTGCCCGAAGACTTCAAGCGTCCCTTCTATACATACGCTGACTTCGACGTAACAGTCGCTGACGTTGAAACAACCACCATCGAGGTTGCTGCCACATGGGCCGGCCCATTCGAGATTTCTGCTGACTTCGCAAGCGCTCACTGGTACGACATGGCAATGCGTGGCACATGGTACGTAACAAGTGCCGAGAAGGCAGCCGACGGCGCATACGCAACTCAGAATGCCAACACGATGGGCCTCGTAGAGGATTCCTATCAGTGGGCATTCATCGGCAACGGCTACGCTGGATTCAAGATCATCAACAAGGCTGAAGGTGATAGCAAGAGCTTCGGCTGGAAGGACGCAGACGCAGTAAGCGGCGGCATTCCCACCATCATGGATAATGCCGAAGGCAACCACGCATGGAGTATCGTTCCAAGCACCAACACAGACGTTCCCGCTGGCTCATTCTGCATCGGCGTTCCTGGCACAAACGTTTACATCAACCAGTATGGCGGTGCAGGCGGCAGCGTGAAGTTCTGGAACAGCACTGGCAACTACGGCGACGCAGGTTCTGCATTCACAGTATTCGACGTTCCCACAAACTTCGCTGAGTACCTCGTTGCAGAGGGAATTGCTGATGTATACAAATCAACTGCTACAGGTTACTTCACACTCACCGACGAAGCCAAGGCCCAGTACGATCCCGCTTACGAGACAGATTGTCCCTTCGAGACCTATAAGACTTTGAAGGAACTCTTGGAGAAGCCCTCAAGCTATATTATGCCTGCAACAGGTTACTACTACCTGAAGAACAAGAACTATGGCACATACATGGGCGTTGACACGAGCGACGACACATTCTGGGGCAACTATGCTGCAGCTGACCAGCCCAAGCATGTTGTTAAGCTGACCTACGAAGGCGTGGATAGCGAAGGCAACTTCCAGTATTCTATCGGCTTGATGGGCTCATTCATTCCCGTGTCTATCGCACAGAGCACACCAATCCTGGCTTCTGCAGATAACGGCAAGCTTACCGTCGTTATTCCTGCATTAGGTTATGCTGCCTTCATGGGCAATCCCGCAGAGCAGTATTCTGCAATCCACTGCCGCGCAGCAGGCGACCTCGTAGGTTGGGAGGCCAGCGCCGACGCTTCTCAGTGGACAGTTGAGAATGCTGAAAGCTACGAACTCACCATTAGCGACGCAGGCTATGCAACAACATATCTGCCCTTCGACGCAATTCCTGTAACAGCCACAAGCTCCAGCGTTGAAATTCCTGAAGCAAAGGGTGTATGGACATTCGACGACGGCACAACTGGTACAGGTACAGCCACTCTGGCTGCTTCTGCAGGTGTAACATTCAATGGCGGCGCCGCTACCGTTCCCGTTGGTGACAAGCTCACAATGACGACCAACGCTGGTGCTGACCTCAGCACATACACATTCATGATGGATGTCAATGTTCCTGCTGACAAGGGAAGCAATAGCGATCTGAATGCCTACACATCTCTCTTCTCGAACAAGCCCGCCAACGACGGCGACGGAAGCCTCTTCTTCAAGTGGACAACAAGCGGCAGAGGAATTGGTCTCAATTATTGCAACTTAGGCTATAATGGCAACTTTGACTTAGGCACAACTTACCGCGTAGTATTCGTATGCGTGGACAACGTTGCAACTGTTTATGTCAATGGCGCACAGGTTGGTCAGGCTACCGCTGCAAGCACCACACAAAGTCAAGACCACTGGACATTGAGCGACAATGTTCTCTTCTTCGCCGACAACGATGGTGAAGAGAACGAGGTTGTATGCGACGAAATCCGCTTCTGGGATGTTGCCCTGACTTCTGCTCAGGTTGCAGAACTCAAGAATGCTGGCTATACTCCTGGTGCTGCATCTGATCTGGCAGTTTACACTGGTAAGATTACAGAAGGTGCCGTAGGCGTTTACGACTTCGCATACCTTGAACTGAACGAACTGACCGGTGGTATTCCCGAAGCTACTCCCGTTATCCTCAAGGCTGCTCCCGGCACATACAAGTTCTGGATTGGCGAAGAGCCCGTTCCCGAAAATGGTCTGAGAATCCTCGACATCACTGTTGACGGCGGTAGCGCCCTCGCTAAGGAACTTACTCCTGTTACCGACAACGACCTGAAGGGTACCTTCAAGCCTCTCGAAGGCACTGGCAAGTATGTCCTCGGCATTCCCGATGGCGAAGAAATCGGCTTCTGGCCTGTAACTCCCGGCACAGAAATCACTCCTTGCAAGGCTTACCTCGAGGTTGAGTCTGGCAGCGTTAAGGGCTTCATCTTCGCTAATGGCGACAACAGCACTGGCATCAAGTCTGTTGAGACAATGGCTACTGACGGCGCTATCTACAACGTAGCTGGCCAGCGTCTGAGCAAGATGCAGAAGGGCATCAACATCGTGAACGGCAAGAAGGTGCTGAAGTAATATAGATTCCTCTTCCTCCCCCTCCGGGGGGAGGACAAGAGGGACTGTAATCAGCCCAATTCTCTTTCACAAAGAAAAAGTAAACAGTCAATAATCAAATAGTATATTTCGCCTTGAAAAAAGTTTATTTGATTCCAGCCTCGAAAATAGAAGAGGCAATGGCTGCACAGATTATTGCCGACAGCCTGAAAGTCAACAAGGACAGCGGCAAAACCGTTGACGGTGAAAAAACCCTAACGAAGGAAGACAACGCCTGGGATATCTGGGGCGAAGAATAAGAATAAGAAGTCATTCCTAAGTTCTACGATAGTGAAGGCAGCTCTCTCACAAAGGGAGCTGCCTTTTCGTATCCTACGTAGCATTTCCTGTCGCTTCATGATGTTTCGGCAGATGCCACGCGACGAGTCCAGCGCCCCTATATATATAATAAGGTATAATAAAGGGTCAAAATCATAAAATTCTGGTCTATGGGTCAAATTGCAGGATAAAATCTCTCGGGATGCCAGTATATAAAGG
>CAMJOE010000061.1:0-15739 GCA_946407485.1 uncultured Prevotellaceae bacterium | reverse complement strand
TCACGAAGCGTGTCAAGTTCCTTCACGAAGCGTGTCAAGTTCCTTCACGAAGCGTGTCAAGTTCCTTCACGTAGCGTGTCAAGTTCCTTCACGAAGCGTGTCAAGTTCCTTCACGAAGCGTCGGCCTTTAATCACAAGCTGAGGTCGACGGCCGTAGGGAAAGTCAATCACACGAATTAGACATGATTTTTATGTCCTTTAGCTTTCATCGGACTCACGCTAAATGAAATTTCTCTATTCGGCTGGCTTGTATGTCACATTTTTTATGTAACTTTGCAAGGCAAAACGTACTTTGATTATGAAAACGGAAGATTTATATGCCATTTACTGCGAGCATCCGGTGGTGACTACGGACAGCCGCAAGTGCCCTGAGGACAGCATTTTCTTTGCCTTGAAGGGCGAAACGTTCGACGGTAACAACTATGCCATGCAGGCACTCCAGAAGGGTTGCGCCTTTGCCGTTGTCGATAATCCCGAGGTTGCGAAGCAGGACGAGCGCCTCATCCTCGTGCCTGATGCTTTGAAGGCTTTGCAGGAACTGGCTGCCCTTCATCGCATGACTTGGGGCAAAACCGTGTTGCAGATTACGGGCACGAACGGCAAGACAACCACGAAGGAACTCATCAGCGCAGTCCTTTCCGAGGGCAAGAACGTCCTCTTTACCGAGGGCAATCTCAACAATCATATCGGCGTGCCTCTCACCTTGCTTCGTCTCAAGCCCGAGCACGACATCGCCGTCGTCGAGACCGGTGCCAACCATCCTGGCGAGATTGCAGACCTTTGCCGTATTGTCAGGGCAGACTACGGGCTCATCACGAATGTCGGCCGTGCGCATCTGGAGGGCTTTGGCAGCTTCGAGGGCGTGAAGCAGACGAAGGGCGAACTCTACGACGACCTGTTGGCGCGCGGCAAGAAGCTCTTCCTTAATGCCTTCGACGACGACCTCCTGCAGATGGCTCAGAGCCGAGGCTTCGTCCTACGGAAAGATGCGCTTCCCTACATCGAGGGCCGGGTGAGCGAAGTTGTGCCCTATGTCGAGATGCAATGGCGGGCAGAAGATGACCAGCCCTGGCATACGGTAAAGACCAACCTGATTGGCGCTTACAATATTGCCAACCTCCGTGCTGCCGTCACGATTGGTCTGCACTTCGGCATTAAGCCCGAGCAGATTGACCATGCCTTGGCGACGTACAAGCCGACGAACAGCCGCAGCGAACTGAGGGAGGCTGGAAGCAATCGCCTCATAGTGGATGCCTACAACGCGAACCCCTCGAGCATGTCGGCCGCGCTGACCAACTTCTCTTTCTTTGAATGCGAGCACAAGATGGTGATACTTGGCGATATGCGAGAGCTGGGTGCAGAAAGCCTTGAAGAGCACAAGAGGATAGTGAAGCAGCTTCAGGAGATGAAGTTGGAGCGCATTTGGCTCGTAGGTGAAGAGTTCACAAAGGCAGTTTCCGATTCGTCAAATTGCGAAATTGGGAAATCGTCAAATTGTCAGATTGTGAATTTCAATAGTGTTGATGAGGTGAAGGCAGCCTTGAAGGCTGAGCCAATAGCCAATTCCACGATTCTCATCAAGGGCAGCAACAGCACGAAGCTCCACGAACTGCCCGACTTCATCTGATTCTCAGCGTCAAGTCCTTATCATCGAAACTGATGCCTTCGGCTTGCAGGAAACGTGCCAGGATGCCGCTTTCCGTGAGTGCTGAAGTCGTGCCCGTCGAGATGCTGCCGTCCTGCACAATCCATAGCTCGTCGCTCAGCTGGATTGCCATCTCCACATCATGCGTGCTCAGGAAGATGATTTTGTTCGTCTCGTGAGCAAGCTTCAACATTAACCTAAGCGTGCTGACCTTTGCGTGGAAGTCGAGGAAAGCCGTCGGTTCGTCGAGCAAGATGATGGGCGTCTGCTGGGCTAATGCTTTGGCCAGTAATGCCTTCTGGCGTTCGCCGTCGCTCAGCGTGTCGATAGTCCGCCTTGCCAGGTTGCCGATTCCCACCATCTCGATGGCTTCATCCACGATGGCCTTGTCCTCCTTCGTCAGCTTTCCGAAGAAGCCTGTATAGGGCGAGCGTCCCATCCCCACGAGGTCCACTACCTTCATGTACGGCACCTCAACCCTTTCTGTCAAGACTACGGAGACAGCCTTGCTGCGCTCGGAAATGGAGAGGGAAGTCAGGTCGCGCCCGTCTATCAAGACCTTTCCCGAGAGTGGCGGCAGGAAGCCTGCAAGGGTGCGCAGGATGGTGCTCTTGCCCACGCCGTTGGCTCCAAGCAGGCAGACCATCTGTCCGCCCTTGAGTGTCTGGTTGATGTCGGATAGGACGGCCTTCTCGGATGCTTTAGCACCGAGGCGCGCTTCTAATGCGCGGGGCTCGCCGTAGCCTACCGTGAGATGCTGTAAGCTAATCATTCGTATGCCTTGCAGAATTTGTATCCAAGACGACGATAGGATTGTTCAAGGGAAGCAAGACGCACGAGGAACTGCTCGTAGTTCTTTGCCTCGGGTTGGAGCCACTGCACCTCGCTCATGGCTGCCAGGCGGGGAAGGAGCATATACTCCACATGGTCGGGACTGAGCATGTATTCCGACCAGAGGTTGCACTGGGCGCCCATGATGAACTTGGCCTCTTCCTGCGTCAAATCATCTGGCACAGGCTCCATGCTATACACCTTGCTCATAGGCAGATAACCGCCGATGGAGAGGGGCTGGGCATCGTGGTTCTTGAGCTGGTAATAGTCGAAGTAGCAATGTGAGGTCGGCGTCATCACGACACGATGATGGAGCTTTGCCGCTGCCTTGCCGCCTTCATATCCGCGCCAGCTCATCACGGCTGCATTCTCGCTCAGGCCGCCCTCGAGCGTCTCGTCCCAACCGATTATCTGACGACCGCGCAAAGCCAGGAATGCCTCCATTTCCTTATTAATATAGGTCTGCAACTCAGCCTCTTTGGTGAGTCCTAGTTCCTTCATCTTTGCCTGACACTTCGGACATGTCTTCCAGCGGACGCGCGGACTCTCATCGCCTCCGATATGAATCAGCTTGCTGGGGAAGACGTCACAAAGCTCGCCATAGACGGTCTTGAGGAACTCCAGCGTCTTGGGATTGCCTGCGCAGAGCACATCATCGGCTATACCCCAGATGCTCCAAACCTTGTACGGACCGCCTGTGCAGCCAAGGTAGGGATAGACGCTCATGGCCGCAATCATATGCCCGGGGAGGTCTATCTCGGGAATGATGGTGATGTAGCGCTCGGCGGCATAAGCCACGACTTCGCGCATCTCCTCCTGTGTGTAGTAGCCCGTCTCGGGGGTATCGTCATAGATGGCATTATTGGGTTCGGAGAGGCCTATGTTCTTGCCAACAATCGTGCACGGACGCACGCTTGCCTTCCTTGCCAGCTCGGGTAGGGCTTTTACCTCGAAGCGCCAGCCCTGGTCGTCCGTCAGATGCCAATGGAAACGATTGATGCCATGCAGGGCGAGGATGTCTATGAACTTCTTGATGAAGGAGACGGGGAAGAAGTGGCGGGCGCAGTCGAGTTCCGTACCGCGATAGCCGAAGCGTGGCGAACCGCACACATTGGCGTAGGGCAGACGTATCTCGCCCGTCTCGTTCATGATGCTCTTGCGAAGCGTCTGAATGCCATAAAAGACACCACTCTCGCTGGCGCCCTGAATCGTGATGCCTTTCTTGCCCACGTTGATGACATAGTCGTCGGGATTGCTGCTCTTGAGGCCAAGCGTGAGGCTGACGTCTGCGCCCTTCTTGCCTTCATCCAAGAGAGAGAGGTTGAGGTATTCGGCAGCAAACTCTGCGTTTCGCTTCATCTGCTTGTTGCCAGCGGGATAGCCCACTGTCATGCCTTCGGAGAGAAGCATGTGCTGCCCGCTTTTGTCAATAACGATTTGCTGAGGCAGAGGAATGACTTGGTAATTGACTTCTGCGCAAGCATAAAGGCAGAAAGCCGAAAAGAAGAGGGAAATGATTCGCTTATTCATAGTATTTTGTCTTAAATTATATACACATACATTATTTATATAACCACGAATTTCTCGATTTGCACGAATTCATGATTCTTAACAGGACCTTCGTCTTAATTCTTCTTTCTTAATTCTTAATTCTTAACTGGCCCTTTGTCTTAGAATGACGTGCAGCACGACGGGAGCTCCGATGAGGGGTGTGATGACGCTAATGGGGATGATGCTGCCGTCGCGGGGCAAGGTGCTCAGCAGGTTGCAGACGAGTGCAAGGTTGGCACCTACGAGCATGGTGGCGGGCATCAGGGTGCGATGGTATGAGGTGCCGAGAGTGAGACGTGCCAGATGGGGTACTGCCAGGCCGATGAACGAGATTGGTCCGCAGAAAGCTGTTGTGGTGGCTGTGAGCAGACCGGTGACGAGCAAGAGCATCTGTCGCATCCTGCCAATCCTGATGCCAAGGTTCTCGGCATAGTGGTCACCAAGCAGGAGCGCGTCGAGAGGCTTGATGAGCAGGAACGCGAGGAACAGTCCTGCGAAAGAGAGTGCACAGAAGACTGGCAGTCGCTCTATGCCGACGGAAGCGAAGTTGCCCATGCCCCAAATCACGAAGCTGTGGACGCCTTGCTCGGTTGCCGAGTAGTTGAGGAGCTGGATGATGCTGCCCGTCACATAACTGATGATGACACCCGTGATGAGCAACATCACCTGACTGCGCAACAAACTGCTTAGGAGCATCAGCAAAGCCATGATGGCGAGGGCTCCCACCATCGCAGCCACCACGACAAGCAGATGTCCGCCAAGCGTCATGCCGCCTATGGTGGCTGTGCCGCCAAGCAGAAGCAGGACGAGGGCAACGCCGAGGTTGGCGCCTGAGTCTATGCCGAGGATGGACGGACCGGCCAGGGGATTGCGGAAAGCTGTTTGCAGAAGCAGACCGCAGGTGCCCAGGGCACTACCCGTCAGCAGAGCCGTCAGCATCTGGGGAATGCGGCCTTGCAGCACGATAATGCGCCAGGCAGGATGCCCCTCCACCTCGCCTCCACAAAGGATTCGCCACACCTCCCCCACTGGAATGTCGAGCGAGCCCCACAGCACGTTGGCGACAGAAAGCAGCACCATCGCCACTGCCAATAACTTCAACTTGTATTTATCTTTCATCAGTTTTCAATGGCATAAAGTATTCGTATTTCGAGCTGATTCCCAGCTCCGGATGCAGGATGCCGATGAGGTTCTCAAGCAGTCGTTCTGGGTGGAAGGGTGTTTCCTCGTAGATGAGAGTCTTCGAGGTGTCGCACCACCAGATCCGTGCCTTTATGTTGGAGAGCAAGGGCGTGTCGGCGTTCATCTGCGCGCGGTTGAGTGGCCCGTGATGCTTGATAATCCAAACGTCTGCCTCGACAGCCTTGTCCACCACCTTCTCCGTACTGAGCGGGATGCCTCCTGCCCCTTCGAGGTCGGCAAAGAGATAGTCAGCGCCTGCGTCTTTGTAGAGCAAGGTGGAACTGCTTCCCGAGCCCGGCAAGGTCCATTGTCCGCTCCAGGGCATCTCGGGCAGCAGCTTGGGTTTCGTCTTTGCCTGGAGTGCTGCAGAGCGTAGCTCCTGATAGCGGCTTTCCACGCACCTGAAGATGCTGTCGGCCTGCTCAGCACGTCCGAAGAGCCGTCCGTAGAAACGAATCCATTCGGCGCGCCCCAGTGGCGTGTTCTCCATGTAGTCGGCACACCAGATGATGGGGATGCCAAGCCTCTCCACGCGCCCCAAGCCGCCGCTGTTCTCGAACGGACTGGGCAGCAAGGCATCGGGATTGAGGTCGATTATCTTCTCAAGGCTTGGCTGCATGCTGTTGCCAAGGTTGACGATTCGTCCAGTGTTGACAGCTTGTTTGTAGTAGGGTAGGTTGAAGAACTCGAAGTCGCAGATGCCTCCCACGGCCTCGTCTGCCGCCAGTTCGTGAAGCAAGGCACAATGTACGGAACTGAAGACTGCAGCATTATGGAGAGGAATGGGGATGAGGGAAGATGTATGAGGGGAGATGGAAGATGTATGAGGGGAGATGGAAGAGGTATGAGGGATGAGGGAAGAATTTTTATCTCTTAATTCTTCATTCTTAATTAAACAGTATTTCCCCAGCACCTTTGTTGTGTCCCACGGGTTTCGCATTGTCACCTCCGTATAGTCGGGGAAGTCCACGATAGTCAGGTTCCTGGCATATTGCAGCATGAGCGTATCGCCCTGCCCATCGGCATTTGCCGTCCTTCCGCCCCCACATGCGAGCAGCAGCAGGGAAAGGAGTATATATATAATAATGTATGGTTTCACCCTGCAAAGGTACGAAAAAAGAATGAATAAATGAAAGAATGAAGAGTGAAATGATGAAAAAGGCCAGAATCACCTCGGGCCCTTTTTTGCTCAGTAATAGAATATTTTTGAATTTAATAATTTTGAATTATGAATTATTCTCCGTACCTTTGTGCTCAAAATGGATTAAATGGAAAACCCAATCTACGCACACGATACACTGGAGTTTGTCACTGTGGCTGCCGAATATTGCGCTCTTCTTGAGAAGACGACGGACGACGGACAGCAGGCGACGGACAATTTCATCGGCACTCTGCTCAAATTGCTGCCGCTCATTTACATGAAGGTGCAGCTCCTGCCAGAGGTCGATACGGAGGGGGCTTTTGTCCCTGATGATCAGGTGACTGAGGATGACTACAACTTTGTCCGCGATGGGGTCTATCGTCTTCTGCATGAGCATGATGAGTATGAACTGCTTGTGTGGGACGAGGACATGCAGACGGAGGAAAGCCGCTGGTGCTCGGTGAGTGAAGGACTGGCCGACATCTATCAGGCGCTCCGCAACTTCGTGGCTGTCTATCAGCAACGCCTCGAACCTTGCATGCTGGATGCTGTATGGCAGGTTCGCGACAACTTCGAACTCTACTGGGGTCAGACTTTGCTCGATACGCTCAGGCAACTGCATCGCATCCGCTATTCAATGAACTTCAACACCGATGAAGAAGATAGTCAGCAAGTTAGATAAGGAGCAGATTGCCAACATGCCCCGCGTGCTCTTCTCGGGGAGGATTGAGGTGATAGTCAGCGAGAGCGGTGCAGAGAGAGCTGTGCAGTTCCTCATGAAGCAGCCTCTGCTGGGGTTCGACACAGAGACCAGGCCGTCGTTCCAGAAAGGCAAGATGTACAAGGTGGCTTTGCTGCAAGTGTGCAACGGCGAGGTGTGCTTCCTCTTCCGCCTCAACAGGATAGACCTGCCTGAGTGCCTCATCAGGTTGCTCAGCGACAGACGGATAAAGAAGATTGGCCTCTCTTGGCACGACGACCTTCATGCCTTGACGGGACGAAAGCAATTCAAGGCTGGCACCTTCATCGAACTCCAGGACATCGCAGCCAAGATGGGCATCGAGGACCAGAGCCTGCAGAAACTTTATGCCAACATTATGGGCGGTAAGATAAGCAAAGGTCAGCAACTCTCGAACTGGGAAGCCGACAACCTCACAGAGGCTCAGATGCTCTATGCGGCCACTGATGCCTGGGCTTGCGTCGAGCTATATAAAGAGATGATGCGGATGCAGGAGGAAGGGTATTCTTTAGTGAAGAATGAAGAAATAAAAATGAAGAATGAAGAGTGAAGAATGAAGAGTTTGATACCGCGCTTAATTATGAATTATGAATTAAGAATTATGAATTATAAAGAGTTTGCTGCCGCGCTTAATTATGAATTATGAATTAAGAATTATGAATTATAAAGAGTTTGCTGCAGCGCTTAATTATGAATTATGAATTATGAATTGTGAATTAAATAGTATGAATTATAAGAGTATTATTCTTCGAAGGGGCAAGGAGGAAAGCCTCGAGCGTTTCCATCCTTGGATATTCAGTGGTGCTATTCATCATTCGGAAGGTGGCACTCTTGAGGAAGGCGACCTTGTTGAGGTGCTGGCTTCCGACGGGCGTTTCCTTGCCATAGGACATTGGCAGATAGGAAGTATCGCTGTCCGTGTGCTGACCTTCAAGAGGCAGCCTATCAATCAGGCTTTCTGGCAGAAACGTCTTGCTGCGGCTCTTGATGTGCGCAAGGCTATCGGCGTGGCTCAAACGGAAGATGGCAAATGCTTGAATGGCAAATACAATGATATATTTCGCCTGGTTCATGGCGAAGGCGACAACTTGCCCGGGCTGGTCATCGACATGTATGGCCCAACGGCTGTCATGCAGGCACATAGCGTCGGTATGCACGTCTGCCGCCATGAGTTGGCTCAGGCTCTGAAAGAAGTCATGGGCGAGCGTCTGAAGGCTATCTACTACAAGAGCGAGACGACGCTTCCTTTCAAGGCTGGACTTGGTCAGGAGAATGGCTTCATCTATAAAGAAGCAAGTGAGGAAGAAATCGCAAATAGTAAATGTGATGACATAGCTCACGAGAACGGGCTGGCTTTCCATATCGACTGGCTCAAGGGACAGAAGACGGGTTTCTTCGTGGACCAGCGCGACAATCGTGCACTCGTGGAGCATTATGCCAAAGGCCGCAAGGTGCTCAACATGTTCTGCTACACAGGCGGCTTCAGCGTCTATGCCATGCGGGGTGGGGCAGAGCTGGTGCATTCCGTTGACAGCAGCGCAAAGGCCATAGAACTCGTGGAGGCCAACGTCGCGCTGAACTTCCCGGGTGACAATCGCCACGAAGCCTTTGCAGAAGATGCCTTCAAGTTCATGGAAAAAGACCTACCCCTGCCCTCCCTTAAAGGGAGGGAGTCCTCCCCCTTTAAGGGGGAGTTAGAGAGGGTCTATGACCTCATCATCCTCGACCCGCCTGCTTTTGCCAAACATAAAGACGCGCTCCGTAATGCCCTGAGAGGCTACACGAAGCTCAACTGCAAGGCATTCGAGATGATACAGCCGGGCGGCATCCTCTTCACCTTCAGCTGCTCGCAAGCCGTCAACAAAGACCAGTTCCGCATGGCAGTCTTCACGGCGGCAGCCATGGCAAAGCGGAAGGTTCGCATCTTGCACCAGCTGCATCAGCCAGCCGACCATCCCATCAACATCTATCATCCCGAGGGCGAGTACCTGAAAGGCTTGGTGCTTTATGTGGAGTGAATAGCCTCCCCCGACCCCTCCAAAGGAGGGGAGAAGTAAATAGCTAAATTACTAAATTGTAAATCAATTGTACATTGTACATTGTTAAATTGTAAATTACTTAAATCGTAAATAAATCGTAAATCGTAAATAGTTAAATCGTAAATAATATGTCTAACCTGAAATTCCGTCTAACTCTTCTCAACTTCCTTGAGTTTGCCGTTTGGGGTGCTTACTTGACCTCCATGGGCACTTATCTCGCTGGTGTGGGGCTTGGCAGTCACATCGGCTGGTTCTATTCCGTGCAAGGCATCGTGAGCATCTTCATGCCTGCTCTGATGGGCATTCTTGCCGACCGCTGGATGGAGGGACAGCGCGTCCTGAGCCTTTGCCACTTCATGGCTGGTCTCTTCATGATTGGCGCCTCGTTCTATGGCTTCCAGGCAGGCGATGCACCTCAGTTTGGCACGCTCTTCTCGCTCTACACGCTCTCCGTAGCCTTCTTCATGCCGACCATCGCCCTCAGCTATTCTGTGGCCTATTCGGCACTTGAGAACGCAGGTCTCGATACCGTGAAAGCCTTCCCGCCCATTCGCGTCTGGGGTACTGTAGGTTTCATCGTGACGATGTGGATTGTTGACCTTTGCGGCCTGCAGTCCACGCCCGGACAATGGATGGTGAGCGGCTGCCTGAGCCTCGTCATGGCTGCTTACTCGTTGACAATGCCTCGCATGCCTATCAAGAAAGATGAGAGCCAACAAAAGACTCTGTTCGAGGCACTTGGATTGAATGCCTTCAAGCTCTTCCTCAATCCTCGTATGGCAGTCTTCATGGCCTTTGCCATGCTTCTGGGTTTCTGCCTTCAGATATCCAACGGCTATGCCAATCCCTTCATCACGAGCTTCGGCAGCATACCGGAATATGCCGACACCTTTGGCGTGCAGCATGCCAACATCCTCATCTCGCTTTCGCAGATGAGCGAGACGCTTTGCATCCTGCTCATCCCCTTCTTCCTCTCGCGTTTCGGCATCAAGAAGGTTGTGCTCATCGCCCTCCTGGGATGGGTGTTGCGTTTCGCCTTCTTCGGTTTGGGCAACCCCGGCAGCGGCGTATGGCTCTTCCTCTTATCGATGATAGTCTATGGCGTAGCCTTCGACTTCTTCAATATCTCCGGCTCGCTCTTCATCAATCAGGAGACCGACGACAGCATTCGCAGCAGTGCTCAGGGACTGTTCATGATGATGACGAACGGCCTCGGAGCCTTCATCGGCACGCTCGTTGCCCAATCCGTCATCAACAGCTATGTCTTCACGCCTCAGGCAGCAGGTGCCACGGGAGCTGAGGTCGTAGCTGGCTGGCAGACGTGTTGGTACATCTTTGCCGCCTATGCCCTCGTCGTAGCCATTCTCTTTGCGATACTGTTCAAGGATAAAACCACCAAGCAACAAAACGCCTAATCACCCAAACTGCCAACAATGAAAGAGATACGATATTTCTACGCACCCGATGCCCCGAACACCACAGAGCTTCCTGCCGATGAGGCTGGGCACGCTCTGCGAGTGCTCCGGCTCGGTATGGGCGACGACATCCTGCTTGTCGATGGGAAAGGCTGCTTCTATGGAGCTGTCATCACGGCAGCCACGGGCCATCGCTGTTCCTATCGCATCGAGAAGGCCATGCCGCAGGAACCCGACTGGCAGGGGCATCTGCATCTTGCCATGGCACCAACGAAGCTGATAGACCGTGTGGAGTGGTTTGCCGAGAAGGCCACCGAGATAGGTTTCGACGAACTCAGTTTCCTCGATTGCCAGTTCAGCGAGCGCCATGTCGTCAAG
The DNA here is from genome assembly GCA_946407485.1 of uncultured Prevotellaceae bacterium. GTDB lineage: Bacteria > Bacteroidota > Bacteroidia > Bacteroidales > Bacteroidaceae > Physcousia. The sequence continues at coordinate 4,818 of CAMJOE010000061.1, read as the reverse complement.
GAGGAGCGCATCGACAAGATACTTGTATCGGCCATGAAGCAGAGCCAGAAGGCCTGGAAGCCACAGCTGAATGGCATGACGCGCTTCCGCGACTTCATCAGTCAGGAGCGCGAGGGCGACAAGTTCATCTGCCATTGCTATTTTCCATTGAAAGAGGAGGAGAGCACCAAGCCCTTCCTCTTCGACGTGCTTCGCCCAGGCATGCCCACCACCGTGCTCATAGGTCCCGAAGGCGATTTCAGCATAGACGAAGTAAGGCTTGCCCTGCAGCATGGCTATCGGAGCGTCACGCTTGGCAGAAGCCGCCTGAGGACAGAGACCGCAGCCCTCGAAGCCGTCCTCATGATGCAGCTGAGGAATGCCATTCAGTAACACAGCAAGCCCCCAATTCCTCGCAGGAAAAGGGGGCTATGCTTTTGTTGAGGTTGATTTAACTATTCGTAATTGCCGAGGAAGTGATGCGGAGCGTTACTTCATGCCCTCGGCGGAGGCTTTGGTTGATGCGGTTGTAGAGTTGCATGAAGTGCTCATCGCTGCTTTTCAGGCAGCCAGGAACAATGTAAGTGCCAAGCAGGATACGGCCATCAGTAAGACCAAAAACACCGTTGCCAATGGCGAGGCAAACACCTGGTGCTTCCATGAGGAAAGGTACTTTGCGACCATGCATCTTACTATACCTTAACTCGATGTGGTAAATACCGACGGGAACTTTGTACTTGGCGTTCTCGGCGGTGTCGCAGACGTGGTTACCGCTGATTGAAAGTGTGCCGTCGCAAGCGACTACGCTTACACGATGGCGATGAAGATGAATTTGTAACATGATATGTATATATTAAAAATGGCAGTTAACACTTAACACTTAACGCTTTGGTTGTCCAGAGGTCGGCGAAGTCTTTGCAGCCGTCGGGCAGGTCGTGACGGACGAGCAGCAGCCCCATGTCTGTTGCTACCGAGAGGAGTTCCTTGAAGAGGCTTTCTCCGGCTCGGTCGCTGTCGGGATAGATGTGGAGGGTGTTCTCGTTTTCGAGAAGGTGCGCTTCCGTGAGTTCGCTTTGGAGTTCCTTTTTGTTGAGCAACGTTGCCGACGGGATGGCGATGGCCTTGTGGCCGGCGGAGAGCATTGCCCAGCAGTCGGAGGGTCCTTCGGTGATGTAGAGGTCTTCTCCCTGATGAAGCATCTTCAGGACGGGCAGATTGTAGGTGTGGCATCCGTTGCATCCGTTGCCGTAAGGAAAACGGAACCGCGGTTGAGCGGGGTCGGTTCCCATGTAGCGACTCTGTATGCCGATGAGTTTGCCCTCCCTGTTGAAATATGGTATCTGCAACCAGTCTCTGAAGGAGTTCAGACGACAGTACTTGACTACTGCTGGATTGAGATGGCGCTTCTCGAAGAGGAACTTGCAGGCATCGGGCGATAGCCAGGGATGCTCGAAGTAGCGGGCGTAGCGCTCGGCATCGAAAGGGTCCTTCCTAACCTCCACCTTAGGGGAGGAACTTTTATACTCGTCCAGAATGATGCCCTCCGAATTGGCGAGCCATCGGCAGGCTTCGAGGAAAGAGTTGTTGGCGAGGACTCCCATGGCCAGGCTTATCGTGTCGCCGCTGGCTCCGCACGCATAGCATTTGTATTTGTTGCGGGCAACGTTGAACGTGAGGCTCGGCGTGTGGTCGTCGTGGAAGGGGCAGAGGCTTTTGTGTCGGCTGACCCTGAGCCCCAGCCGCCCTGCGACTCCCTCGATAGGGATGTCGCGAATCCTTTGGATTTCATAGCTTTCCATATCAGTCGTAGATTTTTTCGTATGTGTCGGGCTGACCTTCCACTTCGTATATCCACTTGCGCTTCAGCCACTGGAAGAGGAACTGACGTGCGGGAGTGCCCAGCTCCAGTTCTGCTATCTTCTCGCGTAGTTGTGTGCGACTGAAGCGCTTTGGCATGACGTCGAAGAGGGTTGGCTTGGTTGCCTGTGCCTCCTTGTCCTTTGGCAAGGCGGTTTCGAACTGTTGTCCCCACTGCGCCATAAGGCCGTTGAGAATGTACTGTGCAAAGTACCAGTAGATGCGCCGCACGTTCTTTTGCCTGGTCGGGTCTTCATCGAAGAGATGGTAAACCATCGTGGCTATGACGAATGCAGATTTGCTGGCACGGCCATAGAAGCTGTCATGTGCCCGGCTGCCCGACTTGGTGATGATTTCGCGCTGGCGGTCGCACCACCTTACGACATCTTTCTCAAGCCACGACATGTCCACCTCGTGCGTGGGTTGCAATTGGTCGTCCTCGGTGAAAGTCTCACGCATCAGCCGGTTGATGGCATCGGAGATGCAGCGTTCCTGCTCCTTGGTGAAGGGCCGGATGGTTGGGGCTTCCTCGCCAAGTTGCTCACCAAGTTTGATGATGATCTGACGGCTGGCATCGCCAAGCAAGAGGCCTTCCTTGTTGATGTACTTCGACAGAGCCGTTTCCTGACCGCACATTACGGAACTCCAGTTGATGTCCACCCTGGCGTTCCAACCGCCTTCGTAGAGGGTGTCGCGGCTGTATATCTCGCCCAGATTGTAGGCCGTCCGCGCCACCGACTGGAACTCTGCGTTGCCGCTTTTGTTGGCGATGAAACTGCCAAGTTCGTCGGCATATAGAAAGAACGGCAGCCAGTCGCCATACTTGCGATGTATCATGTCGCAATACTTGACTGCCACGGGAAGCGTGAACTTTTGAAGGTAGCGGATTGCCACCAGCGGCTCTTCGTCTTTCTTCTGATTGGCGCCCCTGCGTCTGTTCTCTTTTTTGTACTCTGCAAGGATGGCTCTCTCCTTCTCGTCGCGCTCCATGAGCTGACGCATGAGGAGGTTTACAATGTAGTGAACTACTCCCTTGCCCTTGCCGGTAGGTCCGATGCAAAGGAGGTTGAGAAGCATCATGCTGAGGTTGTAGTCGTAGTGGTACTTGACGCGCAATCTGGGAGCCAGGCCCGTGAAGCATACGATTGCGATGAGTACGAGTTTGACACAGATGTTTGCGTCGGAAACCGATTTTGCATTTGCCCAGAAGGGGCGCAGGCAATAGGCAAAATCCGATGCCCGCAGTTCTGAAACTTGATAATCTTTTTTCATTGTTCGTGGTGGTTAAAATATTCGTTGCTCATTAATATTGCCATATGTGCGGTTTCGGTGATGAGTTGGCGTATGGCGGCTATTATGCCCCCGACGCGTGGGAACCGGAAGACTACAATGTAGTCTTTCTTCGTGCGGCGTAGCTGCATGTACTCTGTCTGCAGCATGTGCTCGTACCTTGATGAACCTGATGAGCGGTAAGGTTCGATTACCGTTGCGCCTGAGTCCAGCTCTGTGACCTTGGCGCGGTAGGATGTAAATGCCATAATTATTTTTTTAAAGATTTATCACTAGACATCGCGATTGTCTGAGTGCAAATTTCGGGTATATTTTTATATTGCAGAACGAAGGGTGAAAGGTTGGCCGTACATCTTTTCACCCCCCCTTGCTAATCGAGGCTCATCTGATGCTCTTGCATTGCTATTTGCGCTAGCACTCTCAGTATCTCTCTGCCAGTGTCGCCCCTGGCTAGTCTTCGGTGGTATTCGTCTTTTATTAGCTGGAGGAAGCACTGCAAATAGAATTCGTCCGTGCTCTCATATCCGGGCTCGTCACGCTTTATATGCCGCAGCTTTCGCATGTTCATGAGGGAGTTCTCGCGCACAAGTCGCTTGTGGCTATACTTAAGGTTTTGGGTTACAAATAGATAGGCAGTCTTTAGTGCAGCTGCCGGGCCTGTGGGCTTTAATGTTTTCGTCTCCATTTTCTTCAAATTATTTTTGTTTGTTTATCCTACGTGCCAATCACGTCCTAAGGTTTACCTTGCGAAGTTACGGCAACTCGCTGGCATCACGCGGACATAATTTCGGGCGCATCGGGGCGCAAGTCAAGGGCAATTGCAGTCGTCATAAAAGTGAGGCAGAGCTGGTGCCGCTATGACGTTTGCGCACCTGGTCGGTGACAATGAAGACGAAGGTTGTAACCTTACGGACAAAATAATACAAAAAGAGGCCTCAAAATAAGGCCTCTCACGCGCGTTTAAATATTGTTTCCCAACACGCGATGTTAAATAACGCAAATAGAAAAAGAAAAAGGCAGCCAAGAAAATATGCAAAAATCAGCAAGCCCTATGGCCGAAAGCGTTAAGTGTTATGTGTTAACTCGCAAAATCAACATATAGTAATATGGTATATTTTCTTTTTTATATTATATATACATATAATATAAAGTATGGTGTATGATAGTATGTGTATATATGGAAAACGGCAATTAACAGTTAACGGTTAACGCCTTTCCTTTTCGAAAGCACTAGATTCGTGACAACTCGTCCGAGCGCCGTAACAACACCTTGCACAATTCAAGATTTTTCGTACCTTTGTATCGTCAAATCCGGATGGCATGCTAAGTCTGCAAACTTGACACGTCGAAGTGCGCAATTCGACAAGTTAAAGTGAGCGACAAGGCACGAGAGAACCAAAAATTATTAACCAGGAGTAAAGAAGAGAAGTTATGAGGAGAAGTTAAGATTAGGAGTTAAGAAAAGAAGTTATGAGGAGCCGATACATTTGGCCCACCATAACTCCCCATTATAACTCCCCTCCATAACTCCCCATCATAACTCCACAAAAAACTAAACTGACTCTAAACCCTAAACTATCAACTCTAAACTCAAAAACTGACTCTAAACCCTAAACCATCAACTCTAAACTTTTAACACCATGATTAACTACAGCATCTACATCGGTTCCAAGAAGCCCGGAACCAAAAAGA
>CAMJOE010000060.1:0-16409 GCA_946407485.1 uncultured Prevotellaceae bacterium | reverse complement strand
GTGCGAGCGCATTCCCACGGAAGCCCGCATGCAATGGATGGTCTTCCCGCGTGCCCTGGCATTGGCCGAGAAAGCCTGGACGCCTCGTAAAGACCAGAGTTGGGACGACTTCTTCCCCCGCTTGCAAGCACATCTGAAGCGCCTCGACGCGATGGGCATCCAGTATCGCCCCTTGCAGACGAAACGCCCGTAAGGCTAATAATTTGATAATTTCACTATTTGACGATTTGACTATTTAGTCAATCATCGGACGAGCCTTTTCTTGCCGTCCTTGATGACGATACCCTTGAAGTGCTTCCCTACGCGCTGGCCGGCGAGGTTGTATGTGCTGCCATCGGTGGGTTGGCTGCTGACGACGTCGTCGATGCCAGTCAGGATGTCGTCGAGCCCTTCAAGCCACTCCGTCAGATGTGCCACCATCACTTTGTGGAAGGCAAAGCTCGTGTTGAAGCCGAATCCGTGTCCGCCCGAGGAGAACGTCTTGGCGGTGACGTCGACCTCTGCTTTCTTCAGAGCCGACCTGTACTTTGTGCTGTTGATGGTCTTCACGGTGTTGTCGTTGGTGGCCCAGCAGAGGTAGCATGGCGGCGTCTCAGGCTTGACTTGCAGCTCGTTGCTGTAGAGGTCCACGAGTTCGCTGCTGGGGTTGCTTCCTAAGAGATTCTCCCTGGAACCTGCGTGCGTGTATCGGCTGTCCATTGTGATGACGGGATAGAACAGTATCTGAAAGGCAGGCAGTTCGCTGCCCGTGAGATGCGTTGCGATGGTGCTGGCGAGGTGTCCGCCTGCGCTGAAGCCCATCACGCCGATGCGATGGGGATTTATCCGCAACTCCTCGGCGTTGTCGCGAAGATACTTGAGGGCAGCCCGACCGTCGTTCAGCGGCACCTCGGGATTGCCGTGAGGAAGATTGTAGGTCAGCACAGCGACTGTAAAGCCGAGGTCAAGGTAAAAAGGGGCCCAGTCGGAGCCTTCGTAGCCGCCTGCAATATAGGCATATCCGCCTCCGGGACAGATGATGACTGCCTTGCCGTTGGCTTTTTCCTCGTCTGCGCAGAAGAGCTTGAGCGTAGCGCCTGTGGGGAGCTGCACCTCATAGACCGTGGGCTGCTTCTCCACATAGTTTGCCAGGATCTCAAGTGCCTCGCTCGGGTCGAAGTCGCCTTCCTCGGTGATGGCCGTCTGGTTGCCTGTGTCGTGGGGTGTCCAAGTATTGGCGCAGATGCCCGTTTGCGTGATGTCGGCGCTGTTGAAGACGTAGCCGTCCATCGTAATATAATAAGGAAAGTCGGAGGGCGTGCCCGTGTAGTTCACCTTGATGGGCTGCAGGTACTCGTTGGAGCAGACGATGTTGCTCCAGTCGTCCTGAAAGGATACGGGGTCACGGTACATGAACGAATGGTCGTCGACGCTGTAGAGATAAGTCTTTCCCTCGTGCGTGATGAAAGCAAACTCGCCCTTTGTCGCGCCGATGCCGGTCAGCACGGTACTCGTCATCTTACCGTCCTTCGTGCCCATCTCGCCGCGCGGGGTTCTCATGCTGTACTTCTTGTCGTTCGTAGGCTTGAAGGTGTTCCACTCGGGCAGAGGGTTCTTCACTTCTATGCCGTCAGCCTCAATGAGTTGTAGGAGGCTCTTAGCCCATATCTCGGCCAGGCGGGTGGCACCCGTCAGGTTGGGATGCAGATAGAAATAGCCCGCGTTGCCGCTCTCTCGGGTGAAGAGCGCGAAATTGTTCTCGAAGTACTCCCAGACGCCTTTATTGCCCGCATACACCTGCTCGTATTGAGCCACGAGTGCGTCGAGCACGGGATAGTAGCTGTGAAGGCGGTCGAGGCCTTCCTGCAGGTACTTCGCGCCGTTGTATGTGCTTGGGCTGTACCAGATTGGATAGTTGAGGATGATTTTGCAGTCGGGTATCTGCTCGATAAGTTTGTTGATGATGGTCTTCATGTTTTCGGCGTAGGTGTCGGGAGCGACGGGAGCGCCCTCAGTACCCGTGCAAGCGCTGTCGTTCGTGCCAAGCATGATGGAGATATAGATGCGTCCGCCGTTCGCTTTTCTCAGCGCTTTGGCGTTGCTAAGGATACGGTTAAAGTCGTCCCTGCCAGGCAGATAGCCGAAGGTAGTAATGCCGGAGTGTCCGCCGTTGTAAACGTTCGTCGTCACCCCCGTGGCCTGTTCCACGAGAGCACGGCACAGCACTGGTGGCGCTTGCACTGGTGGGTTGCTGAGCGTCGCGCCGTAGGTGATGCTGTTGCCTATGAAGAGCAGGTTGATGTTGGCAGACGGGTCGATGGGGTCCGGCTCGCCCTCGTACGCCTCATAGATTTGGAAGCGTCCCAGCGAGAGGAGCAGGCCGCCGGCCGACTGACGGCGATTGGCGTAGGTTTTCTTGACGAGGAACTTCACGTCGGTATATTCTGCTCCGAGGTCGATGTGGGGTGACTCGTAGCGTTCGGGCGTGAAGGACGTGAAGTCGTCTTGCATGTTCGTGAGGTGCGCCACCTGTGTCCACGTGCCAGGCAGATTGGCGGCCATGATGACGACTTCCGTCGGCGTGTCGTACGTAGCCTGCCAGGCCGAGCCAATCATCGAGAAGATGATGTGCTGCTTTGCCTCGCCCAGGTGGAACTGCAGGAAGGGGTCCTCGTTTGGCCCGATCATGTTCGAGCCCGACCAAGCCGTGTGGTAGATGTACTGGTTGGTGCCCACGCCGTCACTCTCCGGACGGATCAGGTTGGCAACAGTGAACTGCGAACTCTCCGGCGGGGTGCCGGTGATTTGAGATGCACTGGTAATCAATGCATTGCCTGGCTTCCACACCAGCTCTGCGTGCAACGACGCCGTCAGAGCACACAGGAAACTCAAAAGGAAAAGTGACTTTTTCATTGTTTTAGTTTTTGAAAATACAACGTTACTGCATGCAAATTTACAAAGTATTCTTCAAAAAACAAAATGAATATAGCCAAAAAACGAGAAAAAAGTGATAAGCGATGCTTCCCCACTCGCCGAACCGAACCTGGCATCACGTGAAACTGTGTCTCGCAGCGCGATACGCGGGGCAACGCGGCGTGTCGCTACGCCTCTCCAATGCTGTGGGGTTCGTTGCTGCATGGCGATGCAGCAATTGCTTTGTCGCCATGCAGCAATTGCTTCGTCGCGACAAAGCAATCAACTATGCAGTATAACTTGGGCAAAAAGTAGTGGTAAGGCGACGGGGTTATACAGTATAGTTTTGCTTTTTATCTCGTCCTATTACTATGAATAACTGTTCAATTACTACAAATAAACGTTAAAAAACGACCAATAACTAAAGTTTCCAATATCTAAACATTGCGAGATTCAAGAAAACTTCATTACTTTGCTCTCGGAAACCTCCAAATTGTCAAATTGTTCAATTGTCAAATTGTAAAACGATAAGATATGAAACGCAACGACAACACTCTGACTAAGGTAGAGTTCGAAGTGATGAACATCCTTTGGGACATCGACGGAGCGGCTTGCGCGTGGGACGTCCTGGAGCGCTACAAAGAGCCCAAGCCCGCATATACCACCGTCGCGACCTACCTGAAAGTGCTCTACGAGAAAGGTTATCTCGACTTCCACAAGGTGGACGGTCAGGGCAAGACGCATCGCTACTTGCCGCTCGTCACGCGAGCCGAGTACACGCGCCGCACGATGCAGGAGGTGAAGAAGAACTTCTTCGGCGGCAGCGTGAAGTCCATGCTCAACTATTTCGTTAAAGAAGAGAACCTTTCGCCGGAAGAGGTCAAGGAACTCCTCGCACTCGTCGAACAGAAGTGATAAATGCTAAATGGTAAATGATTAAATGGAGAATGCTATGATGTCCGCTGTCCTTTTATATTCCATCAAGTCCGCTATCGTGCTGACGATGCTCTACTTGCCTTACATGCTGATGCTTAGGCGCGAGAGTTTCTTCCGTTTCAACCGCATGGTGCTCTTGGGCATCCTGTTGCTGTCGCTCGTCCTGCCGCTCTGCAACATACCCTGGATGTCGCTCGACCACCAGCCCGTCGTGCAAGCGGCTCAGCTGCAGATGCTCGAGCTGGGCATTCCCGTCCACGTCTTGCCCGAGGTACAGGTCAGCGCCTCCCCTTCAAGGGGAGGTTTGGAGGGGTCTTTTTCCCTCTTTCACCTTCTTACCTTTATATATATAATAGGTATGGTGGCGCTGCTCTTGATGAGGCTTTGGCAGATTGCCCGCCTGCAGTTCGGCTTGAAGCAGGGCGTGCTTTGGCACAACGACGAGCAGGGCGTCCGCATCTATTGCCATTCGGGCGATGTGGCGCCGTTCAGTTGGATGCGGAACATCGTGATTAACGAGAAGGACTACGACGAAGCGGGCCGCGAGATTGTCCTTCACGAGATGGGACACATACAGGGCCGCCACTCGTGGGATGTCGTGCTGCTCACCCTCGTGCAGATGCTCCAGTGGTGGAATCCGCTCTGTTACGTGCTGGGCATCAGCCTGCGTGATGTGCACGAATACGAGGCCGACAACTTCGTCCTCGAGCAGGGCGTCTCGGCACAAGGCTATCAGTTATTGCTCATAAGAAAAGCCGTTGGCTCCGGTGGGTACCCTTTTGCCAACAGCTTTAACCATAGTTTAACTAAAAAACGTATCACTATGATGAAGAAAATGAAGTCAAATCCGTGGATGAAGAGCAAGGCGCTCTATGTCATCCCGGTCGCTGCGTTGGCTCTCAGCGCCTTCGCAACGCCTAAGTTCGTCGCTCCGATTGAGGAGACAGTAACCAAACTCGAGGGCAAAGGTACGGAGAATTCTCTTAACCTGCAAGCTTTTGAGGAAGAAAGAAAGCTTGTTGAATTAAAGAATGTTTCAAAAGTTCTTGTCGATGGCAAAGAGATGACGACACAAGAGGCTATGGAGGCTGTGAAAGGCAAAGAAATACAAAACAGTCTTATCACCCAGCCTGATGGCTCTGAAGCACTCTCTATAAAGACGAGAGGGACTAAGGATGGACAGCCCCTGATAGTCCTCAACGGCAAAATCTTCGAAATCCCTAAGGATGCGGTGAAGGACATCAACTCCGAGGAGCAGCTCACGAAACTGCTGAATATCGATCCTGAGGATGTCGAGAGCATTACCGTGCTGCAGAAGGATGCCGCCACCGCCAAGTGGGGCGACAATGGTGCCAATGGTGCCATTGTAATTACTACCAAGAGCAAAAATGACATCAAGGATCTCGTCAAGAAGCTGCCCGGTGCAAAGATGGACGACGAAGGCAATATAACAGTCAACGGCAAGAGCGTTACCAAAATAATGGTCGATGGCAAGGAAGCCTTCAACATAGGGGACAGCATCTTTAACGTTCCTGCTGTGAATGCCAAGTATCCAGGCGGTGAAGGAGAGCTCTACAAATTCTTGGCAACGAATATCCGCTATCCCAAGCTCTGTCAATCATTTGGTGTGCAAGGTCGCGTCATCATAAGCTTCGTTGTTGAGAAGGACGGCAGTATCACGGAAATCAAGAAGCTGCGCGGACCTGGCATGGAACTCTCGGAGATTGATGTGACTTCCTACAAGGAGAAGAATCCTGAGAGCACAGAGGAGCCCAAAGTGGGACAAGACTTAGGAGAACTGCTCTACGAAGAAGGAGTGCGTGTCTTGAAGGCAATGCCGAAGTGGGAACCTGCCAAGGATAAGGACGGTAATATTGTCCGCAGCCGCTTCAACCTGCCTATCATGTTCCGGCTCAGCGCGCGTCAGGAAGGTAATAGCCCCCAATAACAATGCTTATAGTTTTTAGAAGTTAATAATTTGGCGCCATACTGCTCCTTCGTCGTCTGGCGAGGGAGCTTTTCTTGTTGTCCCCATTCCTTAATTATTACTAAATATTTATGTTTTTTTGCGATGGATTGGGCTTTTTTTGCTATCTTTGCACCCGATGTTAATATGTAAATTGAAAATTGTCAAATTGTAAATAACATACATGGGATTCTTTAATTTCTTTACCAAAGAGAAGAAGGAAACGCTCGACCAGGGGCTTGAGAAGACGAAGGAAAGTTTTTTCGGCAAACTGACGCGTGCCGTCGCAGGCAAGTCGAAGGTAGATGACGAGGTGCTCGACAACCTCGAGGAAGTCCTCGTGACGAGCGATGTGGGCGTTGAGACGACCCTCAACATCATCAAGCGAATCGAGGAACGAGTGGCGCGAGACAAGTACGTCACCACCAGCGAGCTGAACAACATTCTTCGCGATGAAATCGCACAATTGCTCACGGAAAACAACACCGACGATACTGAAGGTTTTCAGATTCCTGCCGACAAGCGGCCGTATGTCATCCTCGTCGTCGGCGTGAACGGCGTGGGCAAGACAACTACAATCGGCAAGCTCGCCTATCAGTTCAAGGAGGCTGGCTTGAAGGTCGTGCTTGGTGCAGCTGATACGTTCCGCGCCGCTGCTGTCGAGCAGATATGCATCTGGGCCGAAAGGGTAGGGGTACCTGTCGTGAAGCAGAAGATGGGCAGCGACCCAGCCAGCGTGGCCTTCGATACGTTGAACAGCGCAATTGCCAGCGGAGCCGACGTCGTCCTCATCGATACTGCGGGCCGTCTGCACAACAAGAAAGGCCTCATGGACGAGCTTTCAAAGATTAAGCGCGTGATGCAGAAGCTCATGCCCGATGCGCCGCACGATGTGATGCTTGTCCTTGACGGCAGCACCGGCCAGAATGCCTTCGAGCAAGCTAAGCAGTTCACTTCGGCGACAGAGGTGACGAGTATGGCCATCACGAAGCTCGACGGAAGTGCCAAAGGCGGCGTCGTCATCGGAATAAGTGACCAGTTCAAGATACCTGTCCGCTACATTGGTTTAGGTGAACGGGCAGAAGACTTGCAACCCTTCAATCGTAGAGAGTTCGTCGATTCCTTATTCAAGAAATAAGAATGAAGAGTGAAGTTGCCGTGTTGTAAATTACCAAATTACTAAATAGTAAATAAATAGTAAATAGTAAATTGTTAAATAGTAAATCAATAGACCTTATCACCCTCGGTTGCAGCAAGAACCTTGTTGACAGCGAGAAGCTCATCCGTCAGCTGGAGCTGAACGGCTTCAAGGTGACGCATGATGCTGAGGAACCCGAGGGGGAGATTGCTATCGTCAATACCTGCGGTTTCATCGGCGATGCGAAGGAGGAAAGCATAAACATGATACTCGAGCTTGCGCAGCGAAAGGAACAAGGCAAGATAAAGCAACTCTTCGTGATGGGCTGCCTCTCGCAGCGTTATTTCGAGGAGCTGAAGCAGGAACTGCCTGAGGTGGATCGCTTCTATGGGAAGTTCGATTGGGAGCAAATTATCACCGACCTGAACGGCACTTATCACAAGGAAGCATCTGGCGAAAGGCACCTCACGACGCCCTCGCACTATGCCTACCTGAAGATAAGCGAGGGCTGCAACCGGCATTGTGCCTATTGTGCCATTCCTATCATCACAGGCAAGCAAAAGTCCCATTCCATCGAAGAAATCGCGGCTGAAGTGGAAGGTTTGGTGGCGAAGGGAGTGAAGGAGTTTCAGGTCATCGCGCAGGAGCTGACGGGCTACGGCACCGACCTCTACGGCAAGCAGATGATAGCCCCGCTCATCGACCGCATCGCCGAAGTGCCTGGTGTGGAGTGGATAAGGCTTCACTACGGCTATCCCGCCAACTTCCCTTGGGAACTCCTACAGGTGATGAAGCGGCACAAGAACGTCTGCAAGTACCTCGATATTGCTCTGCAGCACATCTCCGACAGCCAGCTTACGGCTATGCGTCGGCACATCACAAAGCAAGAAACCTACGATTTCATCGAGAAAATTCGCAAGGAAGTGCCCGGCATTCACCTTCGCACGACACTCATGGTGGGTTTCCCCGGCGAGACTGACGAAGACTTTCAGGAACTCATCGACTTCGTGAAGTGGGCGAAGTTCGAGCGAATGGGTGCCTTTGCCTATAGCGAAGAGGAAGGGACGTATGCCGCAGAGCATTATAAGGACGATGTCCCCGAAGAAGTGAAGCAGTTGCGTCTCAGCAAGTTGATGCGCGTCCAGCAACAGATAAGTGAAGAGGTTCAAGCCCACAAGGTAGGGCAAACGATGAAAGTCATCATCGACCGCGAAGAAGGCGATTACTTCGTAGGCCGCACAGAATACGACTCGCCGGAAGTTGACCCGGAAGTGCTCATCAAGAAAAGCCCCTCTCCTAACCCCTCCCCGAGGAGAAGGGAACGTCTCCGTCCAGGCATGTTCGTCAATGTGAAGATAGAAAATGCCGATGAATTCGACCTTTTTGGAGAAATTGTGAAATTGTCAAATCGTAAATAATAAGATGAACAACAAAGAATTTATAGCAGACCTCGCGAGTCGCACCAAGTTGAGTAGCAGAGAAGCCGCATCGTTGGCAAGTGCTGCCGTTTCTGCCATCATCGGCGAACTGACGGAAGAAAACTCGATACTTGTTCCCGGTTTTGGCACCTTCGAGGTAAAGAAGAAGCTGGAGCGCGTCCTGGTCAACCCCACCACCAAGCAGCGCATGCTCATCCCGCCAAAGATGACCGTGAGCTTCAAACCCAATACGTCCTTGAAATTAAAAGTGAAGTAATTGGACAATGTGACAATTGTACAAATTGACAATTGGATAGCAAATTGTGAAATTGTGAAATCGTAAAATTGTGAAATAACATGAGCTCAAAGATAAACCTCCAGCAGCTTGCCAAGTCGTTGGCACAGAAGAAGAACCTGCCGCAAAAGGATGCCGAGGCGTTCCTCAAAGAGTTCTTCGACTCCATCATTCAGAACGTGACTGCCGATAAGGTTGTCAAGATAAAAGGGTTGGGCACGTTCAAGCTCATCGAGGTGCTCGACCGCGAGAGCGTCAATGTCAACACCGGCGAACGCATCGTCATTCCCGGGCACACGAAGCTTTCATTCGCACCCGAGAACGCGCTCAAGGACCTCATCAACAAGCCCTTTGCTGACTTCCAGACTGTCGTCATCAACGAAGGGACGAGCATCGAGGAGATGGAAAGAGTGCCGGACTCAGAGATGCCCCAAACTCCTTTAGAAGGAGAACCCGACCTGGATGATGATGCAGAGCCCGAGGCCGCCGCTCAGCCAGTTCAAGCATTTGCGCCTGTTTCAGAGCCTGAGCCTGAACCTTTTTCAGAGCCCGAGCCGGAACCAACTCCGGAACCAACTCCCGAGCCTGAACCTGTTCCTGAGCCTGAACCTGTTCCTGAACCTGTTTCAGAACCCGAGCCTGAACCAACTCCCGAACCTGAACCAGTTTCAGAGCCCGAGCCGGAACCAACTCCCGAACCTGAACCTGTTCCTGAGGTTAAAGAAGAAAGAAAGGAAGAAGCGGTTCCCGAGCCAGCCGTTAAGCCCGAGGTAAAGGAAGAGCCGAAGCCTGAAGTTGAACCAACTCCTGAACCTGCGCCTTCGCCTGAACCTTCGGCAAAGGAAGAACCTGCAGGTTCCTCTCCTTCGGGAGATGGGAAAGGCCATCGCTTGTGGGTTTGGGCATTGGGCCTCTTGCTGCTTTGCGTGATAGTGTTCTTTGCGTCTCGTTCCTTGACGCAGAAGTCAGCAAACGTGGAGCCAGCGGCTGTAGAGCCCCAAGTGGAGGCACCTGTCGAAGCTCCTGCGCCCAAGGTTGAGTACGCTCAGGTACCAGGCGGCGAGTACAGGATAGTGGGTACTCGCAAGACGCACGTCATGAAGCCCGGCGAGTTCATCACCCGCATCGCCATCGAGGAGTACGGCAACAAGGACTTCGCTCCGTACATCATCGTGCACAACGCTTTCCCCGACCCCGACAACGTCCCCGTCGATATGGAAATCAAACTGCCCGAGCTCGAGAAGATTGAGTAAGGCATGACTATTTTTTAGTCTCCAAAACTTTGCCAAGGAATGTATGTGCTTGAATCTAGAAGGAGCGCTTCCGCCTTCGCCTGTAATCATCGTCCTCGAAGGCTTGTAGAGGTAGTCTGGAAAAGCTATTCTGCCTTTATGCCTTCCTTGGAAACTCTTTCATTTTTTTAGGCAATGATATAGCAGTTGGCACGATGGAAGCCTGAAAGGCTGGAAAGACTACAGGCGGGGGTGTAACCCCCGTAACAAGTGCGAGCGGGAAACGGAACCCTGAAAGGGTGGAGAGATTTCTGATGTTCTGTCGTGCTTTCAGCACTCAGATGTTACAATATCTCCTTTACGGGGGTTACACCCCCGCCTATGTTCTTATCAGGCTTTCAGCCTTCCTCCTCCCCCGACTAAGCTCTTTCACCCATCCGAAATGCATGCCAACTGCTATATCATTGACTTTTTTTTATATCATTATTGCTTTTGTTCTTGAATAATATCTTTCAGCCTTTGTTCTATCATCTGCCAGTCTTGATTCAAGTTGACTGTACTTACGCGGATAACATGGTTCGTGTCCTTATAGACATACGAAACATCTATTTCTGTATCAATCGTTGGATAGACCAAAATGCCCTTGGTGTCCTTTGTATATGGTTTTGCATCGTTCTCCTGATTCATCACGTATGTCAGAATCTGCGAAAGATGTTCGCGTCGAAACTTCCCACCTTCTCCATACCTTGAAACCAATGTCTCTTTGTAATATTTGGCGTCAAGGATGATTTTCTTCTTCGTGCGAGGATTGTATAAGGTCATATCGGTTTCCATCACAGGCAGCAGACGATAGGTTTCATCAGTACTCTTGGCGAATGTCATGCCGTATGGAGTCAGTTGGAAGCGTATATGTGAACGCTCGACATCAGGATATTCTTCATGACATTCCTGTTTGTAGAAATTCATCAGGAATTTCTCGAAGATGTGATTCATGGCAGGTTCGTCATCCATCAAGTCCATAAAGTCCCACTTTCCGACAAGGCTTTCACTTGGCAACATTGACTGATTAAGCAGGCGGCAAACGTTGATTGCGAATTGATAGTATGTGTTGTTACGAAGCAGTCTGATTGACTTAAACACGCTATCAGATAGTTGTATCCGCTTCATCTGAGGCATTCGGCGAATCGTGGTCAATAGCCTACTTTCGTTTTGTTCAGACAAACCTCGAATCTTCAATGCATCTCGTAAGGTCGAGTAAATAATCTGATTGACAAGAATATCTGATGATAATTCATCGTAATTGCAATACATCCTTCCCTGTCTGTATCTGCCCTGTTTCATCGTTTCGCCAATATTGATTTTCCCCTTGATGCTGTCTATCTCTGCTCCACAGACTGTATAGCTCTGCAATAATCCACGCTTCAGTAAATCGTCTGTTGCATTCAGCAGCACATGCACAAGCAAGTTGGCTATAGAGTCACATCGCTCTACGCCAACATTCACTTTTCCGCGCATTTCACCCATACCCCATGCATAGCACAGGATGTAGTACATGTTTTGTATGGGTATCTGGCGCATATCGACTTAGTCGCTTAATATGTGGCACAACTCACTGCAGAGTTCCTCATTATCGAAACAAATTTCACGAAGATATGGGAACAATTCGTACTTGCAGATGGACTTCCACCACTCCTGTTCATCATCAACAGAACTGAGCTGGCAGAAATAACTATGCCCAATTTCTAAGCCTTTACCCAGCGATGAAGAGGTGCGGATAATGTCGTTGACGTGATTCACCTTTTTGCAAATCTCATCCACAAAACCCTTGCTCAATGCCGTACTAAGATAGTCCTTGAACGTATTGCCTAACTCAGGCTCCACATCGCAGAAAGCAAATCTACGACGCAAAGCATAATCCACGATAGCTAGCGAACGGTCTGCCGTATTCATACAGCCGATGATATAGACGTTTTCAGGTACATAAAAACGCGGACTGTCCTCTTCGCTGTAAGTCAGTTTCAGCGCATAGCGAGGTGAACGCTTGTCGTACTCTATCAGCATCATCAGCTCGCCAAAAATCTTACTCAGATTGCCTCTGTTTATCTCATCGATGATGAACACAAAGGTATTTTCTGGGTGCTCCTTTGCATTCTCGCAAAAGTTATAGAAGATGCCATTGCGAACCTTAAATTCGCCAGAAGTTGTGGGGCGGATTCCCTGAATGAAATCTTCGTAGCTGTAGGACTGATGAAATTGAACTGTTTCTATATTCACATCCTTTCTCATACCAATCAATTGATAGGCAATCTTCTTAGCCAAGAAAGTCTTACCAACACCTGGAGCGCCTTGCAAAATGATGTTTTTCTTGCGGAATAGCAACTCCACTATCTCATAGAATTTCTCTCTTGCGATGAATGGTTTGTCTGGATCGTCAGCAAAGTCGTAAGGAGTTGTGGAAGCCAAAGCTTCCTCGCTTAAGTCTGAACAATATTGCAAGAAGTCGCGATACTTATTGACGTAACTCCTTCTATCTTTGAGTTCCTTTTCCTTTCTAGGGGACGTTTCCGCTTTAATAAGTTCCGTTATAGCATCACTTACTCGGACAACCTTACCCACATCCGTCAATTCATATATGTTCTCGATTCCAAACAAGTCTTTGACTACACCACAAACAGACTTAAAAGCATCTATTTTTGCATAGTTGCCTCTGGTTGGTTCACTGATGATTTTAGGTGTGGCGTTTCTATCACCCATAAACTGATAGAACGATTGCTTCACCTCATCAGGAGATTTGTCATCCAACTTATAAATATTTTGTTTTGCCATATCCTTAGGTATTGATCTAATGATTCTTAATTACTATTTAGTTTGATCTAACTTGATCTAAAACATTTGCACGTTTCGTTTTGATCTCCGAACTTTGCCGAAAAAGTTATGGAAAAGAAATGGATTATGACGGAACAGATGCTTAAAATGTTGAAAAGTGAACCTAATACCGAACAGCAGTATTGTCACTATCTTGGGGGCATCTTACGTTCCACCCACTGGCTTGAGTATTCGTCAGAGAGAAATCAGTACGGTGATTCCACGAATTGGTTTGACTATACATGGTATACGGAATCTGAGTTTTTAGAAAGACATGCTGGCGAATGGTGGATGAGGGAAATATAATTGCCAGACTAGACGTTCCTTGATAAGATAATCTTCCTGCTTGCTTTTTCGAAGCGGAGTACACTTTAACTCCATTCCTGCCTCGGAAAAGTCGGCTCCCGCATAGTTGTTTGTCTCAAGCAGGAAGTAGATGTTCTCCACCATTTGCCCAAGTCCCCCTTTGCCTTTCTTCGCCATATATCCTTCCCACACGAAATCGCGTAAAGTATTACCAAGCAAGCCTTTACTATACTCAAAAATGCTTGTGGCACTCTTGATGTCGTAAGGGAGTGTAGAATGAACTGTATCCATATCTTTGCCTTTTGTTCTGCAAAATTACGAAAAAAAAGGCATAGTAGATGACAAAAACAAACTTTTATTTAAAATTTTTTGCTTTAGGGGTTAACAAAATGGGGGGTGTCGAGTATATAATAGCGTGAGGGTTCTGCAAAAGACGGTCATTGACACGTGCCAGCTTGGCCAACTTCACGTGCATGGTTTGTCGACTACCTGTGAGACGTCTTCGCTGCCCTCGCGCAAAACATTTATTATTTTAATTATTAATCCTTTAAACTTTATTATTTATGATTAAGTACAGTATCTCTATCATGAGTGCCAAGCCCGGCACCAAGAAGGAAAACATCAATCACACCAAGGCTTACGGCTCAGCACAGGTGGATGAAATCCTCGACCTCGACGCTTTCTGCAAGCATATTGCCGACCACCATTCGCCCTTCTCCAAGGGAACCATCAAGGGTGTTCTCTGCGATGCCGTTTCCTGCCTCCGTGAGCAGATGCTTGCCGGCAACAAGGTGAAGCTCGGCGACCTGGGAGATTTTCACGTAGAACTTGACACCGAAGGCGCAGTCACCACGGAGGACTTCTCTTCTACCAACATCAAGAACGTCAACATCCGTTGGACGCCCAGCGACAGCTTCAAGAACCTCCGTCGGGAGGCCACCTTCCAGCTTGTCCCCAGTCGCAAGCTCGCAGCCGACGCCATCGAGGTCATCAAGAACACCGATACGATTCAGGGTCTCGAGTAAATCTCGAACCCTGAATTACTGAAGTTTCTGAAGTAGTTAAGTAGACAGTAGTTAAGTAGTTAAGCCAATACATAAATCGCTTAAATTGCAGCTCCCCAAACATTCGGCTTAACTACTAGCGAAGCGATAACTACTTAACTACAAATACATTCATAACATCCGAAACTTAAATGAATAATTAAAAATGGCAATGATATGGCAGTTGGCACGCTTTTCGGATAAGTGTAAGAGCTTAGTTGAGAGAGGATGAAGGCTGAATCGAAGGCCGACGGCTGAAGCGGTTTGTAATTCATAGTTATCAGGCAAGGGCGACAGAGCACCGATATCGGTATTCTGTCGCCCTTTGTTTTTCTCCTTTATCGGGATGTCGGGAGGCAACCTGAGCCAAAAACATGTACCTTTTGCTACTATTTTAACAAAGTTAAACACCCTTATAACTTTATTTATCATTTCTCATTTGGCAGATAGCGCGGAAAGCAGTAATTTTGCACGCGAAAAGAAAAAAAGAAATAAAAAAGGAAGTAATAAGAGGAAGTAAAAGAAGGAAGTAAACTCGCTGCGCTCGTGGACGATAGCTTTGATAGTCTATAAGATGTTTACCAGCACGAAGTGCTTTACTTCCAGTCCACATGCTGGCTTTACTCCCATTTTTGCTCCCACTTAAATTTGTAGAAACATGGCAGAATCAATCGACATTCGCGAACTAAATGAACGCATCGAGAGACAAAGTGGCTTCGTCACAAACCTGGTGACGGGCATGAATCAAGTGATTGTAGGGCAGAAGCATCTCATCGAGTCGCTGCTCATCGGTCTGCTCAGCGACGGACATATCCTCCTGGAGGGTGTGCCGGGTCTGGCTAAGACGATGGCCATCAAGACGCTGGCGCAGCTGGTGGACTCCAAGTTCAGCCGCATACAGTTTACGCCCGACTTGCTCCCCGCCGACGTCATCGGTACGATGATATACAGTCAGAAGGACGAGAAGTTCCTCGTAGAGCAGGGTCCCGTCTTCGCCAACTTCGTGCTGGCCGACGAAATCAACCGTGCTCCGGCCAAGGTGCAGAGCGCTTTGCTCGAGGCCATGCAGGAGCGTCAGGTCACCATCGGCAAGAACACATTCAAGCTGCCGAAGCCCTTCCTCGTGCTCGCTACGCAGAACCCCATCGAGCAGGAGGGCACCTATCCTCTGCCCGAGGCGCAGGTGGACCGCTTCATGCTGAAGGTTGTCATCGACTATCCGAAGCTCGAGGAGGAGAAGCTCATCATCCGTCAGCAGATAAAGGGCGAGCAGCAGGCTGTAAGACCCGTGATGGGTACGGACGAGATCATGAAGGCTCGCGAGATTGTCCGCGAGGTCTATCTCGACGAGAAGATTGAGCAGTACATCGCCGACATCGTCTTCTGCACGCGCTATCCCGAGAAGTACGGCCTGAAGGAGATAAAGGACTACATCGAGTTCGGCGGTTCTCCCCGTGCCAGCATCAACCTGGCTCTGGCAGCCCGCGCGTTTGCCTTCATCAAGAGGCGCGGCTACGTCATTCCCGAAGATGTCCGCAGCGTGGCTCACGACGTGCTCCGTCACCGCATCGGCCTCACCTATGAGGCAGAAGCGAACAATGTGGTCAGCGAGGAAATCATCAGCAAGATTGTGAACAAGGTGGAAGTGCCTTAAAAGACCCACCCCGTCCCTCCCTTAAAGGGAGGGGGAAAAGTCGCTGACAAAGATGAGATACGAAACGGCTTCGCCCGACATCTATCCTTTACTTGAGGGGAAAGGATATAAGGTGATTCGCTTTTCAAATGAAGATGTATTATACGATACGGATATGACAATTAATAAGATAAAGGAGGCGTTGTGGCATGAATGATGTTCAGCGTGATAGCTCCCTCCCTTTAAGGGAGGGCCGGGGTGGGTCTGCTGAGATACTTAAGCGCGTTCGCAAAATCGAGATTAAGACTCGTGGCCTGAGCAGCAATATCTTTGCGGGCGAATACCATTCTGCCTTCAAGGGGCGCGGTATGACTTTTTCCGAGGTGCGCGAGTACCAGTATGGCGACGACATTCGCGACATCGAGTGGAACGTGACGGCTCGCTTCGGAAAGCCTTACGTCAAGGTCTTCGAGGAGGAACGCGAGTTGACGGTGATGCTGCTGGTTGACGTCAGCGGCAGTCTCGACTTCGGTTCCGTGAAGCAGTTCAAGCGCGATATGGTGACCGAGATTGCGGCTACGCTCGCCTTCTCTGCCATTCAGAACAACGATAAGATAGGCGTCATCTTCTTCTCAGACAAGATTGAGAAGTTCATCCCGCCCAAGAAAGGCCGCAAGCACATCCT
>CAMJOE010000059.1:0-16448 GCA_946407485.1 uncultured Prevotellaceae bacterium | reverse complement strand
GCAAGCAATTGCGGCTTGTGGCAGAGGACGTGAGGTGTCTCTTCACCGAGTTGCAGCAGCAGAGCGAGCGCTACAAAGACGTGCTGATGCCTGGCTACACGCATCTGCAGGTGGCGATGCCCAGCAGCTTCGGCCTTTGGCTTGGTGCCTACGCCGAGAGCCTCGCTGATGACCTCGTCTTCCTGCAGGCGGCCTATCGCATCACCAATCGCAACCCGCTCGGCTCGGCTGCCGGTTACGGCTCGTCGTTCCCCCTGAACCGCACGATGACGACGGAGCTGCTGGGCTTCGATTCGCTCGATTACAACGTGGTCTATGCCCAGATGGGGCGCGGCAAGACTGAGCGCAACGTGGCCTTCGCCCTGGCGGGCATAGCAGGCACCGTCAGCAAGCTCGCCTTCGACGCTTGTCTCTTCAACAGCCAGAACTTCGGTTTCATCAAGCTGCCGAAGGAGTGCACCACCGGCTCGAGTATCATGCCGCACAAGAAGAACCCTGATGTCTTCGAGCTGACCCGCGCCAAGTGCAACAAGCTTCAAGCTCTGCCTCAGCAGGTTACGCTCATTATGAACAACCTGCCCAGCGGCTACTTCCGCGACCTGCAAATCATCAAGGAGGTCTTCCTCCCCGCTTTCCAGGAGCTGAGAGAGTGCCTGCAGATGGCCACCTACATCATCGCAAGGCTCGAGGTGAACGAACACATCCTCGACGACCCGCGCTACGACCTGATGTTCTCCGTAGAGGAGGTGAACCGTCTGGCCAGCGAGGGGATGCCCTTCCGCGACGCGTACAAGAAGGTCGGTCTCGACATCGAGGCCGGGAAATTCGTTCCCAGAAAGGAAGTCCACCACACGCACGAGGGCAGCATCGGCAATCTCTGCACGAAGGAGATAGCTGCCATCTTCGAGCAGACGTGGAGCGGTTTCCACTTCGAAAAGGCAGAAGAAGCGGAGAAGAAATTAGGGGGATGAAAACGCCACAGCAAGCATCGCCCTATCCCACAGCAAGCGTCGGGCTTTCCCACAGCAAGCATCGCCCTCTCCCACAGCAAGCGTCAAAAATTCCCCCTAAAGGGGGTTAGGGGATCCCCACGTGGCATCTTCCTACATAATATCAAAAACGAGAGATGAAAAGACTGAACATCAACACATTATTCCTGATTTGTTGCCTGATGCTTGCAGGCTGCAAGGACGGCGAAGTGACCAACAAGTACTGCAACCTGCCTGCGCGACTCAACATCGAAAACGTCCTGCAAGCTCCCGTGCTCTATACCTGCTGCGAGAGCATGGGCGAGTTCTGCTCCATCACAAGCGACGGGCAGCGGTTCATCTTCACCGACGCCACCAACCACTCCTCGTCCATCAACGTCACAGCCATCGCGGCATACGGCAGCTACATGCCCGGACTGAGCGGCTTCATCGTGGGGCGACTCACCATTCCCGAGATTGGAGAGGACGTCGCACGCGTGGTCTGCTACGACCGCGCCTGCAGCAACTGCTATCAGAACTACAACATCACGAAGCCCCTACAGCTGCGCACTGGCGGCTACGCCAAATGCAACAGCTGCGGACGCACCTACAATCTGAACGACATCGGCAACGTCTCCGACGGCCCCACAGGTCGCCCACTCTACCGCTACCGCGTCAGCTACATCGGGCAAACGCTCCTCATTTTCAACGGATAACGAAACGCATCCTTCGGCCACGCCAGCCGTAGAGCGCCAGTCCGTCAATCATCAGCAGACGGTTTACCTCAATAACTAATACGGGCGGGGATGGAACTTGTCGCATCCTCGCCCGTATTGGGATTGTTCTATGTATGCGTCGGCGTTATGCCAACGTGAGCTTCGCAAAGCGCAGCATAAGGACCTTGGTGCCGGCGTTCTCGAACTGCACCGTCGCCTTGGCATCGATGCCCGTGCCTTCGAGGGCTTGGACGACGCCCCTGCCGAAACGCTCGTGAACGACAGCTGAGCCAACAGACAATCCTGAGCCTTCCCGGCCTTGACCTCTGCTGCTAACGCTTCCCAATCCATTTGCTGCCGGCAGACGATCGCCCCTTGGGGAGAGTGCCTCCGATGCGGTTGGCCTTGGAGCAGATGGCATTGGGCTATGGGGACGGAACGCCTTAATTCTCTGCTCAATACGAGAACGCCCGGCAAAGTCCTGTTGTCCATTGCCCGCTGCCCATTGCCCGCTGTCTGTTGTCCGTCGTCTGTTGTCCGTTGTCCATTGACCGTTGTCCGTTGTCTGTTGTCTGTTGTCCGTTGTCTGTTGTCTATTATTATTAAAGTACTCCTGCGGTATCTCCCTGATGAACCTGCTGGGACGCGAGAACTCCATCCGCCCATTGCGGAAGCGCGACTTGGCGTAGGTGAGGATGACCTGACGCTCGGCCCGGGTGAGGGCTACGTAAAAGAGGCGGCGCTCCTCCTCGAGTTCACGCGGCATCTCTGCACTCATCTCGCTGGGGAAAAGACCTTCCTCCAGCCCTGCGATGAAGACGACGGGGAACTCGAGACCTTTGGCAGAATGGATGGTCATCATGTTAACCTGGTCGGCATCTTTCTCGGCATTATTGCGGTCGAAGTCTGTGGCAAGGCTGGCCATCTGCAGGTAATCGCTAAGGGAAACACCAAGTCCCTGCTCTTGATTGTCGATAACAAAACCCGCGATTCCATCGAGCATCTCCTGGAAATTCTCTTGCCTCGAGACGTCGTCCGGGTCGCATCCATTGAAGTAATGTTCCTGCAATCCGCTCTCCTTTGCAATGCGGATGGCAAGTGTGTGGGCATCGTCGGTCTTGGAACTCTCGTGAAAGCCCTCAACCATGTCGTAGAAGGCCTTGAGCTTCTCGATTGTCCTCTTGGGGAATAACGAATCCCCCTCTCCTTTGGGGAGGGATGTGGAGAGGCTTAAGGCCTTCAGTTCCTCCCAGACTGGCATGCCTGCTGCTCTTGCTTCGAGAAAAAGCTTGCCGACAGTGGTGTCGCCGATGCCGCGCGATGGTTTGTTGATGACACGCCGCAGCGATTCCTCGTCGTAGGGGTTGACGGCGAGGCGGAGGTAGCAAAGGAGGTCCTTGATTTCCTCGCGCTGATAGAACGACGTGCCGGCATAGATGTGATAGGGGACGCGACCTTGCAGAAAACTGTCTTCTATCTTGCGGCTCTGCGCATTAGTGCGGTAGAGCACGGCGATGCCCTTGTACGGGATGCCTGCCCGATGTGCTCGCTGCACCTCCCGAAGGATGATGTTGGCCTCGTCCGTATCGCTATAGGCGGGGAAGAGGGCGAGTGGGTTGCCCACCTCCTTCTCGCTGAAGACCTGCTTTGCTATCTGTTCGCGATTGTTGCGAATCAAGCAGCCGGCGGCATTCACGATGGTTTGCGTCGAGCGATAATTGCGCTCGAGTTTGAAGAGACGTGCGCCGGAATAGGTCTCGCGGAAATGTAGGATGTTGTCGATATCGGCGCCGCGAAAGCTGTAAATGCTCTGTGCGTCGTCGCCCACGACACAAACTCTTTGCCGCTGGTCGGTGAGGAGGCGGATGATTTGATGTTGGGCGAAGTTGGTGTCCTGATACTCATCGACGAGGACAAAGTGGAAGCGCTCCTGCCAATGCACTGCGACCTCAGGATTGTGCTTGAATATGAGCCAGGTGTTGAGCAGCAGGTCGTCGAAGTCCATCGCGTTGGCCTGCTTCAGGCGCTCTTCATAGCGGTTGTAAATCTCGGGCATGAGGGTACGATGATAAAAGGCGTCGTTCTCGCGGTACTCTCGTACGGATGCATAGCCCGAAGGCAGGATGAGTCGGTTCTTGGCTGCCGAGATGCGGTTCTGCACGGCACTCGGCTTATAGACCTTCTCGTCGAGGTTCATCTCCCGAACGACAAGCTTGACGAGGCTCAAGCTGTCGGCGGTGTCGTAGATAGTGTAGTTCTGGTCGTAGCCCAGGCGATGGCCCTCAATACGCAATATCTTGGCAAAGATGCTGTGAAAGGTGCCCATCCAGAGCGACGCAGCTTTCTCGGGCGATACGAGGGTAGCGATGCGCTCGCGCATCTCCTTTGCCGCCTTATTGGTAAAGGTCAGCGCAAGGATGTTCCACGGCTGCATACCTTGCTCCAGAAGGTACGCTATCTTGTAGGTCAGGACGCGCGTCTTGCCGCTACCCGCTCCGGCTATGACGAGAGAAGGAGCATCGATGCAAAGCACCGCTTCGCGCTGACTGGGATTGAGGTCTTCGAGATTCATGCTATCATATATTGAATGCACTGGATGCAGAAGGAAACGACGATGGCAAAAGGTATGGCGAGCGGATGCTTGCGGATGCCGCGCGTCAGCATTTTGGGCCAAGGCTCGCGCTTGTTGTGTCCGTAGCAGAGGCAGAACACGATGAACGAGAACCAGCCAAGGAAGAGGAGGCCGTCGAGCAAAGGACTTCCTGCAAGGCCGCCCGTGATGCTGAGCAAGGGGCTGTCGGGAGCAAGGCTGGCAAACAGGATAGTGAGGAACACGACGGCATAGATGGCAAGGTAGCGCAGGAACCTCGGGTCGCGGAAAGCCCGGCCGAGGGGCAAGATGCCGCTCTCCTTTATCACGCCTTGCATCATCAGACAGCAAAGGGCGAACATCACCAACCGGCTGTGGAGGCAATCGCTCACATGACGGAAGAGCCAACGAAGGCCCTCGTCGTCGAGAATGCTACGGCAAGGCACGCCCAACGCCGACAACGCCCACGAGACGAATGGTAGCAAAGCCGCCACCACCAGCAGGATGACAAAGTTTCGCTCGTTATTGCTCATCGGCAACTAAGTTTTCGGGGTCGATGATGTGCAACTGAATGGCTCGAACCACGAGGCGGACGGCATTCACGCCACTCCTCTCTCGCTCCGAAAAGAGTCGGTTGGTGAGGTCCACTTGTCGCTTCTCGAGGCTCTTTGTGCTAAAAGGCATCTGCCGAAGGCCGGCTATCATGTCCTTCGTGTAACCGAGGGCAAGATGGCGCAGGAAACGCTCGTCGTACTCGTCTATCTCGTACTCTACGAAAGCATCAACGGAAGCCTGCTCCTTGCAGACGACCTTGCGGAAGCGAGCCATCACCTTCTCGAGGAACGGCTCGTTGAAGACGAGGTGGCGGCCATGCATAACCTGCACAATATCATCTCGCTGCAGGAGGTTGCCCGTCTTGAGGATGATGCCGTCAGCGCCTGCGCTGAGCACCTCAACCCAAAGGCGTTCGTTGAGGATTTCGCCGGTGAAAACGAGGATTTTCATGTCGGCATAACGTGTCCTTAGTTGTCGGCAGATATCGACGCCGACGGTAGTGCTGCCACCCAAGCCGAGGTCGAGCAGCACGAAGTCGGGCTGGCCGTCGCGCATCAACTTCCAGAAGTCGCTTTCGCCTGAAGCCGTTCCGATGATTTCCGCTTCCGGCACTTCGGTTTGCAGGATTTGCTGGGTACCTTTGAGCTCCAGCTTATCGTCCTCGACGATGATTACTTTGAATTTTTCCATATTGTGTAGGTTTATGAGTTCGTTGGTTTATGGGAAGAAAGGAGCGAGAAAGAGATTTGGTAGCCGCTCGCGGTGTTTTCTGCCACGAGTCGAAGCCCCAGATGACCGCAAGCGCCATCATGTTCGCGAACTATCTGACGCATAACGAGGTACTCTATGCGTTCTGTCTGCGGCGAAAAGAGGTCAGAGAGCTCCTCTTGCGTGAATCTTTGTCCCTCTACATTACATATAATATATGTCATTTCCCCTGATTCCCTTGCTGAAAGAGTGGCTTCCTTTGGCACGACTGCAATCATCTGGTCGAGGAGCATTTGCAGCGACATCAAATCTCCCTTCACACAAGCTTCGACAGGTTGAGACTCGATGCCATGTGTCTTAGCAGCGTAGTCAAATAGGTCGCTCACAGCAATAGGTTGCAACCGCAAAAGGCTTTGGTCGGTCTGTCGCTGGGCCTGTTCGTAGAGCAGCATATAGATGTGGCGGTAATAAGTAACGAGGTCGAGCAAGGAGTTTGAGGGAGACGTTTCAGCCATCTCGGCCATCTGCTTGATGCGGGAGGGGAAATACATCGTCTCGTGCTTGATGGTGCTGAGCGAATTGTCAAGTATCTGATTCATCACGTACAAGCGGTCGTGCTCGAAACGCTGCTTCTGTGCTTTCTCCTCAAAATCTTCGATGAAATCGTTAGTTTCTTGCAACTTTGCCAAACTGGAAGAGAACTTCTGCTGTAACTTCAAAACGGGTTGACGAAGCTGAGGTTGGTCAAGATTATTGGCCACTTCGTTCAACTCGTCATTCAAAGTCTCTGCATTATCGGGGAAAGAACGAAGCACGGACGACAGACGGGTATAGAGGTCGTCCATGGAAGCACGGTGGCGAAGGCGATGACGCAGCACAATCATATAGAACAAGGTGAGGGAAGCGATGAGCAGTAAGACAATCAATACGTAAAGGACACGCGAGTCTTCGTTCATCTTTTCGAGTCGCTGGCAGTCGGAAGCAAGCGAGCGGTCGGTACTGAATAGGCGATGCAGACGAACGCACTCGGCATTGCTCTGCCGATATGCTTCCCACTCTCCAAGAGCCTGTGCTGAAATGGCTTGTTCGTTATAAAGCGAGACGAGCAAAGCCGTATCGACCTGCCCTTCAATCATATTGATGGCACTATCAGCATAAAGCCAAGCCTCGGCATATCGTCCCTGTAAATTGCAGTTATATGTGGAGTCGAAAAGTTCATAGCAGCGGTGCGGCATAGCTTGAACGGCGAGATTGAAGACAAAAATAGACAACAACGGCAGCACTCTCGGCAAGCGGAACCAGAAGCGGCTTCCCTTTCCTTTCTGGCTCTCAACGCCAAAGTCGCAAACGTTAAAGAGTGATGAGAGCTTCTTATAGTTGTTGATGATGCCCTTACAGTTCATGATGCCGAAACCAAAGCCCTTGCTTGCATTCTTCGTGCCGATACGATTGGGATCATAAACTTTACTGTCATTGAGGGTTTGCACATCTTCCTGCGAAAGACCAATGCCAGTATCGCAGACGCTAATCTCCACGAAATCCTCGATGGAATCGGCCAAAATCGTCACCTTGCCACCTGCTGGCGTAAACTTGCGCGCATTATCAACGAGCGTGTTGACCATGAAGAGCGTCAGGGCTTTGTCGGCTTTCACCTGAAGGTCTGTCTCGGGCACTTCGAGCGTGAGTTGCTGCTGAGCAAAGGCATATTGCTGCATCGAAATGACCTGCAAGATGTCCTTGAGCGGGAAACGCGACACTTGGAGACTCAACTTGCCTTGTTGCATCTGAATCCAAGAAGTGAGTCGGTCGTTGATGGTCATCATACCAGAACACAACTCTTGTATATAAGAGAGATGTTCCGACGCATTTTCGCCCATTTCATCGAGTTTTTTTACTTCGGCGATAACACGGTCGAGGTAAGGAATGATGGCATAAACAACAGATAATTTGGTGCGCTGCAGGATGTGACGCTGTTGTTGCTGAAGGATGCGTTGCTGCATCACCTCGTTGGCTTCCTTGCTCTCCTCCAATCGGTCTTCGCTTTCCTGCAAGAGGTCTTGAAGTTTCTGCCTGGCCTGTTGACATTCTTCGCTCGAACCTATCTCACGCACTCTTTGCTCGAAGGAACGGTTGCGATTGTTGAGCTGACGATAGTAAAAGATGGAAAGGACAACGACTAAAACGACGAGCAAGAGAAGCAGGAGGAACTGTATCTGCTCGCTATGAGCCTCTTGCTTCAGCAAAGCCTTTCGGCTGTCAAGCTCCTTATTCTGCCGGGACTCGTCGAGCAAGTCGAGATAAATGTTACGGTGGTTGTCGGCACTCAACTTGTCGCCTAATGCGCTATAGGTAAGGCTGAGATTCTCATGAATACCAGCCAGCCAGGGCGTCACTTGGTAAGGCGAGCGACTGTGGTCGGAGGCAAGATGCAGAGCTTTGCGGAAACTCTGGAGGGCCTCTTCGTAATGTTCTGCCGAAAAATAAACCTCACCCAAAGTTCGCAAAGCACAAGCTGTTTGGAACAGGTCGCGATACTCTTTGAAGAGTGCAACTGCATGATGCGACAAAGCTGCGGCGAACTGATAACGAATGGAAAGCGTGCTGTCAGCCTGCCACTGAAGGTGCTCTCCAAAGAGATAACTGTAGGCATCGATGCGCTGCTGCTTAATCCAATTAGCACGGAGCGAGTCAGCTATCATGGCAGAAAGTGACTGAAGTGCGTTTGCTTCGAAGTAAGTGAAGTGGTTGGCCTTCGCTAATGTATAGACGCGGAAGAGATGATTGAACTCCGTGACGGTCACTTCCTCTGGTGTCCCCTCAACGAGTCCGCCGCTACCTATCATATATTGATAGTAGAGCCATTGTGTCGTGTCGGTTTCCAAATTAACATACTGGGCGGCTTCCTGAATCTCGCTA
Organism: uncultured Prevotellaceae bacterium; assembly: GCA_946407485.1. Classification (GTDB taxonomy): domain Bacteria; phylum Bacteroidota; class Bacteroidia; order Bacteroidales; family Bacteroidaceae; genus Physcousia. The sequence goes on along the minus strand of CAMJOE010000059.1, from coordinate 7,995 downwards.
CGAGCCGCGCTGTCCTGCCCAAGATAATAATAATAGGTAGAGGCAACGATGTGAAGCTCAGTCAAAGCATAATGGAGGCGATGCTTCTGACGTTCAGTAAGATTGCTTTCCTCGGAAAGAATGCGGCTGAGACGTTTCTGAGCACGTAGGCGAGCATCGAAGAACGATTTCCCACGGCCGATGCGCTGCATCACTTTCATTGTCAACACATCAGCGCAGAGCAGTTCGAGCTGGTTATGACTAAAGCCATAAATCTGTTGCAGAAGTTGAAGAGCCTGGTCGAAACGCATCTGCTGATAGGCTACATAAGCCATATTGTTGAGGGCTTCTGCCTTATCAGAACTCTCAGAAGCAGAGGAAAAAGCCTCCTTCGCAGCCTTTTGCGAAGCAGAGACATCGGTATATCGCAGACGATAAGCCAAGTCGTTGCTCTCCATAGACCCTGTGTTCTTCATATCGACCGAAGAACAAGCGATGAAAAGGGCAATTATGGAGAAAAAGGCAACTTTGGCTTTCATCTGATTAGCATTAAGGGGTGGTGACTTATTGCCTCAGATGAGGGCAAAGGATTTCTTGGGAATCCAGCCTTGCTTGCCGTCGGCTATGCTCACCTCGCACCACTCCTTGAGGCTGCCGTCAAGTATCTCCACCTTGCTTCCCTCGTGAAGGACGAAAAGATCGTTGCCATTATCGGCCGGCGTACTCTTGACTGTGACGGCTGGAGAGATGATGATGCCGCTGGTATGAACCTGCTTGTAGTTCTTTTGTTGCAGGGCACAAACGTTGGAAAGCACAGAGACGAGCAGGAGCAAAACAGCCGATGAAAAGGCACATTTTCGCACAAACATGCTGCCGGAAGCCCAAAAGAGAAGCAGGGAAACGAGCATGATGATAAAGGAGAGCAGGCCGATGATGGTCCAGGTACGCAAGGAGAACCAGTTCGTCATACTGCGGAAGTAGGTGAACAGGATGAACTCATGCTGCGGGATTATCTTGTCGATGGTCTTCGTGCGAGCCAGTTCGAGATTGAAGAGCACGTCCTTGTTGCTTGGGTCGAGTTTCAAGGCACGTTCGAACCAAAGTACACTATGGGCGATATCGTCGATACGATAGTACGCGCAGCCCAGGTTGTAGAAGACTTCGATGTCAGGACTCTGCTCAGCCAGTTCGCTATAGAGTTTGACAGCTTTCTCGTAATCGCCTTGGACATAAGCTGTATCGGCCAAAGTCTTCGTTTCGGCAGGACTTGCAGCTTGAGTCAAAACAGAGACAAGAACCAGGGAAATAACAAAAATATACCGTTTCATCGCGAAAATTCAACTTATAACCTTTTTAATTTTTCAACTTTTCACTTTTTTATCGAGGCGTTCATTCGCGTAATGACATCTGAAGCCTGCTGGTAAATCTTCTCTTTTGCAAGGTTTGCATCGGCCGTCGGAGCATATCGTGCGAACTCGCAATCGCTCAGTACGGTAATGAAGGAATCGACAACTTCCTGCTCCACGCCTTTCGATGTGAGCTTGCTGATGACGTTCTCCTTGTTGAGCTCATTGGTCGGAAGAGACAGTTTATCGCCTGCATAGCCGAGCAGAGCACGCATCACCTCGTCGTAGAAAGCGGCATCGTCCTTGGCGTGCAAGAGCTTCGAAGCCTGTTTCAGTCGGCGAGATGCCACTTTGCCTGCCTTCTTGCCCTTCACGCTCCAGGAGTTCGGATTAAGCTTCTGTTGGCGTCTCAGCCAAAGGAAAGCGGCGATGAAGGCAATGAAGAGAAGCAGATAAGTGAGCCAATATGAGGAAGTTCCGAAGAAGTCATCCTCGTCCTCAATGGTGTACTCGCCCAACTTGATGAAGCGAATGTCGTTGTTGAGCACGCTGACGTCCTCCTGTTCGCGAGCGTAAGCGACCGGCTGACCCTTTGCCTTGGCAACTGCGAGGTGGAAGGAGTCCGTCTTGACCGTGTTGTAGCGCTCCTGCTCGGGGTCGAAATAGCAGAATTCTACCGGTGGAATCGAGAATTTTCCGCCGTGACGGGGCACGACGACATAGTCGTAAGTGATGTTTCCCTTTGCTCCCGTTGCCGTGTTCTGCGTTTTGTTGTTCTCCTTGGGGTCATAGACCTCGAAGTCCTGAGGGAATCGAATGGTCGGCGCCTTCATGAGTTTCATATTGCCCTGACCTGAGACGACGAGTCGGAGGGTTGCGGCATCGTTGGCGTTCACCTGGTCAGGCGTCAGCGTGGCAGACACCGAGAACTTGCCCACGGCACCCGAGAAGTTGTCGGGCTTCGGCGTGGGGAGGGGCATGACGTCAATCTCGATGGCTGGTGCGACGATTTGCTTGCGCACCATTTGCGAGAGACTTCCGCCGCCGAAGAAGATGTCGAAGGGGTCCATCGAGTGGTTCTGCACCTCAACCTGCGTGTCGAAAGTGATGCTGGGAATCTTGATTCTGCCCGTCTTCTGCGGGAAGAGGACATATTGCTTCCAGACGGCTGTGCCGTAGTTACGTCCATTGACGCGTTCGTACTTAAGCGACATCTGCGTGGAGCGCTCGAGTTCCTGAACGTGGCAACCGTCTATCTGAGGCATTTCGCCGGATATTTGTTGGATGTTCACCAGCGTGTAGAGCTTGTAAGTCAGCATCACGGCCTCCTGCTCGTAGATTTTCTTTCGGTTGGCCGTCACGGTCATATAGAGCTCGTTGCCGCTTATCTGACCGGAGCTGGTTGTGTTTTGTTGCTGACGCTGTTGGCGAGGATTGCCGCCTTGCTGCTGGTTTTGAGGTTGTTGACTCTGTTGCTGACTGGCCGGCAACACTTCGATGTTGGCTGTTCCGCTCTTGACGGATTTTCCATCGACCTTGATTGTGGCGGCAGGCACCTTGAGTGTTCCCTCCGTGGTAGGCACGACGGTATAGGTGAAGGTTGTGGAACTGCTCTGAGTAGTGCGGCCGTTCACCATCGAGAAATTGCTCGAGCGACTCGTGCTGGGACCGTAGAGGACGTTGAAACCCTCGAAGCTGCCAATCTGGAAGTCTTCTATCTCCTGCGTGTTGGCGACATAACTGATGCGGATTCTTTGGCCTACTTCGGCTTGGGAAGGTGCCTGAACCTTGAGCGTAACTTGCGAGAAGACAGAGCTTAGCGCAAGGAATAAGAGTGTGAATATCGTGTAAAGTCTTTTCATCTTATGGAGTCTCTTTCAACTTGACGTGGATAGTCGGAAAACGACACGTTAGTAAATCGCCAACTACACGTGTGTAAATTGCCAACTACACGTGTGTAAATTAGCAACGACACGTGTGTCGTTTGAAACCGTCACGTTTACCATTGTTTCTGAAGCTGTTTTTGCTGACGTTTTTGCTGTGCTTTCTGAATCTTTTCCTGAGTAGCTTTCTCGTCCTGCATCGCGGCATTGAGCATCTGTTCGGCGTTCTCGCGGCTCATCTGCTCGGGCTGAGGTTGTTGCTGCTGCTCGTCTTTCTTATCTTGTTCCTGTTTCTGTTGTTGCTGTTCTTGCTCCTTCTTCTCGTCCTGACCCTTGTCGTCCTTCTGCTGGTCCTGATTGTCCTGACCTCCCTGATTCTTCTTCAACTGGAAGAGACTCAGGGCGTAGTTGTAGCGCGTCTCGTCGTTCGTGGGGTCGTTTCGCAGGGAGTTCCTGTAGCAAGCTACGGCCTTGTCGAACTGCTTGGCACTTTGCAGGACGACGCCCATATTGTGATAAATCTGAGCCAGGCGCGTCTTGTCCTTCTCCAATCGGGCCGCCGTCTCGTACTCCTTCATGGCGTCTTCGGCCTTGTTCTGATAGAGGAGAGCGTTTCCGAGGTTGAAGTGCGAGATGGGATTCGTGTTGTCCTTCTCGATGGCCTTCTGATATTCAACCTGAGCCTTGTCGTAAACGCTGTCGCGCATCAGGCGATTGCCGCGGCGGATATAGTCTCTGTCGGTCTGAGCCATTGCCGTCATGCTGAAAATCAAGAGGAAGAGTGCGGCTGCCGGACGTCCTCTGCGGAAGAGGTTGCTGAGCCAGGTGGATTTGCTTTCCCTTTCGAGAAGGAAGACGTCGAGCAACAAAAGCAGAATGCCGATGAGGACGAAGCCCTGGAACTGCTCGTCGTATTCGCTGTAGATCTGGCTCTCCATCTTGGCTTTGGCCAGTCGGTCCACCTGCTCCGACAGCTTCTTCTGAGCCGAACTGCTGTTGTCAACGTAGATGTAGGAACCTCCTCCAGCCGTTGCTATCTCGCGACACATCTCCTCGCTCAACCTCGAAACGACCGTGTTGCCCTCGTCGTCGATGATGTATTGGCCGGTGCCGGGGATGGGAATGGGTGCGCCGCCAGGATTGCCGATGCCCAGCACATAGACGCGAACGCCTTTGGCTGCGGCTTGCTTGGCAGCCTCAACACCTCTCGCCTCGTTGTCCTCACCATCGGTTATCACGAAGATGGCTCTGGAGACGTCCTCCTGCTGAGTGAAACTGCGCATCGAGAGGTTGATGGCTTCCGCGATGTCCGTGCCCTGGACGCTCATCATCGCGGGCGAGATGGTCTCGAGGAACATCTTGGCACTCACGTAGTCGCTGGTGATGGGCAACTGCACGAAGGCCTGCCCGGCAAAGACAATCAGGCCGATTTTATCGTCCCTCATGCCGTCCACCATGTTGCTGACCATCATCTTCGCCTTTTCCAAACGGTTGGGCTTCACGTCTTCGGCAAGCATCGAATTACTGACGTCGAGCGCAATGATGGCCTCTATGCCCATGCGTTCGCGGGTATCGAGGCGGGTGCCGAACTGCGGACGGGCCAAAGCGACGATGAAGGATGCAAGGGCAAGCATCGTAATCCAGAACTTCACCTCAGGCCTCCAACGCGATACACCAAGGAAGAGTTGCCTGGTCAGCTCAGGGTCGCCGAAGCGTTTCACCTGTTGCTTCTTCCTATATATAATATAATAATGTATAGCGGCCAGTGCCACGAGCACTAACAACAAGTACAAATATTGCGGACTTTCAAAGCGAAACATTCTTCAATTTTACAATTTGACAATTTACGATTTACTATTTATTAATGAAGAACGAAGAGTGAAGAGTGAAGAATAATATATTCCTCTGCTCCTCAAATGTAACTCTGATTCTTCATTCTTCGTTCTTCACTCTTCACTCTTTTATGGTATGCGTTTCAATATCGTGTTCCTCAGCAGGATTTCCAGCAAGAGGCAGAGGACGCTGGCGAGCAGGAACATGCCGTAGGCTTCGTAGCGTTTGGAGTACTGCCGTACGTTCATCTTGGTCTTCTCCAGCTTGTCGATTTCCTGATAGACTTCGTGCAACTTCTGGTTGTTCGTGGCGCGATAGAACTCGCCATCTGTCTTGCGGGCAATCGTGGCAAGCGTCTTCGTGTCAATCTCCACAGGTACGTTGACGTATTGTATCTGTCCGCCAACGGGCCAAGGATAGGGAGCTGTGCCGTTTGTGCCGACGCCGATGGTATAGACGCGTATGCCGAAGCTCTTCGCGATTTCGGCTGCCGTGTTCGGACTAATCTGTCCGCAGTTGTTGGAGCCGTCCGTGAGCAGGATGATGACCTTGCTCTTCGCCTTGCTGTCCTTGAGTCGCGACAAAGCATTTGCCATACCCATGCCTATCGCAGTACCGTCCTCGATGAGACCGCGCTGTGCCATATCGACCTTCGTGCCGTTCAGCAGGTTCAGGAGAACCGCGTGGTCAACGGTCATGGGGCATTGTGTGTAGGCCTCTCCGGCAAAGAGCGTGAGGCCGATGTTGTCGTCAGGACGACCGCTGATGAACTCGAGGGCAACATTCTTGGCCGCCTCGATGCGGTTGGGCTTCAGGTCTTCGGCCAGCATACTGGTGCTGACGTCTATGCAAAGCATGATGTCTATGCCCTCGGTATGCTTGCTGCTCCAGCTGTTCGAGGTCTGCGGACGAGCCAAAGCAATCACAGCAAGTGCATAGCAGGCAAGCCTCAGGAGGAGCGGAAAATGCAGCAATCTCTGCCTGAGACTCTTGGGAGCCTGGAACATAGCCTCTGTGCTGCTGACGCGGATGGAAGGCGTCGAAGACTTGTACTTGAACCAATACCAAACGACGTAAGGTATCGCCAGCAGCAACAAAAGCAGATATAGTGGGTTTTCAAATGTCATAGTTCTTTTTATTGAAGATTGAAAATTGAAAATTGAAAGGTCTTTCTTCCCTATTTCAATCTTCAACAATCAATTTTCAATGTTCTTCAATTTTCAATATTCAATTTTCAATTATCTCACATTAGCAGGTCTGCCGAGCGCCATATTATCCAAGCCAGCAAAGCAACGGAGAGGACGCCCAGCACTATCATTGCCACACGCATTATCTTCACTTGCGTGAGTCGCTTCTGGTCGGTCTCCTTGATGATTTCAGGTTCGGGCTTGGCATTCGGATCGACTTCTATCTTCGTTTGATTAACGTATTCTACGGCAGCGACGAGGTTCGCGTCGTTCTCGTTGATGAGGGTGCTCCACTTCGCAAACTTGACGAGGTCGGCGGTACGGAATATCTCACGCAGTTCGTCGAGCGCCTCTTCGTTGTTCTCCGAAATGAGACGTTCGATGATTTCGTTCGACGTCATCTCCATCGCGTTGAATCCGTAGCGGTCGCGAATGTAGTTGCGCAGGGTGTCGGTCAGCAAGGTGTAGTATTCCTTGCTGTCTTCCTCAGCCCACTTCCGCTCGCTCTTGATGCGCTCTATCTCTGTCATAGCGACTTGATGCGGCGGCAGCTTCTTCTTCCTGCGGATGAAGCGAACGATGGGTTTGCCGTGCTTGACGTGATACCAGAGGTATGCGATGCAGGCCAGCATCAGCAGAAACAGGAAGCCTCCCAGCGCTACCATGCGCCACTCTTCCCAGAGGAAGGGCAGCTCCATGATGTCGTTTGGCGGGAAGAACTGGTCGAGGTGGAGCGTATCGACATCGACCGTATAGACCTTCAGCGCGAGGCTCTTCGACTCGTAGCGTGTGGTATCGACCATCACCTGCATGGGCGGCAGGTAGTAGAACGCGCTGTCCCACGCCGTGATGGTGTAGGCTTGGCTGACGGTCATGCGCTTGCCGTCGTTGAGGATAGCGGTGTCGAGCTTGCCGACCTCCACGACCTCGACGTCGGGAATGAGTTCCTGTCCCTTCTTGATGTCGGGCATCCGTAGCTTCTGCTTCGTGTCGAGCGTGACAGAAAGCGTGAGGCCCGTCTGCTGACCGATGAAGAGCTGAAGCGAATCAAGCTTCACATCGACCTGCACCTGCGCCTTCGCAGACCCCCCGACCCCCTTTAGGGGGAGTAGGAAGCAAAGGAGCAAAAAGACCCCCCATCCCCCTTTAGGGGGAGAGCTTATTGTTTTCAACTTATTTCTTATTTCGCGTATCATTAATTAAATCCATATTTATTATTCCGCCCCAAGGGAGAGAAGGGGCTTATTATTCCCCCTAAAGGGGGTTAGGGGGTCTTTCTTTTTGCAAACAGCCCTCTTAACACACTCACGTAATCTTGGTCGGTCCGGACGCTGACGGCATCGACCTGGCTGCGGCTGAAGATGTCCTTGAGGCGCATCGTCTGTTGCTTCCACCACTTTGCCTGCGCATTCCTGACGGCGCTGCTGCTCGTATCGATGACTCGCTCCTGCCCTGTCTCAGCATCGTGAACCTTCAGGAGTCCGATGTTGGGCAGCTCGGCCACACGCTTGTCATAGACCTGAATGGCAACGACGTCGTGCTTGTGGGCTGCGATGGAGAGGGGTTGCATGAAATGATGCTGGTCGAGGAAGTCGCTCAGCACGAAGGCGATACAGCGTCGCTTGATGGCTCTCGTCATATACTCGAGGGCATAAGCGATGTTCGTCTGCTGGCTCTCGGGCTTGTAGTCGAGGAGTTCGCGGATGATGTATAGGATGTGCTTGCGGCCTTTCTTGGGCGGGATGAACTTCTCAATCTTGTCTGAGA
>CAMJOE010000058.1:0-16642 GCA_946407485.1 uncultured Prevotellaceae bacterium | reverse complement strand
TAGGGTTGTGAGAGCCGTCAAGGCAATCAATGTCTTTATCTTGAACTGCATCATTATTGAGTTGAGTTAAAGTATCTATGCTTTTGTGTGTCGCGTAGTGAGTTTTTTTAAGATGGCCGACGCCCGCATTGCGCCGGCCATCTTTTTATGAGAGATTTGGAGGTTTAGAAATTCACTTCCTGAGTGCGCTTCACCCAAGGCAGGATATGAACTTCTGCAGTGATGAAGTAGCTTGTGGGAGGATTGTCGTCGGGAGTCTCGTTACCGCTGAAGTCTTCGGGAACGGGAGAACCGATACCGGAAATCTTCTTCAGAGTCAGAGAGTACCAGTTGTTGCGGACAACACCCCAGCGGCCCAGCCATGCGTTAGCGCGATCTGTGCCATACTGTGTAGCAGTACCATCAATAGTCTGTGTGGCATTTGCAGGATATACCAAATCGTAGTGATTATAAGCCTCAGCAGGTGCGTTCCAAGGAGTCTCGACGTCACCGAAGTGCTGGATGCGAGTAGCATAGTAAGAAATACCACCTACATACTTGTAAAGCTCAGAGTTTTCGGGGTTAGCAACTTCACCGATGTTAGCGCCAGCGAGAGTCTCGAGAGCAGTTACCTGCGCAGTAGTAGCGTCTGCGCCACCGACCTTAACGTTAGCCAGACCGAGAGTAACGGTGTAAGGAAGTTTACCAGTTGTTGCGTCAAATGTACCTTCAGTAACAGTAACTGTAACATCATAAGTTACCTCAGAACCAGCAGGGATATCGGGATCTGTAGAAGTCTTGATAGCAGCATTGATAGCCAAAATCTTCTGGTTGATGACGTCGCGCAGACGAGTCTTAACGACGGCAACGATGTCGGCATTGGTCTTCAGCATTGTGTTGGGCTGACCCTGAATTGTGAAGAAGTCGCCATCGTTGATCTTAGCCTTCACACCAACATAAGTGGTGTTCTTGTAAACCTGTGACTCCGCATCGAAGGTGTTCTCGTAGGTGTAAACAACCTCTTTAGACGCGTGGGTGTACTGTGCGTCTGCCAACTCGGCATTAATCAGACCTGTATTGCCATCGAAGTTAATATCCGTGCCAAAGTAGGTACGATAAGCGGGGTTGGGAGTGTGGGTGTCAGGGAAGAATGGAGTGCGACCTACCATACGATACTTCAATGAGGGAATTGCCTGCATGTTGTAGTAAGGCAGCCAGGTCTTGTCAATCTGACGGGTGTTGTAATAAGCTAAGTTCAAATTACCAAGAGCCCATTTTACATCTTCAGCTGCAATAGCAGTAGGTGTGTCATCGCCATCGAGCTGAACGGCGAAATCATCAGCAACTGTAACCTCAACCTTCACAGCGGCACGCTCCACGTAGATGCAAACAGCAGATGTGGCAGCCGTAGCCTCTTCTTTGGTCTTATAGATAGCTTCCTTGTTGATTTCGGTGAAGGTGAGAATCTCTGCATCAGCAGGAGTAGTTTCGCCACCGGCAACAGTTGCGATGGGCACACTGGTCATAACGAGGCCCTTTGCTCCCATAGCACCATAACCAGCTGCTTCCGAAGCAATACCAATGGCCTTCAGCTGCTGCTTCTTGAAGTCAGCACCAGTGGTTGATCCCACTGTTGCAGTAATGCCAGTTGCATTGCCTTCGTCATTCAGAATAACATAAGCATAGAGCTTGTCCGTAATTCCCAGTTCGGGGTTCTTGATTTCCTGAACAATTCTCTGGCTGGTAGAAGTGATGTTACCAATGCCGCTTGCGCCAACAGGTACATCATCTGTTTCACCATCAAATGTAGTGTTGATGGGGAAGGCCTGGAAGAACGTTGCAGCGTCCTCGTTAGCACCCTTGAAGAGATACAGTGTACCACTCTTCACGGCGTACTCAGTTTCAAGACCATCGTTGAGATCCTCGTTAGCGCGAGTGACGGGATCACCAGGCATAGCAATGCCTACTGCAAGCCATGAGCTTTCGCCAGCGATAAGGCCATAACCGTTTTCGGGCTCAGCTACTTCCTTGACAGATTCAGTCGAGCATGCTCCAAACAGCAGGCCTGCTACTGCGAGAGCGAATAGATAAAACTTTTTCATAATTGTTAATAAAACACATTAAAAAATTAATAAAAAGATTAATTAATACTGATTTTCTTATTGATTTTGTAATTTACGGATTGCTTCGCGGTTGCGACTTACGTCGATGCCCTTGCGCTCAGCCTGATCGAGCAGGCGACTGGCCTCGTCGTAGCGTTCTTTGAGGATGCAGAGGACGGCGCGTGCGTTGATTGCCTCACCGCTGTCGCCTGCATTCTTCAGCAGGGTCTCAGCCTTGAGCTTGTCGCCTTCATGCAGGGCAATGTTGGCCAGGTTGATGACTGCGGCAGTGGAGTCAGGATAGATATTGACAGCCTTCTGCATAACTTCGTTGTATTCGTCGCTATAGGTCTTGTAGGTGTTAGCCACCTGCCAGAGCTCGTAGAGTGAGAGCTGATAGGGGCGTTTCTGGTACATCTGCTTTGCCTCTTCAAGCGTAAAGCGACGGATATTGAAGGTGATGTCGTAGTCGGAGCGGCGCAGGCTGGGATATACGTTCTTCAGCAAGTAGTTGTACTCCTGTGGATATTTTGCCTTAAGGCTCTTTTCGTCGCGGTCGGCCTTGTTGGTTATACCTTCGTCGAGGTCGCTCAACACCTTGTCGATGATTCCGAGGATTTCTGCACGATGCGGGAGTTCGTTGGTGCTCATCTCGTCGACAGCCTGACGCAGTCCTATCCAGTTCTCGGGTGTGGCTTCAGCAGGAGCGAAGACGTCAGCAGGCAGGTCGTAGGCCTTGCGAACATAGTCGGTGAGTGACTTAGCGCGATTGGTGGCAAGCATGCTGTTGTGCTGATAGGGAGACTCGGGTGATGCCCAGCCGTGTATCTTGATTTCATGCACGGTGATATTGGGGTCATTCACCATGATGTCGAGTGTGTCGGTAATCTTGCGCACTTCACGATAGTTGTCCATATAGTCGGTCCTCATCTCCCACCTGTCCACAACGAAGTTGATGAATGCCGAGCCATGCAGGCTGAGCATGGGCTTTGAGGGATCTGGAGTGACATTGGCCAGGTCGATGAGTGACAGAGGATCGATAGGCAACCGGCGCGCCACGGAAGGAACTGCGGGCAGATCCGAGAGGTCGCCGCAAGCACACATGTCCTCCTCGAGGCGCAACTGGCTACGTTCCATCCAGGACTGGTATGGAACGATGTCGTAATAGTGTTCTGTCTGTGCTTTTCCTTTGTTGCGCTTCACGTGGGAAGCGTCGCGATAGGCCTTGTTCGAGACACCGCGCTTATAGAGCACATACTCTGTACGGCTGTCGATAACCAGTGGCTCGAAGGCAGCCTTCTGCGTGCCGTCGAGAGAATAGAGCACGGGATGCATCACCACCGACTGGTTGCGCTTGAGCTTAAGATTGTCGAGACAAACATCCATTGTAAGCATCATTTGCTCGTTCTGAGGTGTCAGCATAGCATTCTTCACCAGCGTCTGACCGTCGCTCAGCGTCTGTGCGCTCAGTAACTGCGAGGCCAAGATAACGAGGCCTGCAAGAATATGGCGTGGATTGATGGACATATACATTATTATATTATAAGGGGGGGTTAGAGGTTGTAAATCAAGTTAAAGGCCAGCTTCGTCGGACCGAAATAATGATAATGACCGCTGTCGGTCTGTGTGCCACACTTCTCGCATGGGAATTTCTTGTACTTCAGATAGTCGTAGCCTACGCCAATGACAGCCTCGACGCTGAAATGGCGGCTGACGGGCCACTGATAACCATAGACAAAGCCACCGCCGACGAACCATCCCTCGTAGCGATTATCACGGAGACAAGGGGCGATGCCCATCGGAAACTTCACGCCGCCGGCATTGAACTGACCACCCATGGCGTGGAAACCGACGAAATGACCGTTGAACTTCTCGCAGAACCAATAGCGTGCTTCGGGCTGAAGGAGCCAGTGGCGAATCTTCTTGTTGTCGCTGAACGTCCAAGGGTTGAGGCCGAAAGTGGTGTCAAAGGTCCACTTGGGAGCCAATCCCACCTCCATGCCGATGTTGGGAGTCAGGCTGGCATCATACAACAGGTTGTTCTTCAACGAGATCTGTGCCTCTGCCTGTTGGCCTACGGCTATAAATGCCAACAACAACAGCGCTCGGCCAAGGGTTCTTTGCATGTATTGCATACTTAAAGTTATTATAAAAACGTTACTTTCTTTCTTATCTGCTCTTTGGATTTTGTTTTTTTGCCGCACCAAACATTTCCTTTTTCCTAAAAACGCGCACAGGCGCGACATGACAAAATCGCAGCAAAGGTACAACTTTTTACACTTATACAAACAGATTTTTACTTTTTCTATGCTACCCTCCCCCGTTTTTTAACGTCTGTTAACGTAATATTACATAATTATTCAGATATTCACTCAGGTTTTCTCCAAAATTTCGGTATTTTGTGTTGATTTTGGTAAAAAGAATTGGCCGATTTCTGAAAATATGTGAAAGACGATTAAAAAAAATGGGGCAGGTTAAGCATAGTGCTGAGAATGAGGGCTTTTTATGGAAAAATGAAAAAAATCGAGAGGTCGGTTTTATGACAGATTTAGGAAAAAATCCAAACTCCTGACGGGACGGAAAAGACCTCCCTATCTGTGGGGTTCGACTTCCTTGCTGTGGCGTTTGGACTTCCTTGCTGTGGCATCGCGACTTCCTTGCTGTGGCATCGCGACTTCCTTGCTGTGGCGTTTGGACTTCCCTCATGAAGGAGTTCGTAATTTCGACGTGTCGCGACTGATTTTGCGACGTGTGGCAAGCAAATCAGCAACGTGATGTGAACGATTTAGCGACACGTTGGTTTTCTCCTCGCTTACTTTGCCGAATAGCCGCGGAAATGCAATTTCTGCCCATTCCATCGAAAGAATTCACCCCGACTCTCCAAACGCCAAGAATCTTCCTGTACGACGGTTTGTAAAGGATTTTCCGAGGAATTCGGTTCGGGGTCAAGTGGCTTGAAGGGACGAATAGGGTTGACGGGAGGGTTTCATTGCATTTTTCTTGCGTTTTTGCTTGCAAAAACGAGAAAAAAGTTGTACCTTTGTGGCCAGTTTTAAAGCATAACAAACAAATCTCAATGGAAGAAAACGAAAAGAAACAACAGGAATACAGTGCCTCGAACATACAGGTGCTGGAAGGACTGGAAGCCGTGCGTAAGCGTCCCGCTATGTACATCGGCGACATCAGCGAGAAAGGCCTTCACCATCTCGTCTACGAGACTGTGGACAACTCTATCGACGAAGCGCTGGCCGGCTACTGTACCCACATCGAAGTGACCATCAACGAGGACAACAGCATCACGGTGCAGGACAACGGCCGCGGCATTCCCGTCGACATGCACGAGAAGGAACACAAGAGCGCCCTCGAGGTGGTCATGACCGTGCTCCACGCAGGCGGCAAGTTCGACAAGGGCTCGTACAAGGTCTCCGGTGGACTGCACGGCGTAGGCGTCAGCTGCGTCAACGCCCTTTCTTCCAAAATGATCAGCCAGGTCTATCGCGACGGAAAGGTCTATCAGCAGGAATACAGCATCGGCAAGCCCGTGACGGGCGTGGAGGTCATCGGCACGACCGAACTGCGCGGCACACGTCAGCAGTTCTGGCCCGACAAGACCATCTTCACCACGACTACTTATAAATATGACATCCTGGCCAATCGCATGCGCGAACTCGCCTACCTGAACGCCGGCATCACCATCACGCTGACAGACTTGCGACCCGACGAAGAGGGCAACACCAAGACTGAAAAATTCCACAGCGAAGGTGGTCTCAAGGATTTCGTGCGCTACATCGACAGCAGCCGTACGCACCTCTTCGACGACGTCATATATCTCAATACCGAAAAGCAAGGGACGCCCATCGAGGTGGCTATCATGTACAACACCGCCTACACGGAAAACCTCCACTCATACGTCAACAACATCAACACCATCGAAGGCGGCACACACCTCCAGGGCTTCCGTATGGCCCTGACACGCGTCTTGAAGAAATACGCCGAGGAAAAGTACGACAAGGAGCTGGAGAAGCTTGCCAAGAACAGCGTCGAGATAAGCGGCGAGGACTTCCGCGAGGGACTCACGGCCGTCATCTCCATAAAGGTGGCCGAACCTCAGTTCGAGGGTCAGACCAAGACAAAGCTGGGCAACAGCGAGGTGGCAGGCGCCGTGCAGCAGGCCGTCGGCGAGGCGCTGACGAACTATCTCGAGGAACATCCCCGCGAGGCGAAACTCATCGTCGACAAGGTGCTGTTGGCAGCTCAGGCCCGTGTGGCAGCACGAAAGGCTCGCGAGAATGTGCAACGCAAGAGCCCTATGAGCGGAGGCGGACTGCCAGGCAAACTGGCCGACTGCTCCGACAAAGACCCCGCAAACGCCGAGCTGTTCATCGTCGAGGGTGACTCAGCAGGCGGCTCAGCCAAGCAAGGCAGGAACCGTCACTTCCAAGCCATACTGCCCATCCGCGGCAAGATATTCAACGTGGAGCGCGTGATGTGGAACAAAGCCTTCGAACACGAGGAGGTCAACAACATCATACAGGCGCTGGGCGTCAAGTTCGGCTTGAATCCCGACGACTATAAGGAGGCGAACTACGACAAACTGCGTTACTACAAGACCATCATCATGACCGATGCCGACGTCGACGGCTCGCACATCGACACGCTACTCATGACGCTCTTCTTCCGCTACATGCCGCAACTCATCAAGGACGGCAGGCTATACATCGCCACACCGCCTCTCTATCGATGCAGCTACGGCAAGGTCGAGGAATACTGCTACGACGAAGACGCACGCATCCGCTTTATCCAAACCTATTGCAACGGCGACGCCGACGACACGAAACTGCATACGCAGCGCTACAAAGGCCTTGGCGAAATGAATCCCAAGCAGCTGTGGGAGACCACGATGGACCCCGAGCAGCGCCGCCTCAAGCAAGTCACCATCGACGATGCCGCCGAGGCCGACTACGTCTTTTCTATGCTGATGGGCGAGGACGTAGGTCCCCGTCGCGAATTCATCGAGAAGAACGCCACGTTCGCAAACATCGACGCGTAAGCTAATAGGCCTCGTCCCCTACATGGCTCGGCATGATGGGGCTAATAGCCTAATGGACAAGCAGGGTTTCCCATCTCCCCCTATCAGCCCCATTAGCCCTATTATCCCCATTTGCCCCATTAGCCTTATTAGCCTCATTAGCCCCATCAGCCCATTTGCCTCATCAGCCCCATTAGCCCCATTTGCCCCACAAGCCCCATTTGCCCCATTAGCCTTATTAGCCTCATCATCCCACAAAAAAAGAAGAGACTGCCCGATGGACAGTCTCTTATACGTTATAGCGAAAAGATTGTGGCTTGGTTAGCCGAGCTTCTGGATGTACTGAGCCAGCTTGGATTTCAAGTTAGAAGCCTTGTTCTTGTGAATGACATTGATCTTTGCGAGCTTGTCAAGAGCCTTCTGAACGCTGGGATACATCTCTATTGCTGCTGCCTTGTCGGTAGTCGAGCGAAGCTTGCGCACTGCGTTACGCATAGTCTTGGCGTAATAACGGTTGTGGAGTCTTCTCTTCTCCTCCTGACGAATGCGCTTTAATGATGATTTGTGATTAGCCATCTGTTTTTCTATCTAATTTTATTACTTTATTCCTTTGTAGTCCCTAGGAGAGTCGAACTCCTCTTTAGAGAATGAAAATCTCTCGTCCTAACCGATAGACGAAGGGACCTTACCTTCGGCGTTTTAGCCAGTGTAATTGGGCATGGGGCTCAATTGCGGGTGCAAAGGTATAACATTTTCTGAGACTGACAAAATAATTTCAAGGAAAAATGTGCTTTTCTTCGCTTTTTTCCTGTTTCTTGCCCATAAAGTGCGGGTTTTTGCGTAACTTTACGCCATGCTTGAGAAGACGAGCGGCATCGTGCTGCATTACAACCGATATGGTGACGACAGCGCCATCGTGGACATTTTCACGGAGTCGCGAGGCAGTTTGTCGTTCCTTGTGCGCGACCGCCGCGGCAGCAGGAAGGGCGGTCTGCACACCACGCTCCTGCGCCCGCTTAACATCGTGGAGATGGTCTTCGACTATCGCGCGTCGGCTTCCCTGCAGAGGCTTCAGGAACTCCATATCGGGCACTGCTACACTTCCCTACCCTACAACCCCACGAAAGAAACGATAGGTCTGTTCCTCTCTGAGTTTCTGCACAACGTCCTGAGGAGTGAGGTGAGGAATCCCGACCTATACCATTATATATTATATAGTCTGCAATGGTTCGACGCGACGACTGAGGGGATGGCGAACTTCCACATCGCCTTCCTCATCCGACTGGCGTACTACCTCGGCTTCTGGCCAAACATCGACAAAGGGAACATGTTGCCTTTCTTTGACCTAAAAGACAGCATTGCTACGGCGACAGCACCCGCGCACAGTTTCTTCCTCGAGGGCGAGGAAGCCGAAAAGGTGCCGTTGCTGCTGCGAATGAATGTAAGAAACATGCATAGCTTTCGCCTGAACCGGCAGCAGCGCAACCGCATCCTGGACATACTGACGGCGTACTACAAGCTGCACGTACCCGAGTTCCGCGACTTGCGCTCGCTTGCGGTCCTGCGAGAGGTTCTGGCATAGCCTCCTTCCCCAGCCCTCCGCCAACGGGAAGGGAGGGGAAAATGCCTGCCACGCCGCAGAGCCTACAGCTCGAAGGCAACGCCCATGGCGGGCGTGTCGTTATCCTGCGTCGGACAACTCTTCTCCTTTATCTTGTTCACGTCTTCCTTCGTACGGTTGTACGTGGGGCGTGCATCGACCATCGAGATGATGTCGTCGTTGTCGAGGTCATCGTCGGAGAAGACATACGTGTTGTGACGGCGACGGCGTACGGGCGAACCGGTTGACGAGCCGTAATAGAAGCCGGCGCGCTCATCGTTGTATTCCTCGCGCTCACGGTCAGCGACCGACTGCTCCTGGTCTTTCTGTTCGACGATGCTACGCACGCCGGGCACGTTCTGCAGACCAAAGCCGGTGGCGAGCAACGTGATCTTCACCTTGTCGCCCAGCGAGCTGTCGGTGGCCAGTCCCCATTTCGTCTCCACATCCTTGCGGAAGCGGCTCATGAAGTCATTCACTTCGTTCATCTCCTCCATCATGAGGTTGCCCGTCTCGTTTTCGCTGCAGAAGTTGATGTTGAGCAGTACCTTCTTGGAATTGAAGATGTCGTTGTTGTTGAGCAGAGGGCTGTTGAGCGCCTCGTGTATGGCTTTGGTGACGCGGTTCTCGCCTTCGCCGTATCCGGTGCTCATGATGGCGACGCCGCCGTCCTTGAGTACGGTGGTGACGTCCTGGAAGTCGAGGTTGATGGTGCCATGCATCGTGATGATTTCGGCGATGCTTTTGGCTGCGATGCTGAGGGTGTCGTCGGCCTTTGCGAAGGCGTTGATGACGGTCAGTTCGGGGTAAATCTCGCGCAGACGCTCGTTGTTGATGACGAGGAGGGCATCCACGTGCTTGGCTATTTCCTCCACACCGTCGAGGGCCTGGTTTATCTTCTTGTTGCCCTCGAATTTGAAGGGGATGGTGACGATGCCTACAGTGAGGATGCCTGCATCCTTGGCGCACTGTGCGATGATTGGTGCGGCGCCTGTTCCTGTTCCGCCACCCATGCCTGCGGTTATGAAGACCATTCGGGTGCCGTCATTGAGCATCGCCTTGATGTCTTCTATACTCTCCTCGGCTCGCTGCCTGCCGACTACGGGGTTGTTACCGGCTCCGAGACCGTCTTTGCCCAGTTGCAGATGGTTTGGGACGGGCGAGTCGTTGAGTGCCTTCTTGTCGGTATTGCAGACGACATAGGTCACCTCGTGTATGCCTTCGCGATACATGTGGTTTATGGCGTTACCGCCGCCACCGCCCACGCCCACTACCTTGATGATGCAAGGATTCTCGGTCTGACGCAAATTGAATTGGATGCCGCCCATTGGCGTTATGCTTTTTTCTTCTGCCATAGTTGTATCTTTTATCATTCAAGGTTAGTTAATCTTAGTTCTCGTCTCCGTCGGGTTCGTCGGAGAGCATCCTCTCGAAGGTGCTCCATATACGCTTGAGGGCCGACGGGCCTTTGGGCTTCTCGGGCTTCACGTCGGAGCCGGTCTTTTCCTCTGTGGGCTGCTCGACTTTCTTCTCTGGCTCTTCCTGTTTCGGCTCGAAGTCCATCTCGGTCTGTGCGGGGACTTTGGCTGCTTCTCCCACGCAGTTTTCCTTTCCTGCGAGCAGGAGGGAGTAGAGGGTATTGAGGCGGTCGTGGTCCGTAATCTGTATGCCGAAGGAGACGGTGACGTTCTCGGGGTGTCCCTTTACTATTTTGACGCCGATGTTGCCGCCTGTCTGCCGGGCGAATGCCTGCAGCAGGTCGGGGATGCGTGCTGCGCCGCCGGTCACGATGATGCCTGAGAGCAGCTTGTCCTTATAGGCTTCGATGTGATGATAGACGTTGGCGATGATTTCCTCGTAGCGTGCCTCGACGATTTCCTGCAGCCTTTCCACTTCCTCCGTACGGTCGAAGCTGAGGTTTACCTTCTCGCCCGTCTTGTCGTCGTTGTCGGAGCGGTAGGCCGTGCCGTACTTCTTCTTGAGTTCCTCAGCCTCTTCGGCCTCCACCTTCAGGCTGGTGATGTCGCTCGTGACATTGGAGCCTCCGAGGGGGATGACGCAGAGGTGGCGCAGGATGTTGTTGGAGTAGACGCTCACGGTGGTGGTGTCGGCGCCCATGTCGACGAGTGCGCAGCCGGAGCGCTTCTCGTTGGGCGAGAGCAGGGCATTGGCTTCGCACAGGGGTGCGATGAGCAGCTCCTGCACCTCCAGGCCGGCGCCGTTGACGCACTTACGTATGTTCTCCTCCAGGGTGGGACGAGCCACGATGTTGACGAAGTTGGCTTCGAGCATCTCGGCCTGCATGCCGACGGGGTCGACGATGCTACGGCTGCCGATGGTGAACTCCTGGGGGACCACCTCCTTTATCTCGGCGTTGGGATAGACCACGCCGCTGTTCGTGTCGTGCATCTTGTCGATGGTCTTGTGCGAAAGCAATTCGAGGCCGTCGAACTGCAGAAGCACGCGGTTGTGGACCGAGCGGAGCGACTGTCCGCCCAGGCCGACGTAGATGCTGTTGACCTTGACGCCCAGCTTGTCGCTGAGCTTGGCGATGACGCGCGACAGGGCCTGCGTCGTCTTGTCGATGTTGTCGATGATGCCCTTGCGGATGGTGTTGGGCGAATCCTCCTGGGCAAAGGCAAGAACCTGCATACTGCCGTCGGGTTCCCTCTTGCCTGCGATAGCACGTATTGCCGTCGATGCCAGCTCTACTGCAATGATGATGTCTTTTTCTGCTCCCATATTGATGATATTTAGGTTGATACTTTATGATGATTCACGCCTCACGTGGCGTTGGCTGTTCCTTGCTGTGGGAAGCGGCGTCGCTTGCTGTGGGAAGCGGCGATGCTTGCTGTGGCGTCGGCCGCTCCCTCGCGAGGGGTCTTCCGGCGCCTCTTTTCAGCTCACTTCTTCTTCTCGCTTGCCTTGGTGCAGACCACCTGTCCGTCGTACGCCAGGCTTATCTTCTTGTACTTGTTCCAACCCACGCGCTCCAGACCCTCGCGGTAGAAGGTGCGCAGGCGGCTGAGCTTGTCGTAGAAGTTGTCGGCGCTGCCCAGCTCGATGACGTGCTGTCCGACGCGCGGGTACAACTCTATCTCCTCGGGGCTGACAACGTGTATCTGCTCGATCTGCTCGCTCCAGAAGAGGTCGTCGTGAATGTATCGGGCGAGCTCCAGGAGGTGTTCGGAGGCGAATTTCTTCGTGACGTTTCCCGTGGCCACGCACAGCTCGACGTTGAAGCCGGCGGTGGGCATCGTCAGGCCCGTGCTCGAGAGGTAGTAGTCCTCGCCCTTCGCGCTGATGACGTGCAGTATAGGCTGCTGCGGCACGACCTTTATGCAGAGGCGGCCCGCCGCGTCGTAGTAGCAGGAGGCACTTTCGATGTGCGACTCCTCGAGCATCAGCTGCTCTATCTGCTCCAGGTTGATGTTGCTGATCTTCATGCCCTGAGGCGATATCTTGTTCTTTGTCAGAAGCGAACGGATGTAGTCGGCCGTGATGAAGCCATCAGGGATGCTGTCGATGATCTCGACGCGCACGCCCTCGCACGTCCTGTCCTCGGCCTCGCCGCCAAACTTCCAGATGGCCACCACGAGGTATCCCACAACTGCCAGAAGCAGAAAGATCTTGAATGCTGTCTTCATGATAGAGGTCGCAGTATGTCAGTTATCTGTTGAACATAGTCTTCGATGTCGCCGGCCCCGAGCGTCACGAGGACGTCGAAGCCGCCTTGGCGCACCACGTCGAGGATGCCGTCCTTCGAGCACATCTGACGTCGGATGCCGGGGCGCAGGTTGTCGTAGATGAGCGCGCTTGTCACGCCTGGGATGGGCTCCTCGCGTGCCGGATAGATGTCCACGATGCAGACGTCGTCGAGCAGCGAGAGGGCGTCGGCGAATTCGTGGTAGAAGTCGCGCGTCCGGGTGTAGAGGTGCGGCTGGAAGATAGCCTTGATGCGGCGCCCGCGGTAGAGTTCGCGCAGGCTCTCCAGACTGCAGCGTATCTCGTTCGGATGGTGGGCGTAGTCGCTCAGATAGACCATCCTGTCCGTCTTGATGTGGAAGTCGAAGCGGCGGTCAACGCCTCGGAAGGAGGCCATGCCGCGCCGTATCTCGTCGGCCGTGGCGCCGGCTATCTGAGCCAGTGCCATCGCCGCGATGCCATTCTCGATGTTGACGCTGACGGGCACACCCAATTCGATGTCCGCGATGTCGCCGAGGGGCGAGACGAGGTTGAAGACGATGCGGCCGTCGCCTATGCGGACGTCCTCGGCGTGGAAGTCACCCGCCTCGCGGCTGTAGGTGAAGAGGGTCACGCCGTCCTGCACGGCAGGCTTCATCTTCAAGCCCGTGTGGAGGACGAGGTAGCCGCCGGGCTGTATCAGGCTGCTGTATTTGCTGAAGCTCTCCAGGTAAGCCTCCTCCGTGCCGTAGATGTCGAGGTGGTCGGCGTCGGTGGCCGTGATGACGCTGGCGAAGGGTGAAAGCCAGTGGAACGAGCGGTCGAACTCGTCGGCCTCAATCACCACGTAGGGGCTCGTCTTGCTCAGGATGTAGTTCGTCCCGTAGTTCTTCGTGATGCCGCCCAGGAAGGCGTTGCAGTCGATATGACTTTGGTGGAGCATGTGCGCCGTCATGCTCGAGGTCGTCGTCTTGCCGTGCGTGCCGGCCACGCAGAGTCCCTTGTAGGAACGCGTCAGCGAGCCAAGCACCTGAGCACGTTTCTGCACCTCGAAGCCATGAGAGCGGAAGAAGGTCAGCTCGCCGTGCTCCTCAGGAATGGCTGGCGTATAGACCACGAGCGTGTGCGCCTTGTCGAGGCACGGGTCTGGTATGAGGTCCGTATCGTCCTCATAATGAACCAGGGCACCCTCCTTCTCGAGTTGCCCGGTGAGTTCGCTCGGCGTCTTGTCGTAACCGGCAACCACCATGCCGCGGCTCAGGAAGTAGCGGGCAATGGCACTCATGCCGATGCCGCCGATGCCCACAAAGTAAACAGCCTTTATCTCCATGCTTTCTCCTCTTCTTTATGACGTTATATCGTTCTTTCGTTATTACCTCTGGCTTTCCTTTGCCAGCTTGATGACCTCCTCTGCAATGATGCGGGCCGAGTCGCGCAGCGCCATCGCGGAGGCATTCTCGCCGAGCGTCTTCAGCTTTTCCGTATCGACCACCGTCTCCAGCGCGAGGGGGATGAGCTGCTCGGGGGCGTCGGCATCGCGCACAAACAGGGCGGCGTGCTTGTTCACCAAAGCCATCGCGTTGTGCGTCTGGTGGTCTTCCGCCACGTTGGGGCTGGGCACCAGGATGCTCGGCTTGCCCAGGAGGCAGAGCTCGCTGATGCTGCCGGCACCGGCACGGCTGATGACCAGGTCGGCCAGGCAATAGGCCTGGTCCATGCGGCTGATGAAATCCGTCGCCACAAGGTTCGTCGGCTTGCCCTTCACGTCGAGCATCTGCTCTATCTCCTTCTTATAATAACTGCCCGTTTGCCAAATGAACTGCACCGACGACGCAGCGATGCGGGAGAGGTTGCGGATGACGCTCTCGTTCAGCGTACGTGCCCCGAGGCTGCCCCCGATGAGCAGAACGGTGGGCTTCGACGGATTGAGGCCGAATGCTGCCGCACACTCCTCGCGCGTCAAGCTGTCGTTCAGCAGGCTCTGACGCACAGGATTGCCCGTCAGCAGGATACGGTCCTTGGGGAAGAAACGCTCCATCCCCTCGTATGCCACACATATCTTCCGCGCCTTCTTCGCGAGTGTCTTGTTCGTCAGACCTGCAAAACTGTTTTGCTCCTGAATAAGGCAGGGGATGCCCAACTCGTAGGCGGCGTTGAGGGTCGCCGAGCTGGCATATCCGCCCACGCCGACCGCCACCTGCGGCTTGAAGTCGCGCAGCGTCTGCTTCACCATGCGCTTGCTCTTCAGAAAGTCCATCAGGATGCTGATGTTGCCCGGCTTCCACAGAGGCCTGAGCAGGCCGCGCACCGGCAGTCCTATTATCTTGTAGCCCGCAGCAGGTACGCGCTGCATCTCCATCCTGCCCTCTGCGCCCACGAAAAGTATCTCGGCATCGGGGTCTATCTCTCGCAACGCATTGGCAATGCTGATGGCGGGGAAGATGTGTCCGCCCGTGCCGCCGCCGCTTATTATAACTCTCAGTCCGTTCATGTACATCAATTAATATATGTTACGCTTCAGCCGTCTCCAGCTGTCTGCTTTCGTATTCAGGTTTACGCTTTGCCGTGTGGCTCACACTCAGTATCATGCCGATGTAGGTACAGGTGATGAAGAGGCTCGTTCCGCCTCGGCTGACGAGCGGCAACGGCTGGCCCGTGACGGGGAATGCGCCGACAGCGACCGCCATATTCATCATGGCCTGCACCACTATCATCAGGGAGAGGCCCATCACAAGATAGGAGGGGAAGAGCGCCTTGCATTTCTGGGCGATGCGCATCGAGCGGTACATCAGGACGAGATACAGGACGAGCACCGTCACCGCGCCAAGGAGGCCAAGCTCCTCGATGATGATGGCGTAGATGAAATCAGAGAAAGCCTGCGGGATGAAGTCACGCTGGCGGCTGTTCCCCGGGCCGCGTCCGATGACGTTGCTCGTGGCGATGGCCACCTTCGCGTAAGCCTTCTGCGGATTGTCCTGCGGGCGATAGTCGCGGGGATCGGCAGGACGCTCCTGCTTGTCCGTAATGCGGTGGATCCACGTCGGCACGCGATGCAGAGGCCCCGACGACATCTGCCATTCCGTCAGCGTTTTCTCCGGGATGGAGTACGCCACGGCGAAGATGCTGCCTATGCCCAGCATGCCCAATACGAGCGCACCGATGAGTATCTTCTTGCGGATCTGCGCATAAAAGCATATGCCGTACATGACGATGGCTATGATAAAGGCGGTCGATGCATTCTCAGTGAAAATGAGCAGAATCGTGATGAATGCCATCATGGCTACTATTTTGAAGCCCATCGGACTGGCACCCTTCTCGTCGCGCAACGAGGAGAGGATGAAGCAGCTAAAGCCGACGAGGCTCAGCTTGGCGAGTTCGCTGGGCTGGAACCTGATGAAGCCAATGGATATCCATCGGCCCGCGTCGTTCGTCTTCTGCCCTATCGCCAGCACCGCTATCAGCAGGAAAAGCGACAGGAACATACCAATGGTGCAGAAGAGCTTGAAGTAGTTGCAGGGGATGAGATGCACGAGCCAGGCGATGAATATACCCATGAGCATGAAAGATGCGTGCTGCATGATGGGGTCCCAATACGCTCCGGAGGCAAACGTCATGCGTGAGCTGGCGCTATAGACCTCGATGAGCGAGGTGGCGCACAGCAGGATGAAGACCGCCCAGATGCCAAGGTCGCCGTGTATCCACGTCTTGTCTTTCAGTTTATTTAGTTTCATTGGTCATTATTTTATAGGTACTATATATATTATAGTTACTATAGGTTCCTCACTTGTTCACAAAACTGTTCGCCTCGGTCCTCCATGTTTTTGAAGAGGTCAAAGCTTGCGCAGCACGGGCTGAGCAGAACGGTGTAGCCTGGCTTTGCCATGCGGTGGCATGCCTCAACGCAGTCCTTCATATTGTTGGTGTCGGCCACAGGAATGCCCATTCCATCGAAGAAATCGTGCAATTTGGTGTTGTCGGCTCCGAGATAGACGAGGCCGGCGCACTTCTTCTGGACGAGGTCCTTGATGGCATTGTAGTCGTTGCCTTTGTCCTTACCGCCGATGATGAGGATCGTCGGCGTGGTCATGCTTTCGAGAGCGTACCAGCAGGCATCTACATTGGTAGCCTTCGAGTCGTTGATGTACTGGACTCCGCCCACGCGTGCCACTTTCTGCAGCCGGTGCTCGACACCCTCGAAGTCGCTCAGGCTCTGGCGGAGCGAGTCGTCGTCTATGCCGCTGATGCGTG